>NZ_JARFYO020000001.1:380000-385000 GCF_029193765.2 Agrobacterium sp. Azo12 | reverse complement strand
CCCCGTGCTTCCTTACGCTCGGCGTTCTGCCTTCAGGATGCTGCTATGGCATGGGGCTATTGCATTGATCCTTTGACTTCGTGTTGCTCGACGCCTTTTTTTCGCCTCACCCTATTCACTCCAGTCGACACTTCTTCTTTGAAGTCGTTCCTTGCCAGTTTCTTCAAACGGTGCTTTTTCAAAGCAGGTGGCTCCGGCCTTTTAGATTCCGGCTGTATTTTTTTCACCCGATTATACCGGGACCTATTCTGATACGCTGGCCGCCTGCTTTCTGCTTTTGCTTCATAGCGATTTGTACGCCTTCTCTCTGACCGTTTCGTTCGTCCACGATGAACATAGGAGCTGGCCTGTTGCAGCGGTTCCTATGCCTGTGTGGCCCGTCCGACTTTTGCTTTTAGGTGATTGAGGTTTGCCCCGTGATTTAGGTTTGCGCCTTCCAGTTCGCCGCCAGAGGCCGAGCGCGCAGCGCTATTCACAAAGAGGTTGAGAGGCGGCGCTAATTGCAGTCATTGTCGCCCTCTGAGGGGCAAGCAAGTCGATCGATCAGCTCTATTACGCCCTGCCTTTCGCGCCAGCCGATCATAAGAAGTGGTGCAGCACGTTGTGCTGCCTTTTTTGGCGCCGGCCGTCGTGTTGTTCGGTCTCCGCTGCGTGCCTACAATGATTTCGTCAAGGCGATGCGCCGATTGTGCCTTGATGGTTTAGGCTTGGGGCGTGTTGGCGGTTTTCATGTGGAGGAAGATATTGAAGCGGGCAGACTTGTGTCTGTTCTGGACGATTATAACCCAGGCGATGTCGAGGTTATCTGGTGTGTCTATGGTGGTTCGGGACCATTGTCTGGCCGGGTACGCGCCTATTTGGATTTTCTGAGCGAGCATGTTTTGCGGGCGTCGCCTTGATTTTCTTGCGGCGTGTCTACCATTGGTTATTGATCGTTTTGTCGCCGGCGGTTTTTCCAGGCTTTGACTTTCGCATTGGGCAGCTGTTGGCGTGCCTTGGTTGTTGTGTCTTGAGAAGGGTTATTTCGCGCGCGCGTAGGCGCCGCCAATGGTCTGCGGTTTCTTTTAGTTTTGAGATTTTGTTTTTGGGGGAATGTTTTGTTGATTTGGTTGCGGGGGCAGGATTTGAACCTGCGGCCTTCAGGTTATGAGCCTGACGAGCTACCGGGCTGCTCCACCCCGCGTTACCAGGTTTTTGCCAAAGGCAAAATACCGACTGCGCAAGTTCGCAGAACTTGTCGCGACAGAGCAAACACGATGTGTTTGCATCCCCTAGGCAAACTGTAAAACAGTTTGTCCGTATTTCCAGGTTTTTGCCAAAGGCAAAATACCCCTAGGCAAACTGCATGGCAGTTTGTCCGAACCAGCGCAAGTTCGCAGAACTTGTCGCGACTACGTCGATCGCTCTAGCGATTGACGGATCTGTGCCGAGCAAATTGGGTTGCAATTTGTCTCGCGTTTCCTGAACTTGCCAGTTTTCCCGATCTATCAGCCCTCAAAGAGTTAGCTTTTCGGAATGGCAGGACGGCATTAGTCCAAGAATTGGCCTTAAACGCAAAAAGCCGCTTTGATAGCGGCCTCGTGTTGGGCATCGAGGCCCTTTTTGTGATGAGAAGATGTTTTGTAAGCTTTGAGTTGCGTTTAGCAGACCTGGCAGCGACCTACTCTCCCGCGTCTTAAGACGAAGTACCATTGGCGCTGGGGCGTTTCACGGCCGTGTTCGGAATGGGAACGGGTGCAGCCGCCCCGCAATAACCACCAGGTCGGCAAAACGCAACAACTTACGTTGTTTTCGAGAAGCTGGAGAGCTTGAAGCTCACTTTAATTTAACACGTCTTGATGGACATGAACAATGAGAACGAAGAAGTCGATCGAGCTATTAGTAACGGTAAGCTTCATACATTACTGTACTTCCACACCCGTCCTATCAACGTGGTCGTCTTCCACGGCTCTGATAGGGAATACTCGTTTTCAGGTTGGTTTCCCGCTTAGATGCCTTCAGCGGTTATCCATTCCGTATATAGCTACTCTGCTATGCCCTTGGCAGGACAACAGATCCACCAGAGATACGTCCATCCCGGTCCTCTCGTACTAGGGACAGATCCTGTCAATATTCCTACACCCACGGCAGATAGGGACCGAACTGTCTCACGACGTTCTGAACCCAACTCACGTACCGCTTTAAATGGCGAACAGCCATACCCTTGGGACCTGCTCCAGCCCCAGGATGCGATGAGTCGACATCGAGGTGCCAAACAACCCCGTCGATATGGACTCTTGGGGGTCATCAGCCTGTTATCCCCGGCGTACCTTTTATCCGTTGAGCGATGGCCCTTCCACACGGGACCACCGGATCACTATGACCGACTTTCGTCTCTGCTCGACTTGTCAGTCTCGCAGTCAGGCTAGCTTATGCCATTGCACTCGACGACCGATTTCCGACCGGTCTGAGCTAACCATCGCGCGCCTCCGTTACTCTTTCGGAGGCGACCGCCCCAGTCAAACTACCCACCATACACTGTCCCGGATCCGGATAACGGACCGCGGTTAGACATCCACGAAGATAAGGGTGGTATTTCAAGGATGGCTCCACAAGAACTGGCGTCCCTGCTTCAAAGCCTACCACCTATCCTACACATGCCTTGGCGAATGCCAGTGTAAAGCTATAGTAAAGGTGCACGGGGTCTTTCCGTCTGACCGCAGGAACCCCGCATCTTCACGGGGAATTCAATTTCACTGAGTCTATGTTGGAGACAGCGGGGAAGTCGTTACGCCATTCGTGCAGGTCGGAACTTACCCGACAAGGAATTTCGCTACCTTAGGACCGTTATAGTTACGGCCGCCGTTTACTGGGGCTTCAGTTCAGAGCTTGCACCCCTCCCTTTAACCTTCCAGCACCGGGCAGGCGTCAGACCCTATACGTCGTATTGCTACTTCGCAGAGCCCTGTGTTTTTGATAAACAGTCGCTACCCCCTGGTCTGTGCCACCCCACTATACTTGCGTACAATGGGGTCACGCTTCTTCCGAAGTTACGCGTGCAATTTGCCGAGTTCCTTCAACATAGTTCTCTCAAGCGCCTTGGTATACTCTACCTGACCACCTGTGTCGGTTTCGGGTACGGTCTATACGGTGGAGCTATTTCCTGGAACCTCTTCGCTGCACAACCAATCCAATAAGGGTGTACAACACACGAGATCCGTCACTACCACCAGGCCCACGAATATTAACGTGGTTCCCATCGACTACGCGTGTCCGCCTCGTCTTAGGGGCCGGCTAACCCTGCTCAGATTAACTTTAAGCAGGAACCCTTGGTCTTTCGGCGAGGGAGTCTCTCACTCCCTTTATCGTTACTCATGTCAACATTCGCACTTCCGATATCTCCAGCAGCCCTCACGGGTCCGCCTTCACAGACTTACGGAACGCTCCGCTACCACACGATCATAAGATCGTATCCTCAGCTTCGGTGCATGGCTTTAGCCCCGTTACATTTTCGGCGCAAAGACCCTTATTTAGACCAGTGAGCTGTTACGCTTTCTTTAAATGATGGCTGCTTCTAAGCCAACATCCTGGTTGTTTTGGGATCCTCACATCCTTTCCCACTTAGCCATGACTTGGGGACCTTAGCTGGAGGTCAGGGTTGTTGCCCTCTTCACGACGGACGTTAGCACCCGCCGTGTGTCTGCCGACTAGTACTCCTCGGTATTCGGAGTTTGGTTAGGATCAGTAAGACGGTGAGTCCCCATAGCCCATCCAGTGCTCTACCCCCGAGGGTATTCGGTCGACGCTCTACCTAAATAGATTTCGCGGAGAACCAGCTATTTCCGAGTTTGATTGGCCTTTCACCCCTAGCCACAAGTCATCCCAATCTATTGCAACAGATATGGGTTCGGCCCTCCAGTTGGTGTTACCCAACCTTCAGCCTGCTCATGGCTAGATCACTCGGTTTCGGGTCTAATGCAACTAACTAAATCGCCCTATTCAGACTCGCTTTCGCTGCGCCTACACCTACCGGCTTAAGCTTGCTAGTTACACTAAGTCGTTGACCCATTATACAAAAGGTACGCCGTCACCCTTGCGGGCTCCGACTGTTTGTAGGCATCCGGTTTCAGGTTCTATTTCACTCCCCTCGTCGGGGTGCTTTTCACCTTTCCCTCACGGTACTTGTTCGCTATCGGTCATGCACGAGTACTTAGGCTTGGAGAGTGGTCTCCCCATGTTCAGACAGGATTTCACGTGCCCCGCCTTACTCAAGGACAATGATTGTTCTACGTGTACGGGGCTATCACCCGCTACGGCCGAACTTTCCAGATCGTTCCACTTTATTCATCATTGCCACTGGCCTGGTCCGCGTTCGCTCGCCACTACTTACGGAGTCTCGGTTGATGTCCTTTCCTGCAGGTACTTAGATGTTTCAGTTCCCTGCGTTCGCTTCTTACCCCTATGTATTCGAAGGTAAGATACCTTATATCAATACTTGGAAACCCAAACCGTTCAGAAGAACAGCTTGGATTCTCCAAGTATTTAAGGTGGGTTGCCCCATTCGGAGATCCATGGATCAAAGCTTATTCGCAGCTCCCCACGGCTTATCGCAGCGTATCACGTCCTTCTTCGCCTGTGCATGCCAAGGCATCCACCAAATGCCCTTAAAACACTTGTTCGTTCTCATTGTCTATGCCCATCCATATTTGCAAATTTGGAATTCCTATCCTTCTCGCTTGCGCTCAAAGGGGTTCCAAATCGGCCTCACACAACCCTAAGGTATGCGTAAAACCAGCAAAAACCTGATTACCTTTTACAATCAGATCATTTCATGATGCCATCGACGTGTTCGATACAATCCTCATATGAAGGCACGCCGGTGCACTTCGAGGTCGTATCATTAAGACCAGCTTCTCGAGATATCATCCGGTGATGCGCGGTCAGGCAACACCAATCCAGCATTTCCATCAGATGAACCAAAGTTCAAACAACAAAAATGCCTAGGACAAGCTTTCCTTCCT
>NZ_JARFYO020000001.1:0-375000 GCF_029193765.2 Agrobacterium sp. Azo12 | reverse complement strand
TTCAGAGCGACTGCAAAGGTCTTTCCGACGTCAAACCCGGGACGTTGTTTGACGGGTTGATGTCACTTCTACCGCATGGGTTGGACCGCGATCTTCCCCGACTTGCGCCAACCCATTTCGAAGCTCCTACGGGTCAACGACATCAGGTACATTATGACGGTGAAGAGCCATTGCTGGTCATACGGGTGCAGGAATTGTTTGGCCTCAAGACACATCCTGCTGTTGCAGGCGGCAAATTACCGCTCCTGTTGGAATTGACCTCGCCTGCGCATCGCCCCATACAGACGACACGCGACCTACCAGGGTTCTGGTCCGGTTCGTGGAGAGATGTACGCGCTGACATGCGTGGCCGTTACCCGCGACACCCTTGGCCAGAAAATCCCGCAGATGCCGCGCCGACCAACCGTGCAAAGCCACGCGGCACCTGATCACGTGTCGCAAGACCTGTGTCCCTCCCGGTCGGTACCAAGAGTTTTGACCGCTATGCCCGCGACAAGACAATAAAGTCTGACGTGAATAGCATGAAGGAGACTGGCATGGCCGTTCAGCCAATCGAAAATACCCAGCTTGACCGGTTCAGCCGCCAGATACGTTTGCAAACAATTGTGCGTTTACGCTGGCTAGCAGTAGCCGGGCAGAGTGCAACACTGCTGCTGGTGGAATTGGTGCTGAAGTTCCCACTGCCTTTGGTGCCGTGCATCCTTCTCGTCGCAGCATTGGCGGCCGCCAATCTTGTTCTGACTGCCCGCTTCCCATCGACACACCGACTTGAGCCGCGTTCGGCCACTTTGCTACTTGCATTTGACCTTCTGCAGCTGACAGCGCTTCTTTACATCACCGGCGGTCTCTCCAACCCGTTCAGCCCACTAATTTCCGTTCCGGTTATCATTGCATTTGCCTCGCAGCCGCTGCGTTATTCGCAAGTGCTGTTGGGTGTTGCACTTGTCTGCTCGGCAATTATTGCATTCTCCCCCTATCCCGTACCTTGGTATCCGGGTGAGCCATTGCCGATCCAACCGATCATGCAGGTCGGCATGTGGTGCTCGATCATTGCTATGATGCTGTTTACCGCCTTCTACGCCTACCGGGTTTCCAATGAAGCCAATCAGCTTGCCAATGCACTGGCGGCCACGGAACTGGTGCTGGAACGCGAAAAACATCTGTCGCAGCTTGATGGCCTTGCTGCGGCCGCAGCCCATGAATTGGGCACACCACTTGCCACGATTAGTGTGGTCGCGAAGGAAATGGAACGCGAGCTTGGTAAGGATGAGCGGTTTGGCGAGGATGTCTCGCTGCTGCGCAGCCAGAGCGAACGTTGCCGTGACATTCTGAAGCGGCTGACTTCCCTTTCTGCTGACGGCGAAGAACATATGCGTCGTCTGCCTCTCTCCTCGTTAATGGAGGAGGTGATCGCGCCGCACCGCGAGTTTGGCATCAAGATCAATCTGGTCGACATCAATGGACGGGATGGAGAGCCTGTCGGATCCCGTAACGCTGGCATACTGTACGGTCTGGGCAACCTGATCGAAAACGCCGTCGACTACGCCAGCAAATCGGTGATCATCACTGTTGAACACAACGCCCAGCAGGTGCGCATTACCATTGAAGATGATGGCCAGGGTTACGCCCCGGACATTCTGGTGCGTATCGGTGATCCCTACGTGACCAAACGCCAGAACATGGCGCGCGCTGGCGGATTGGGCCTCGGGCTTTTTATTGCCAAAACCCTGCTGGAACGTTCCGGTGCCACGCTGACTTTCGAAAACCGATCCGACACGACAGGCGCACGCGTCAAAGTGGTCTGGCCGCGCAGCATCATGGATGACATCAGGGCGAAATGACTTTACGCCAAGGCCGCTAAGGGCCATAACAATTATCACCTATAAAGACAGAAATAGCCGGGAGGCCGGGGCATGAGCAACGAAACCCAAACCACAGCTTTAAGTGGCGCAGACCAATCAACTGAAGACCATATCGGGCCTGACAAGACCCTACTGATCGTTGATGATGACGGTCCGTTTTTGCGCCGTCTGGCACGCGCCATGGAAACAAGAGGATTTGTTGTCGATACGGCCGAGACGGTGAGTGAAGGCATTGCCAAGTCGAAAATCATGCCTCCGAAATACGCGGTGGTCGATTTGCGCCTGACGGATGGCAATGGTCTGGAAGTCATCGAATCCATTCGTCAGAACCGCGACGATACACAGATCGTCGTGCTGACAGGTTATGGCAACATTGCCACCGCCGTTACAGCCGTTAAGCTGGGTGCACTGGATTACCTGGCCAAACCTGCCGATGCTGACGATGTCTTCAATGCGTTGACGCAGCGTGCCGGTGAGAAAAAGGAACTGCCGGAAAATCCGATGTCTGCGGACCGGGTACGCTGGGAGCACATTCAGCGCGTCTACGAGATGTGTGAACGCAACGTGTCGGAAACAGCCCGTCGTTTGAATATGCACCGCCGCACCCTGCAGCGTATTCTGGCCAAAAGAGCCCCTAAGTGAGGACGCTGACCGGTCACTCCCCGAAGGTTTGACCGGTTTGCCATTCGGCGAGCATCAGTCGGCGCGCCGCCGTTCTTGAGAAGTCGAGAGTGATCGCCTTACGCCGCGCGGGTACTAACTTGTGTTCCGGTGCCTCGCGCAACATATGCGCCGAGTACCCGTCCGAAACAATCAGACCACAGTCAGGCGGAAAGATATCAAGCGGCACTTCATTATGGGTTGCAAAAAACAGCCTGTCGCAAAACAAGCGATATTCCGGCCATTTGCGATCGACACGAAAATCTTCAATCGATGATTTGATCTCGATGATCCAGATCTCGCCTTTCATGGACAGGCTGATCAAGTCCGCGCGTCGGCCATTGGCAAGCGGCAATTCTGGCAACACAGCATGGCGCATCTCATGCAACAAACGCTGCACGCCACGTCGCACCAGCATGGCCTTTTCAGATTGCCGCCCGTCGACCAGCGGGTTACCGGCACCAAATGAAACGATGGTCATATCAAAGCCCTGTGAAATGTTGCAAAAAGGCCATCCCGTCACAATTAATCGCTGCATAGCGTGATGCTGCAACGCAATGCCTTGCAAAGCCCAGTCTAATGGAAAATAAGCTGCTGACAAAGGTGGTTCAACCTTCCCCATCACCAGCGTCATTTTCCGCGAGAACATCATGCGCATTCGCACTATTTTGACTGCATTCGGTCTGACAGCAACGCTTGCCATTACCGGTTGTGCTTCTACGAGTTCTGAAGTTTCGAAGAACGAGGTTGCTCCCGTAGCTGCCCCTGCCCGCGTTGAAACCGTTCAGATTTTCAACGATGTTTATGGTCCGGTCACCGACGCCGGTTACGCACTGCCAGCAATTCCGATCGAGCGTGTGAACGAAAAGTTCCGTCGCCAGATCGTTGAGTTCCAGACACAGGAAAAGCCGGGCACGATCATCGTCAACACCCGCGAGCGTTTCCTGTATTACGTCATGTCCGGCAATCGCGCTGTTCGTTACGGCATTGGCGTTGGCAAGCAGGGTTTTGCATGGGCGGGCGAAGCCTATGTTGCCTGGAAGCAGGAATGGCCAATGTGGCACCCGCCAAAGGAAATGGCTGTACGCAAGCCTGATATTGCCCAGTACGTTGAAAAGGGCATGGGTCCTGGTCTCAGAAACCCGCTCGGCGCACGCGCCATGTACCTGTTTAACGAAAAGGGTCAGGACACACTGTTCCGTATCCATGGTTCGCCAGAATGGGCTTCGATCGGCACGGCTGCGTCCTCCGGCTGCATCCGTATGATCAATCAGGATGTGATCGATCTTTACAGCCGTGTTCGTCCAGGCCGTACCTCCAAGGTTATCGTGATCCAGTAAGGTCACGCAAACGACCAAAATCACAAAAGCCGCCGGAGAACGTCCTGGCGGCTTTTTTGTTTGCTCAGATGTTGTGCTGTCGCATGACGCTTGAAGAAATCCAGAATAACACGGCGGACAGGCTGAATGCTGCACCGAGCATCGATACGCCCGTCCAGCCAAATTGGGCATAGGCGGTGGTTGACGAGATGGCTCCTACTGCACTTCCTGTCGAATAGAACACCATGTAACCGCCAACCAGACGACTGCGCGCATCTGGGCGAGCCGTAAAGATCACACTCTGATTGGTCACATGGACTGCCTGAATTGCGAAATCAAGCAACACCACACCTACGACAAAAAGCAGCAAAGACGCGGGCAAAAGGCCGACCAGCAACCATGAAAGGCTGAGCAAAAGGAGCGACAGGCCCGTTACCCGGTTAGCATGACCACGATCGGCAAGATTTCCGGCTCCGCTGGCAGCAAGTGCACCCGCCAGGCCAGCAATACCAAACAGCCCTATGCTGGTGTGTGATAGCGAAAAAGGAGTAATACTCAGTGGCAACACCATTGCGGTCCATAAGGTGCTAAAACCTGCAAAAATGAGAAAAGCCAGGATGCCTCGCTCGCGCAGAATACGCTCTCGCAGAAACAATGCTGGTATGGATTTTACGATTGCCCAATAGCTGCCTGTCCGTGCGGTGGACGGCGCTCCGCCCGGCAGGACACGGGCAAGCACCAGACCCATGATCAGCATCAAAAATGCGGACACCATATAAACGGTGCGCCAGCCGCCGAAATCAGCGAGTACACCGGAGACAAACCGGGCAGCAAGAATGCCTATCACTACCCCGCCCGTCACAAGGCCAATGGCGTGTCCCTGTTGTCTGGGAGCCGCCAACGTCGCGGTAAAAGCCACGATGACCTGCACGACAACAGCAAGAAGTCCGACACAGATCATTCCGACGAAGAGAATGGCGACATGCTGGGCTGTTGCAACAATCATCAACGCCACCGCGGACAGAAGGATTTGGCAGATGATAAGCTTACGGCGGTCGATCAGATCACCAGCCGGCACGATGAGCAGAAGCCCTGCGATGTAACCGACATGCGTCAGCGTGACGACAAGTCCAATTGATGCGGGCTCAATACCAAAGTCAGCCGCCATGACATCGAGCAATGGCTGGGCATAATAGATATTCGCGACACTGAGACCACAGGTCAAAGCAAAGATCAGAATGATCCAGCCAGACAGGCTGGCGGGTGGAAGGCTTTGGACGTGTGGTGCATCGGGGTGGAATGGGGCAAGATTGACTGGCGTTTCCATGAACATGTTTCCTTTCTAGTCTTATAACAAGACCACTTGTCACATTCGCATTCCAGTTCTATTTTAGAACCAGATTTGGCAGATAGCCGCCAAGAAGCGCGTTAACGTGGAACAAAGCAGATGAAACGGAAGAGTTTTCGCGAAGCGGAGTGTCCAGTCGCGCGGACGCTGGACGCGATCGGTGACTGGTGGTCCTTGCTTATCATTCGCGATGCATTTGATGGCATCAGTCGATTCAGCCAGTTTCAGCAGAACCTCGGTATTGCCAAGGGTATGCTGACAACGCGGTTGCGCGATCTTGTTGAGGCGGGCGTACTAGCGCTGGCCCCAGCCTCTGATGGCAGTGCCTATCAGGAATATGTGCTGACTGAAAAAGGGAGACGACTTTTTCTAGTTATTGTCTCGTTGCGACAATGGGGTGAAGACCACCTCTACCAAGCCGACGAACCTCGCTCCACACTGGTGGAGACCAATACAAATCATCCGGTTTCGCGGCTGGAATTGTCCTCTTTATCCGGGAAAAAGCTTGCCTGGGAAGAAACCCGGATCGTTGCAGCCCAGCGCCGCAGTTCATGACAATGTCTGTCACGACGCTGTCTCGCCTCGTGACAGACCTGAGGGGATATATCAGCCTGCCAGCTTTGCCTTCAACTCTTGGCGACGGCGGTGCAGAACCGGTTCAGTATAACCGTTTGGCTGCATACGGCCCTCCAGCACCAGTTCCAGTGCTGCCTGGAAAGCAACGGAATCGTCAAAATTTCCGGCCATCGGTGTGTACGCAGCATCGCCGGCATTCTGACCATCGACCACAGCTGCCATTCGCTGCATTGTTTCAACCATCTGCTGACGACTGGCGATACCGTGATGTAGCCAGTTGGCCATGTGTTGCGCAGAGATGCGCAGGGTCGCACGATCTTCCATCAGGCCAACATTGTTGATGTCAGGAACCTTGGAACAACCAACACCCTGATCAACCCAACGCACGACGTAGCCCAAAATTCCCTGGGCGTTGTTATCCAATTCGCGCTGGATGTCTTCAGCAGACCAGTTTGGACGGCTGGCGACAGGTACCGAGAGAATATCGCCCAGCTTGGCGCGTGGGCGGCTTTTAAGCCCCTGCTGGACGGCGGCAACATCGATCTTGTGGTAATGGGTTGCATGGAGTGTCGCCGCAGTCGGTGAAGGTACCCAAGCGGTGTTTGCGCCAGCCTTTGGATGGGCGATCTTCTGCTCCAGCATCGCGGCCATCAGGTCCGGCATGGCCCACATGCCCTTGCCGATCTGCGCATGACCGGACAATCCACATTCCAGACCGATGTCGACATTCCAGTTTTCGTAGGCTGCAATCCAGGCCGCCTGCTTCATGTCGCCCTTGCGGATCATTGGACCCGCTTCCATGGAGGTGTGCATTTCGTCACCGGTGCGATCAAGAAAACCGGTATTGATAAACACAACACGGTCCTTTGCCGCGCGAATGCACTCCTTGAGATTGACCGTGGTACGGCGCTCCTCATCCATAACGCCCATTTTCATGGTGTTGAGTTTCATGCCAACCAAAACCTCAACACGCGAGAAGATTTCGCAGGCGAAGGCCACTTCTTCAGGGCCATGCATCTTGGGCTTCACGACATACATCGAACCGGCACGCGAGTTCTTGTAGCGACCACCGGGGCCAATGTCATAAAGCGCAATCAAAGCAGTGATGACACCATCCATGATGCCTTCGGGCACCTCGTTACCGTTACGGTCAAGAATAGCCGGGTTGGTCATTAGGTGGCCGACATTGCGGATCAACATCATCGAACGACCAGGCAGTGTCAGTGCTGAACCATCATGGGCCGTGTAGTCACGATCGGGGTTCAGCGTGCGGGTAAATGTCTTGCCAGCCTTGGTCACGTTTTCCTTGAGATCACCGCGCATCAGGCCAAGCCAGTTCCGATAGACTTCAACCTTGTCAGCAGCATCCACAGCGGCGATGGAATCTTCGCAGTCCATGATGGTTGTCAGCGCCGATTCGGCAATCACATCCGAGATGCCGGCAGCATCGCTTTTGCCAATCGCAGTTGTTGGGTCGATGACAATTTCGATATGCACACCATGATTGACCAGCAGAATAGCGGAAGCCTGCGCCGCCTCCCCTTTGTAGCCGGCAAACTGCGCAGGATTTTTGAGGCCTGTCACGCCACTGGATGAGGCGATTTCCAATGTTCCGTTGTTGACCCGCAAGGCGTTGATAGCGGTCCAGTCACCATCAACAAGCGGAAACGCGTCATTGAGAAATGCTCGTACCCACGCAATGACCTTGTCACCGCGCTTGGGATTGTAGCCTTCGGTCTTTTCGGCACCGTCGGTTTCAGGAATGGCATCCGTGCCATAAAGCGCGTCGTACAGCGAACCCCAGCGGGCATTGGCAGCATTCAGCGCGTAACGGGCATTCATGACCGGAACGACAAGCTGCGGGCCAGCGATCTGCGCGATTTCCTGATCGACATTATGAGTCGAAATGGTGAAGGCACCGCCCTCCGGCTGGATGTAACCGATATCGCGGAGAAATTGCTCGTAGATAGCAAGATCTACAGGTGCACCGTTCTGCCGGTACCAGTCATCAAGTTTAGCCTGAAACGCGTCACGCTTTTCCAACAGAGCGCGATTCTTCGGCGAAAGGTCGTGCACGATTTCGGAAAAACCGGCAAAAAACGCATCGGCATCAAGTCCGGTTTCAGGCAGGACTTCTGTGGTCAGAAAGTCGTGCAGCTTTGCGTCTACAGATAGTCCGTGCTTTTCAACGAAGGTCATACAGGGCTCTCCAAAACTTTTGGTGTTTGGTTGCCACATTGCCAGCAGGATATTTTTAGTCAATCACACAAAAGTAAGAAGGATCTGTTCCGTCTGGGAACAAATCCTTCAAGATCAATAACAAAATAGGCCTTGGGCAGATCCAAGCCTGATGGCTTACAGCAATTTTTTGAGGTCTTCGATGCGGTCGTTGACCAACCAGCCGTAATAGTTTTCTTCCGGCCAGGCTGGCCCATCACCTGCGGCAGCACGGGCGCGATTGCGCGCGGCCAAAGCTCCGGCACGCTGTGTGGAGCCACCGACATTATAGAGCGTCGATGTCAGACCGGGATTGTCAGAAATATCCATGTTTGCAATGGACTTGTAATCGTCAATTGATTTGCGGATCGACGCAGCCATGAAGGCAAGCGAGCGATCAGGATCCATAATCGCCTTGTAAACCGCCGCAGCGTCGTTTTCATCCAGCTTTTCATAGCCGGATGTTTTGGAAACCATGTCAGTCAGCATCAGAGCTGTCAGCGGGTTCATCTGGCCCAAACCAAAGGTCTGACCTGCATAAAAGGGCTGGAAAAATACGGCACTAAAACGATTGTCCGGATAGGATTTTCCACCAACCTTGCGGCCACGGAAGCTTTTTTCCCAGACATTTTCCCGGCACGACCACAGACGGTAAGCATCCGAGTTTGGCGAACAGTTGGCAAATTCAGGTTTTGCAATGAACTGGGCAATGGTTTCGTCTTCATAACCGAAGCGGAAACTACTGCCAGCGTAGGATGCTGCCTTGACGTAATAGGACTGCAAGCGGTCGTAGGCGTCGACATTATAGGTATGTTCGCCGACAATCGCACCGATCATGTGAATGGGGTCGATGCCGTAGCGACCGGCTGTCGACTTGATCTTACCGATAAGCTGCTTGTCGCTGGACAGGAGATCGATGACCTTCTGGTATTTTCTCTCGTAACTTGAATTGCTGGCTTTCGTGCGTCGCGCCGATGCACCTGGTACACCCGGCTGTGCCGCATTGCGGTTACCCGCAGGAACAAGCGTGGCAGCATCAGCTGCTGCAGTCGAAAAAGCCGTCATCAGCAGTGCGGCGGCGAGTGTCACAATTGTATGGCGCAAGACCGGATGCCTCATTCTTCCCTGAGATGCTTCCCTCTCCTCCAGAGTGGTTACATCTGCACGCTGCTCCGTAAAAGGAGTTCCCAAACAAATTCCAGCCTCCCCTTACAGAAAAGAGAGGCTGGATGTCGAGGAAAAGCAGACCTTATCACCGAATATTGCAGTAACGATGGTTCTTTTTACAGAATATAGCGGGACAGATCGGTGTCAGCGGCAATGTCGCCAACATGCTTGCGAACATATTCGCTGTCGATGTTGACTGCGGAGCCGCCACGGTCCGGTGCATTATAGGAGATGTCGTCTAGAACCCGCTCCATCACCGTTTGCAGACGACGTGCGCCGATATTCTCCACGGTTGAGTTGAGGTGGACCGCCACATCGGCCAGTGCATCAATCGCGTCTTCGGAGAAATCGAGATCAAGCTCTTCAGTCTTCATCAGAGCCTTGTACTGGCGGATGAGGCTTGCTTCCGGCTCCGTCAGGATACGACGGAAATCGTCCTTGGACAGCGCCTTCAATTCCACGCGGATCGGCAGACGGCCCTGAAGTTCCGGAAGAAGATCCGAAGGTTTGGCCACATGGAATGCGCCCGACGCGATGAACAGGATATGGTCGGTTTTTACCGGACCATATTTGGTCGACACCGTGGTGCCTTCCACCAATGGCAGAAGGTCTCGCTGCACGCCTTCGCGCGACACACCGGCACCCATGCCGCCATCACGCGCCGCGATCTTGTCGATTTCGTCGAGGAAGACGATACCGTCATTTTCAACAGATCGTACAGCTTCACGCTGGATGACTTCATTGTCGATCAGCTTGTCAGATTCGTCACGGATCAACTCAGGATAGGATTTCGAAACCGTGGTGCGGACTTTCTTCGATTTGCCGCCCATAGCCTTGCCGAACATTTCAGACAGGTTCAGAACGCCAATATTGGCGCCCGGCATGCCGGGAATGTCGAAGCCGGGCATGCCCGCTCCGCTATCCGCAATCTCGATATCGATTTCCTTGTCGTCCAGTTCACCATCACGCAGCTTCTTGCGGAAGCTTTCACGCGTGGCAGGCGACGCTGTGGTTCCAACCAGCGCATCGAGAACGCGCTCTTCAGCACTGTCATGTGCCTTGGCCTGCACCTCGGCGCGTTTCTTTTCACGAACCAGACCGATGCCGATCTCAACCAGATCGCGGATGATCTGCTCGACGTCGCGACCGACGTAACCAACTTCGGTAAATTTTGTCGCTTCGACCTTGATGAACGGAGCACCCGCCAGTTTGGCAAGGCGACGGGAGATTTCCGTCTTGCCGACACCGGTTGGTCCAATCATCAAAATATTCTTCGGCATTACTTCGTCGCGCAGGCTCTCATCGAGCTGCTGACGACGCCAGCGATTGCGCAGGGCAATCGCTACAGCGCGCTTCGCCTCGTGTTGGCCAATGATGTAACGGTCAAGTTCCGAGACGATTTCGCGGGGAGAAAAAGTTGTCATGAATTTTACCTCACGGCCTTCGTAGCCGGATTCAGTTATCGGAATCGAGAGTTTCGATTACAAAACTATGGTTGGTATAAACGCAAATATCAGCAGCAATATCGAGCGCGCGGCGAGCAATGTCTTCCGCATTCTTGTCAGAATCCATCATGGCGCGAGCCGCGGCAAACGCATAATTTCCGCCCGAACCGATGGCCATTGTGCCATGTTCCGGTTCCAGCACGTCACCATTGCCGGTTATGGCCAGTGTTATGCTCTTGTCAGCGACAATCATCATGGCTTCAAGATTACGCAGATACTTATCCGTGCGCCAGTCTTTGGCAAGCTCAACCGCTGCACGCATCAGCTGGCCTGGATATTGTTCCAGTTTCTTTTCAAGTCGATCGAGCAGCGTAAAGGCATCGGCCGTCGCACCGGCAAATCCGGCGACAACTTCACCCTTACCGATGCGGCGTACCTTGCGGGCATTGCCCTTCATAACCGTTTGGCCGAGACTGACCTGGCCGTCACCGGCGATTACGACCTTACCGCCCTTACGAACCGTTATAATCGTTGTCATCAAACACCTGTCTACCCTCGATGGGCACGTTACAATCGGACCGACGTGGCCCTTTCCAAGCGTCTATGTAAGGAGGCTTTTGGCGATTGCAATCATGCTGACAATGTCAACACAGGCCACTATATGACAAGGTGATGTAACTTCTGGATATTTGCCGATCTTGCTGATAAGGAACGGCCATCATTTGCATGGAGCAGCCAGAATGGCAGAGCGTAAGGGTGAGATTTCCCGCAAGACCAACGAGACATCGGTATCGGTGCGCGTAAATGTCGACGGGACCGGACAATCAAAAATTTCGACTGGCGTCGGCTTTTTTGACCACATGCTGGACCAGCTTGCCCGCCATTCGCTGATCGATATGGAAATCGAGGTACAGGGTGACCTGCATATCGACGATCACCATACGGTCGAGGACACCGGCATTGCCATTGGCCAGGCCATTGCCAAGGCACTGGGAGATCGCCGCGGTATCACGCGCTATGCCTCGCTTGACCTTGCCATGGATGAAACCATGACCAAAGCGGCTGTCGATATCTCCGGGCGGCCATTCCTCGTGTGGAACGTCAATTTTTCCGCGCCGAAAATAGGCACGTTCGACACCGAGTTGGTGCGTGAGTTCTTCCAGGCACTGGCACAGAACGCCGGTATAACCCTGCATATTCTCAACCACTACGGCGCTAACAACCATCATATCGCCGAAACATGCTTCAAGGCCGTTGCCCGCGTGCTGCGCACCGCAACGGAAATCGATCCACGGCAGGCAGGTCGCGTACCCTCTACCAAGGGCATGCTGGCCTGAATGTCTGAGCAGGCAGGAAGGCAAGACGCCTTTCAGCCGCTCTGAAATTTTTCAGGAAAGCCATGACAAGCTATCTCGTTCTTGAAGCGCCCGATGGAGCCGATCCACAAGGGCTTTCGCCCCGGTTCGTTGCCGACCGCTTTTCCTGGCTTGGTTTTATCGTGCCGTGGATATGGCTTGGTGCGAACCGCCTGTGGCTGTTTGCGGTCCTTGCCATTGTGGTCCAGATCCTCGCCGGTGCCCTGTCTACAGTCAGCGGATTTGAGGTCGCGGGTGCTCTCTGCGCGCTGACCCTTGCTCTGCTGACCGGTTTTGAGGGTCGAAACCTGCTTATTCGACATCTGACCGCCAAGGGTTGGGAAACGAAGGACATTATCGTCGCTCCCGATCTGGCAACTGCCGAAAACATTCATTTTTCCATGGCTGCAGACGAGCCGTCGCCAGAGACGGCTGTTGTAAAACCGGAATGGAAAACCTCATCGCAGGGTGTCTCCCGCCTTGCAGACAGTGATGCAGCCGGACTGTTCCAGTTCGATTTCAGTGGAAGGCGCTGACATGCGTGTGGCAATCATCGACTACGGTTCGGGCAATCTGCGCTCGGCCACCAAGGCTTTTGAACGGGCCGCAAGTGAAGCTGGCATTGCCGCCACAATCGAACTGACTGACAAGGCAGACGTTGTGGCGAAAGCTGACCGTGTTGTGCTGCCCGGCGTCGGCGCCTACGCGGATTGTCGCGCCGGCCTCAACGCCGTTCCTGGTATGTTGGAGGCATTGAAGGACGTTGTCGAACACAAGGCACGGCCGTTTCTTGGCATCTGTGTTGGCATGCAGCTGATGTCCTCGCGCGGTCTTGAGAAAACCACCTCTGAAGGGCTTGGCTGGATCAAGGGCGACGTCGTTGAAATGACACCTGACGACAAGACCCTGAAAATTCCGCAGATCGGTTGGAATACGCTTGATGTGAAGCACCCTCACCCCTTGTTTAACGACATCAAAACCGGAAAAGACGGTCTGCATGCCTATTTCGTGCATTCCTACCATCTGGCAGCGACGAACCATGATGACGTTATCGCCACCACCAATTACGGCGGGGCGATGACTGCATTTGTTGGCCGCGACAACATGGCCGGAGCACAGTTCCATCCTGAAAAAAGCCAGACGCTTGGCCTCGCCCTTATTTCCAATTTCCTGCGCTGGAAGCCCTGACATGATCCTTTTTCCCGCAATCGACCTTAAAGACGGCCAGTGCGTACGCCTGAAACTCGGCGATATGGACCAGGCCACCGTTTACAATCCAGACCCTGCCGCTCAGGCTAAGGCCTTTGAAGATCAAGGCTTTGAATGGCTGCATGTGGTGGATCTGAACGGCGCCTTTGTCGGCGAAAGCGTCAATGGTGCAGCGGTAGATGCCATCTTGAAGGCGACCAAGAATCCTGTGCAGCTTGGTGGCGGCATCCGTACGCTGGACCATATTGAGGCGTGGCTGTCGCGCGGGCTGGCTCGCGTTATTCTCGGCACCGTCGCTGTGCGTGATCCGATGCTTGTCATCGAGGCCTGCAAACGATTTCCGGGACAGGTTGCCGTCGGCATTGATGCCAAGGGTGGCAAGGTGGCTGTCGAAGGTTGGGCGGAAGCCTCAGAACTTGGTGTGATTGAACTTGCCAAGCGTTTTGAAGGCGCTGGCGTTGCCGCAATCATCTATACCGACATTGACCGTGACGGAATTCTGACCGGTATCAACTGGCCATCCACGTTGGAGCTGGCCGGTGCCGTTTCCATTCCGGTGATCGCCTCGGGTGGTCTCGCTTCGATTGATGATGTCAAACGTATGCTGGAACCGGACGCAGCCAAACTCGAGGGCGCGATTTCCGGTCGCGCGCTTTATGATGGCCGCATTGATCCAGCGCAAGCATTGGCGCTGATCAAGGAGGCACGCGCATGAGCCTCAAAGCCCGTGTCATACCCTGCCTTGATGTCAAGGACGGTCGCGTTGTGAAAGGCGTCAACTTTGTTGATCTGATCGATGCTGGCGATCCTGTCGAAGCGGCAAAAGCGTATGACGCCGCCGGTGCCGATGAACTTTGTTTCCTCGACATCACCGCCTCATCGGACAATCGCGACACCATTTTTGACGTTGTCTCCCGTACTGCCGATCACTGTTTCATGCCGTTAACCGTGGGTGGTGGCGTTCGTGCGGTTGCCGACATCCGTAAGCTGCTGTTGTGTGGCGCCGATAAGGTGTCGATCAATTCCGCAGCGGTGAAGGATCCGGATTTTGTGGCACAGGCTGCAGACAAATTCGGCAACCAGTGCATCGTCGTTTCGATTGACGCCAAGAAGGTTTCGGCTCCGGGTGAAACTGACCGTTGGGAAATTTTCACCCATGGCGGTCGCCAGACGACCGGCATCGATGCCGTTGAATTCGCCATCAAGATGGTGGAACGCGGCGCTGGCGAGCTGCTCATCACGTCCATGGACCGGGATGGTACCAAGAGCGGTTACGACATTGCGCTGACACGCACGATTGCCGACGCGGTTCGCGTACCGGTTATCGCGTCCGGTGGCGTTGGAAACCTCGATGATCTGGTAGCTGGTGTTCGTGATGGTCACGCAACTGCCGTTCTCGCCGCTTCCATCTTCCACTTTGGTCTCTATTCCATTAGCGAAGCCAAACAGTATATGGCCAACCATGGCATTGCCATGCGTCTGGACTGATATAAGCCTCAGGAACACATCATGAGTGGTTTTTCCCTTGCCGATCTGGAACGTATCGTGGCTGCGCGCGCTGCGGCGTCACCGGACGAATCATGGACGGCCAAACTTTTTGCGGCAGGCCAGCCGCGTGCAGCCAAGAAACTGGGCGAGGAAGCGGTGGAAACCGTGATTGCCGCCATTTCCAATGACCGCACTGAACTGACCAAGGAAAGCGCCGATCTTCTCTACCACCTGCTTGTGGTGTTGAAGATTGCCGATATTCCGCTCACGGAAGTGATGGAGGAACTGGAGCGCCGCACGGCGCAGACCGGTCTTCAGGAAAAGGCGTCGCGTCCCACGGCTTGATCAAGCCGGGCACGCAGAGGAGAGGCGCATGCCGACGACCAGTACACTCGACCATTTCCGAGCCGATGATTATTCGCCTTACCATTTCTTCTCTTCGGAAGAATGGGCGAAGTTCCGCGCCGATACGCCGATGACACTGACGGCCGACGAGGTCAGCCGGTTACGTTCACTCGATGACCCGATCGATCTCGATGAGGTGCGGCGTATCTATCTTTCGCTATCGCGCCTTCTGTCATCCCATGTTGAAGCATCGCAACTGCTGTTCGAACAGCGCAACCGCTTCCTCAACATGTCCGATGTCAACAAGACGCCTTTCGTCATCGGCATTGCCGGTTCGGTTGCGGTCGGAAAATCCACCACCGCCCGTATATTGAAAGAACTGCTGGCACGCTGGCCTTCCAGCCCAAAGGTGGATCTGATCACCACGGACGGTTTTCTCTATCCAAACGCTGTCTTGAAACGCGAAGGCCTGATGGAGCGCAAGGGATTTCCCGAAAGCTACGATATCGGTGCATTGTTGCGGTTCCTGTCTGCCATCAAGGCGGGACAGGCAGAGGTCAAGGCGCCACGTTATTCGCACCTGGTCTATGATGTCCTGCCAAATGAATATTCGGTCATCGACCAGCCGGACATTTTGATTTTCGAAGGCATCAATGTGCTGCAGTCGCGGGATTTGCCCGCGGGTGGCCGTATCGTGCCCATCGTTTCGGATTTCTTCGACTTCTCAATTTATATCGATGCAGACGAACACCAGATCCATAACTGGTACGTCAACCGGTTTATGAACCTGCGCAAGACCGCGTTCCGCGACCCCAACTCCTTCTTCAATCGTTATGCCTCGATCAGTGAAGAAGAGGCCTTGCAGATTGCCGAGGGACTTTGGGCCAATATCAATCTGAAGAACCTGCGCCAGAATATCGTGCCGACCCGGCCGCGTGCGGACCTCATTCTGCGCAAGGGCAATAATCATCTGATCGATACGGTGGCGCTAAGAAAGCTTTGATCACCGCACAAATCTAAAGCGCCGCAGACTAGAAATCTGCGGCGTTTTTGTATCCATTTTTTTGAAATGCGTTTATTCGTCCAGGGCCGGAATGCGCAGCACCTGACCCGGATAGATCTTATCCGGATGGGTCAGCATCGGCTTGTTGGCTTCGAAAATAATATTGTTCTTGGCGCCCTTGCCTTTGCCGTATTGGGCTTCGGCAATCTTCCAGAGATTATCGCCTTTTTTAACCGTGTAGAAGACTGGCTCCTTCGCAGGTGCCGCAGCCACTTTCAGTTCACCGGCCTCCACCTTGGACACGCCGAGTGTATTGCCAACCGCGATAACGGCCTTTTCAAAGGCGGACTGATCGGCCACTTCGCCCTTCAGTACGATCTTGTCGTCAACCACATCTACCTGCACCTTGTCGGTGCCGAGATTGTGCGATGCCAGCTCCTTTTTAACAGCTTCGGCATCCGGAGCCTCTTCATCTCCTCCAAGGCCCAGTTTTTTCCCGGCATTCTTGATAAAGCTGAACAATCCCATGGTGATTTCCTCTCATGTTCGGAAACACTAAAGAACTGTAAGCCTGATCAAAATACAAGCATGTTTTGTGATGGCAGTTTCAATCACCGATTGGGCGGCCGCGCATCTTTTTGACTTCAGAGCGTCCGGATTTCTCTTTCAGACGACGCTCAACCGACCCTTTTGTGGGTTTGGTGGCTTTGCGCACTGGCGGTGGTGGTTTGGCCGCCTCAAGAATCAACTCCTTCAACCGATCACGTGCATCTTCCCGATTGCGCTCCTGGCTGCGGAAGCGGCTGGCTTCAATCATCAACACGCCTTCTTTTGAGAGACGACGGCCCGCTAATTGCTTGAGGTTTGTCTTGACGCGATCAGTCAGGGCGGGAGAGGTTTCAACGCTGAAAAACAGTTGAACGGCGGTGGAAACCTTGTTGACGTTCTGGCCACCCGGCCCACCCGCCAGCACGAATTGTTCCGTCAGTTCCCATCCGGAAATCGTTATTCGATTGCTGACAAAAAGTGGTTCACTGGCCATGGGCGGTTTTCTCCGGTGCGCGTCATGCCACAGATCGACAGAAATGAAAACCGGGAGAGCCTAGTGAAAGGCCCGACCCGGCCAGTTTGCGACGATCAGGCACATGCAAAGGGAAACATCGCATAAAGAAACCCCGGCGATATCTCGCCGGGGTTTCACGTGAATCCAAACTACAGTGTGCCGCGTCCTTCCAGACGCAACACCTGCATCCACTTGTTATTCTGCAGCGATCTTCAGGCCAGGAGCCGCATCGCGCACCTTGCTGTCGACGTGATCCTCGAACTTTGTGAAATTGGTCACGAACATCGAAACCAGCTTCTTGGCCTGTGCGTCGTAAGCAACGCCATCAGCCCAAGTCGAGCGCGGGTCGAGAATGGCGCTGTCGACGCCTTCCAGCGAAGTCGGCACAGCGAAACCGAAGTTTGCGTCCGTGCGGAACTGGGCGTTTTTCAGCTCACCTGTCAAAGCCGCTGTCAGCAGTGCGCGGGTTGCCTTGATCGGCATACGCTTGCCAATGCCGTAAGCACCACCGGTCCAGCCGGTGTTGACGAGCCAGCAATCCACCTGGTGGCGGCTGATCAGGTCACGCAGCAGGTTACCGTATTCCGCAGGATGACGTGGCATGAATGGTGCGCCGAAGCAGGTCGAGAATGTTGCTTCCGGCTCAGTCACGCCCTTTTCTGTACCAGCGACCTTGGCGGTGTAACCGGACAGGAAGTGGTACATGGCCTGCTCAGGTGTCAGACGGGCAATTGGCGGCAGAACGCCAAAGGCATCTGCTGTCAGCATGATAATGGTTTTCGGGTGGCCGGCAATACCGGTTTCCGACGCATTTGGGATAAAGTGCAGCGGGTAAGCGCTACGTGTGTTCTCGGTCAGCGAATTGTCGTTGAAATCCGGAACGCGGTTTTCGTCCAGTACGACATTTTCCAGAACCGTGCCGAAACGACGGGTCGCCGCGTAGATTTCCGGCTCTGCTTCTGCAGAAAGCTTGATTGCCTTGGCGTAGCAACCGCCTTCGAAGTTGAAGATACCATCTTCACCCCAACCATGCTCGTCATCACCGATCAGCGTACGCGACGGATCTGCAGACAGCGTGGTCTTGCCGGTGCCGGACAGGCCGAAGAAGACGGCCGAATCACCTGCCGGGCCAACATTGGCCGAGCAGTGCATTGGCATAACGCCCTTGGCAGGCAGCAGGTAGTTGAGAACAGTGAACACCGACTTCTTGTTTTCACCGGCATAGGACGTGCCGCCGATCAACACCAGACCATTGGTCAGATCGCAAGCAATCACCGTTTCGGTGCGGACGCCGTGACGCTCTGGATCAGCCTTGAAGCTTGGCAGGTTGATGATGGTCAGCTTCTGCTTGAAAGAACCCAGCTTTTCACGCAGCGGGCGGATCAGAAGGTTGCGGATGAAAAGCGCATGCCAGGCCAGTTCGGTTACAACACGAACCGGAAGGACGTTGTCTTCGTCGGCACCGCCCAGCAGATCCTGTACATAAAGTGTCTTGCCGGCAGCGTGGGCCAGCATGTCCTTGTGCAGGATTTCGAACTTTTCAGGAGACAGTGGCTTGTTGTTATCCCACCAGATGGTGTTTTCCGTCGCCGCGTCGCGGACAACAAACTTGTCCTTTGGCGAACGACCTGTGTGTTGGCCGGTCACTGCACGCAATGCGCCATCAGCGGTGACATCGGCTTCACCATTGCGGATTGCTTCTTCGTAAAGTTCGCTCTCGATGAGATTGTACTTGACGTTGGACGCACCAGCCAGACCAAGCTCGGATACTCCATTAGCAGGATTACGAATTCCAAGCTCCTCCATGAGCAATTTCCTTTTGTTGCAGGCATAACCATTGAAATTTTCGCAAGCGTATGACCCGTTTTTCGGAAACGCAAGAGCATCTTTTAAAATACATCAATAAATTCAATATATTAATCGATTTAGAATATTTTATTTCATTTTAAATCGTTTAAACAATCGCAGATTTTCGCGTTTAGGACGGGTGCAAACGACTGTTTGGAAGATTGCACGATGTCGCATCCTTTTTCTTTGCCACAATTTGTTCCACCTTTATACTCATGAACACGCTCACGGCGCTCCAACCTGGCTGGGTATGATGTCGAGAGAGAAGATGACGATGGAGATAAACACTATGCAGACAATTGCCCTTGTGGACGACGACAGGAATATTCTGACATCCGTTTCCATCGCCCTCGAAGCCGAGGGTTACAAGGTCGAGACCTATACCGATGGCGCATCGGCACTGGATGGACTTCTGGCCCGTCCGCCGCAGCTGGCCATCTTTGACATCAAGATGCCCCGCATGGACGGCATGGAGTTGTTGCGTCGCCTTCGCCAGAAGTCTGATATCCCTGTTATCTTTCTCACCTCGAAAGACGAAGAGATCGACGAATTGTTCGGCCTTAAAATGGGTGCGGACGACTTTATCACCAAGCCGTTTTCGCAGCGCCTTCTTGTGGAGCGCGTAAAGGCTATTCTGCGCCGCGCCAGCAGCCGTGAGGCCGCCGCAAGTGGCGTACCCGGCACCAAATCCGCCGCTGACCAGCAGGCCCGTACTCTGGAACGCGGCCAACTTGCCATGGATCAGGAACGTCACACCTGCACATGGAAGGGTGAGCCGGTAACATTGACAGTAACCGAGTTCCTCATTCTGCATTCGCTGGCACAGCGTCCAGGCGTGGTCAAAAGCCGTGATGCGCTGATGGATGCTGCCTATGATGAGCAGGTTTACGTCGACGACCGTACCATCGACAGCCACATCAAGCGTCTTCGCAAAAAGTTCAAGGTCGTTGACACTGACTTCGATATGATCGAAACGCTCTATGGTGTAGGCTATCGCTTCCGCGAAGCGGCCTAAACGGGCTACTAAGAACGTCCGGTTTGAGACGGTTACCGCCCTGTTATGGCCAGTCCAAAGCGACTGGTTTCAGGGGCTGATGAAGAAAAGGCTGAAAACCCTGGAGGTTTTGGCCTTCTTCACTTGGGCGGTGAAAAGGAACAGGAATTGCTGAAGCAAACCTTTGAGAACAACGCGCAGAATATGGATGCGGACGACCGTTTGCAGGATCGCCCCCACCGTATTCACCCGTTGACGCTCATTCGACGGATCTTCGGCAATGCGGTGTTTTCCAGCCTTACTCGCCGTATCCTGTTTTTCAACGTGGCGGCGACCGTCGTTCTGGTTGGCGGTATTCTCTACCTCAATCAGTTCCGTGAAGGTCTGATCGACGCCCGCGTCGAAAGTCTGCTGACGCAGGGAGAAATCATTGCCGGTGCGATTTCCGCATCGGCGTCCGTTGATACCAACTCGATCACCATCAATCCGGAAAAGTTGCTTGAACTACAAGCGGGCCAGAGCATTACGCCTGTTCCCAATGATGAGGACCTGAGCTTCCCGATCAATCCGGAACGAGTTGCCCCGGTTCTACGTCGATTGATTTCCCCTACCCGCACACGCGCCCGCCTGTTTGACGCGGATGCAAACCTGCTGCTTGATTCGCGCCACCTTTATTCGCGCGGCCAGGTCCTGCGTTTTGATCTGCCGCCAGTTTCCAATGAAACGACAAGCTGGGGTGACTGGTTCGCCAGCCTGTTTAACCGCATGCTGCAATCCGGCAGTCTTCCTCAATACAAAGAAGCGCCTGGTGGTGATGGCTCGATCTACCCCGAGGTCATGAACGCATTGACCGGTGTTCGTGGCGCGGTGGTGCGGGTGACGGACAAGGGTGAACTGATCGTGTCGGTGGCTGTGCCGGTACAGCGTTTCCGCGCAGTTCTTGGTGTTCTGCTGTTGTCGACACAGGCGGGTGACATCGACAAGATTGTGCACGCCGAGCGTCTGGCGATCATGCGCGTGTTCGGTATCGCGACACTGGTCAACATTGTGCTGTCATTGCTATTGTCTTCGACCATCGCCACACCTTTGCGCCGTTTGTCAGCTGCCGCAATTCGTGTGCGTCGCGGTGCCCGCACCCGCGAGGAAATCCCTGACTTCTCTGCCCGTCAGGACGAAATTGGTAACCTTTCCATTGCCTTGCGCGAAATGACGACGGCGCTGTATGACCGGATTGATGCCATCGAAAGCTTTGCTGCCGACGTCAGCCACGAATTGAAAAATCCGCTGACCTCGTTGCGCAGTGCGGTTGAGACCCTGCCACTGGCCAAGACGGAACAATCTAAACAGCGCCTTACGGAAGTCATTTTCCACGATGTCCGTAGACTTGACCGCTTGATCAGCGACATTTCCGACGCCTCGCGTCTTGATGCCGAACTTGCCCGTGCCGATGCCAATCCCGTTGATATGGAAGTGCTTGTCAAAAGCCTTGTCGAGATTTCTCAGCAAATCAGTGCCAAGAAAAAAGCCGTCAAAATCGAATACAAGGCAGATCACAAGGCTGGCGTCAAAACCAACTTTGTCGTCAACGGCCATGACCTGCGTCTTGGCCAGATCGTCACCAATCTGATCGAGAATGCGCGCTCTTTCGTACCTGAAGACAATGGTCGGATCTTCGTGCATCTTTACCGGCACCGGGATCGTTGTGTGATCCGCGTCGAAGACAATGGTCCTGGCATTCAGGCAGAAAATATCGACCGCATTTTCGAGCGTTTTTACACCGACCGGCCATCGACGGAAGACTTTGGTCAGAATTCTGGCCTTGGACTTTCCATCAGCCGCCAGATTGCCGAAGCCCATGGTGGCACTCTGAAGGCAGAAAACATGCTCGACCAGCACGGCTTGATAACCGGTGCACGCTTTACCCTGAGCCTGCCTAGCGCTGAACAGCATCATGAGCGCTGATCGCATCAATCTTCATGCGACCGCCATCACCGTCGATGAAATCGGCATTTTATTCATTGGACCATCCGGCAGCGGAAAATCGTCCCTGGCCTTCGCTTTTCTGACGGAAGCCCGTTATGCCGGGCAATCCTCGGCACTGATTGCCGATGACCAGATTTTTGTCTCGCAGCAGCAGGACGGCACAATCATCGCTGAACGCCCTGTGTCAATTGCAGGGCTGCTGGAGTTGCGCGGCAGCGGTATTGTTCGGCTGGACAGCATTGAAAAGGCGACATTGCATTATGCGGTGATGGTTCTGGCGCCAAACGACACGCATGAGCGACTGCCGCCGGAAAACGAGATGTATGCGTTGCCCTGTGGCGGGCAATTGCCCGTCACACGAATTCCGCTGCAATGCCATAATCCGCTTGCCAGGTTCAGGACATTGGTAAGCAATTCGCTTTATGCATAAGACAAATGCGTCGATTGCCTCATTTTTGGACTTGCGATTCCTGTTTTCATCACCAAGATGGCTACCCACCGGTGGACAGAATTGCGGCATTGCGGTAGTCGGCAATTAGAATGCGTGTGCAAGGGAGCATTTCATGATCGGACTTGTGCTTGTCACTCATGGCAAGCTGGCTGAAGAATTTCGTCATGCGGTAGAGCATGTCGTAGGTCCGCAGAAGTTGATCGAAGCGGTTTCAATCGGCCCGGAAGATGACATGGATCAGCGCCGGCAGGATATTCTTGATTCCGTTGCGCGTGCAGATGATGGAAACGGCGTTATCATCCTGACCGACATGTTCGGCGGTACACCGTCAAATCTAGCGATTTCCGTTATGCATAATGGTCCAATCGAGGTGATTGCCGGTGTAAACCTGCCTATGCTTATCAAGCTGGCCGGCGTGCGCGGTGAGAACAATATGGACAAGGCGCTGCAGGAAGCATCCGATGCGGGCCGCAAGTACATCAATGTTGCCAGCCGCGTCTTGAGCGGAAAATAACGGACATTTCACACCCATGTCGCCATTATCGCGCGAATTGCTGATTATCAATAAACGCGGCCTGCATGCCCGTGCCTCGGCAAAATTCGTGCAGATGGTTGACGGATTTGACGCCGAGATCACCGTTTCAAAAGACGGAATGACGGTTGGCGGAACCTCGATAATGGGTCTTATGATGCTGGCAGCCAGCCCTGGCTGCACGGTGCTTGTGGAAGCAAGTGGCAATCAGGCTGAAGAGGCGCTTGCCGCTCTCGACGCGCTGGTTGCCAACCGTTTCGGTGAAGAAGCGTAAAGTCATATAAAGACATAAAGACTTCTTTATATCATTATTGCCAGATTGGTTTAAGCCTGATACACCCCTTGGCCAACAGTTGCCACCAAGGGGTGCGGATCGCACCTCACTGATCTGGAGAAACGCATGAGCACTGAAACCAAAGATTATATCGTCGCTGATATCAATCTTGCCGCATTTGGCCGCAAGGAACTCGATATCGCCGAAACCGAAATGCCGGGTCTGATGGCCTGCCGCAGCGAATTCGGTGCTTCCAAGCCGCTCAAGGGCGCACGCATTTCCGGTTCGCTGCACATGACGATCCAGACTGCTGTTCTGATCGAGACGTTGAAGGAACTCGGCGCTGATGTTCGTTGGGCATCCTGCAACATTTTCTCCACGCAAGACCATGCGGCCGCCGCTATTGCCGCTGCTGGCATTCCTGTTTTTGCGATCAAGGGTGAAAGCCTGACGGAATACTGGGAATACACCGACAAAATCTTCCAGTGGACCGACGGCGAGCCATCCAACATGATCCTGGACGATGGCGGCGATGCTACCATGTACATCCTGCTCGGCGCACGCGCAGAAGCTGGCGAAGACGTTCTGTCCAACCCGGGCTCTGAAGAAGAAGAAATTCTCGTTGCACAGATCAAGAAGCGCCTCAAGGCATCGCCAGGCTGGTTCACCAAGCAGCGCGACGCAATCAAGGGCGTGACCGAAGAGACCACCACAGGTGTTCACCGCCTGTACGACTTGGCTAAAAAGGGTCTTCTCCCCTTCCCGGCGATTAACGTCAACGACAGCGTTACCAAGTCGAAGTTCGACAACAAGTACGGCTGCAAGGAATCGCTGGTTGATGGTATTCGCCGCGCTACCGACGTGATGATGGCTGGTAAGGTTGCTGTCGTGTGCGGTTACGGCGACGTTGGCAAGGGTTCGGCTGCTTCGCTTCAGGGTGCTGGCGCCCGCGTCAAGGTTACCGAAATCGACCCTATCTGCGCTTTGCAGGCCGCTATGGATGGTTTTGAAGTTGTCCGTCTGGAAGATGTTGTTTCTTCCGCTGACATCTTCATCACCACAACCGGCAACAAGGACGTTATTCGCATCGAGCATATGCGCGAGATGAAGGATATGGCGATTGTTGGCAACATCGGCCACTTCGACAACGAAATCCAGGTTGCTGCACTGAAGAACCTGAAGTGGACCAACATCAAGCCACAGGTCGACATGATCGAGTTTGCCAAGGGCAACCGCATGATCCTTCTTTCGGAAGGTCGTCTGCTGAACCTTGGCAATGCCACAGGTCACCCATCCTTCGTGATGTCGGCGTCCTTCACCAACCAGGTGTTGGGCCAGATCGAGCTGTACACCAAGCCAGGCGAATACAAAAACGACGTCTATGTGCTGCCGAAGCACCTCGATGAAAAGGTTGCCCGCCTTCACCTCGAGAAGCTTGGCGTGAAGCTCACAGAACTTTCTGACGTTCAGGCCGACTATATCGGTGTATCAAAAGTGGGCCCATTCAAGGCTGAGCACTACAGATATTAACCATATCAAATTTATCCACAATATATAGTGATGGCCCGCTTGACAAAGCGGGCCATTTCTTTTTTGGCCCAGTCCCTTCCCGCAGATTCCCTAAGGCAGTATTGTTTAAGCTCTTGATTCGTGAGGCTTCCGATCGGACGTCACGCGAAAATGGGATGTCTTGTCGATGAGCGGCACAACGGACGGAGACAGACCGGAAATGTCGGTAGAGATAAAAAACTCGCTTCTGCGGGTACAAAAAAACGTGGGCGAAACAAGCCCCACACCAAAATCCGGCGCGCATGTGCGGTTCTATCGCACGGCTCGTAACCGGGTTTCTGTTTTCGGTGGTCGCTTTGTTGCATTCCTGTCCGGCACGACGCTGGCAGGTGTTGCGCAGGCACAGGAAACAAACATCATTACCAGCGGAGAGCGGCTGTTCTCCTCCAGCGAGACCATCGGCTTCTCGCTGGTGATTGGCGTTTTGGCAGCAAGTCTGCTGTCGGTTGTTTGGCTGGTGCGTCAGCGCGGCAATATCGAGGCGGAAAGCCGCGATTACCGCACAGCGCTTGCCGATGCCAACCAGAAGATTGATACCTATCAGGCACTGATTTCCGACAAGAGCCGCCGAATCGTGGTTTGGGAAAATACCGGCAAGCGCCCAGATTTTATCGGGCAGCTTCCTATTGAGACCGGTGCTCCGCAAAATGATGCCGATTTCTTGGCATTTGGCCGCTGGTTGAAATCCGGCTCAGCCAGCCAGCTTGAGAAGGCAATTGAAAAGCTGCGCAGCCATGCGCAGAGTTTTGACCTGACCATTGAAACCCACCGCGATGAAGTTATCGAGGTTCAGGGTCGCGTTTCCGGTGGCAAGGCATTTGCCCGTTTTATTGCGCTTAGCAATCTGCGCGCCGAACTGGCGGAACTGCGGATCGAGCGCGAAAGACTGCTGTCTTCCATCAATGCTTTTGAAGAACTGCTCGACGCGCTTGAACAGCCTGTTTGGCGTCGCAACAGCGATGGCCAGTTGCTTTGGGTTAACCACGCCTATGGCAAGTCGGTCGATTCCAGCAATGCCGCCGATGCCGTCAAGGAACAGCGTGAACTTCTGACCACCGTGACACGCCAAAAAATCCGCGCCGTCACCACGCCGGAATCGCCGTTCTCCGACCGGATTTCCACAGTCGTGAACGGCAACCGCACGTTCTTTGATGTGGTCGATGTCAAGACACCCGGCGGATCTGCCGGTATTGCGATTGATACATCGCAGGCCGAGGCCATTCGTGAAGAGCTGAAACGTACGCTGAAAAGCCATGCCGAAACGCTCGATCATCTGGCAACGCCGGTGGCGATTTTCGACGGCCAGCAACGACTTCAGTTCTACAATCAGGCATTTGCGCGTCTCTGGGAACTGGATATCGTTTTCCTTGAAGGCCATCCTGACAATTCCGAACTGTTTGACCGTTTGCGACTAGCCGGCAAGCTGCCGGAAGAACTGAACTGGAAGAGCTGGAAAGAATCTGCCCTCTCGGTTTATCGTTCGCTGGATACACAGACCGATCTCTGGCACCTGCCAAACGGCCAGACACTGCGGGTTATCGCAACTGCGCATCCGCAGGGCGGCGCAACCTGGGTGTTTGAAAACCTTACTGAACAGGTGGACCTGCAGACCCGTTACAATACCTTGGTCAAGGTACAGGGCGAGACCATCGACCATCTGGCCGAAGGCGTTGCGGTGTTTGGTGCGGATGGGCGCATCCGCCTGTGCAACCCGGCATTCCGTGCGTTATGGGGCGTCACTGCTGAACAGGCAGAACCGGGCACTCACATCAAGGCCATCGAAAAGGCTTGCTCTGCATCCTATGAAAAGCCAGATGGCTGGCGGGAATTCAGCCAGTTCATCACCAGCTTTGATGATGAACGGCGCTCCAAACAGGGTACGCTGGAACTGCTTTCCGGGCTGGTGCTCGATTATGCAATCATTCCATTGCCAGACGCACAGACCATGCTGACCTTCGTCAACATGACTGACAGCGTCAGAGCAGAGCGGGCGTTGAAAGAAAAGAACGACGCACTGTTGAAAGCCGATGAACTCAAGAACGATTTCGTCCAGCACGTCTCCTACGAACTTCGTTCACCGCTGACCAATATTATTGGCTTTACCGATCTGCTCAAGACGCCGGGCATCGGCACGCTGAACGATCGGCAGGGTGAATATATCGATCATATCTCGACATCGTCGTCCGTGCTGTTGACCATAGTGAATGACATTCTCGATCTGGCGACCGTGGACGCCGGTATCATGCAGCTGCAATACAGCGAAAATGACTTGAACTCTTTGCTGGACGACGTGGCTGAACAGATCACCGACAAGCTGCATGAAAGCAATGTCGAGCTGGAAATTGCCGCACCGGTGAAGCTCGGTACATTGGTTGCCGACCATCAGCGGCTGAAGCAGATCCTGATCAAGCTTCTGACCAATGCAGCCAATTTTGCCCCGGAAGGTTCGACAATCCTGCTGAGCTGCAACCGCAATGGCAGCGATTTTGTCTTCTCGGTTTCCGACAAGGGTCCGGGCATTCCAGAAGACGTTTTGAAGACGGTGTTTGATCGTTTCTCAAGCCGTGGCAATGGCGGCCGTCGCAGTGGTGCCGGTCTTGGTCTCTCGATCGTCGAGAGCTTTGTCAGCCTGCATAAGGGTGAAGTGCATATCGACAGCAAGCCGGGCAAAGGCACGGTCGTGACCTGCCGTATCCCGTCCTACATCAACCCGCACTCTATCGCTGCAGAGTGAGCAAACCCGTGTCCGCGACCATGCATATCCAACTGGCAGGAGAAGCGGACACGATGCGGCTGGGCGAGCAACTTGCCCTGACCTTGAAACCCGGCGATTGTATTGCTCTGGTCGGAGATCTCGGAGCCGGTAAGTCGACATTGGCGCGGGCATTCATCCGCGCCATGGCAGAAGACGAAGAGCTTGAAGTTCCAAGCCCGACCTTCACCATCGTACAAAGCTACAATCTGCGCATACCTGTCCACCATCTCGACCTTTACCGCCTGTCGGACGTCAGTGAACTGGACGAACTCGGGCTGGATGAAATGCTGAAAGATGGCATTTGCCTTATAGAGTGGCCGGATATTGCAGCAGAGGATTTACCGCGCGACAGCCTGCTTACGTTGCAGCTGGAGCATTCCGGCACCGGGCGTATTGCGCAACTGGAATGCCCAACCCGTATTCTTGACCGTCTGCAGCGTGTTTTGGATATCGCGGATTTTCTCGGAAAAGCTGGTCATGGAACGGCTAAACGCCGTTTTCTGACAGGTGACGCGTCTACTCGTGCCTATGAAACCATTCTGCCTCAAGACGGACCTAACCTAATCCTGATGGACTGGCCGACACCGCCCAAAGGTGCTGTTATCCAGGACGGTAAGACCTATGCGGAAATTGCCCATATTGCACAAACGCCACCGGCCTTTATCGCTATAGGCAATTATCTCTCCCGCAATGGATTGTCGGCACCGGCCATTTACGCCGCCGATATCGGCAAGGGGCTGTTGCTGCTGGAAGATCTCGGTCGCGAAGGGGTTCTCGATGAAGTGGGCAACCCGATAGCGGAACGTTATCTGGAAAGCGTCGCCTGTCTTGCCCGAATACATGCGTTGAAAACACCCGACATTTTGCCGGTTGATGACAGCGAAACCTATTCGATACCCGGCTTCGATCGCGCCGCCATGAAAGTGGAAGTGTCGCTTTTGATCGACTGGTATCTGCCGTGGAAACGTGGGTCTGCCGCATCCCGGGATGAGCGTGACGAATATTTTGCAATCTGGGACGATCTGATCGACCAGCTTGCCGACAGCGAGACAAACTTGCTGCTACGCGATTTTCATTCTCCAAACATTATCTGGCGTAATGACAGAACCGGTGCGGGCAAGGTCGGTATCATTGATTTTCAGGACGCGATGATCGGGCCAACCGCCTATGACGTAGCGTCGTTGGTGCAAGATGCACGTGTGACCATACGTCCTGATCTGTCAGACGCGCTTCTCGAACGTTACCTTGTGTTGCGCCGTCAGCAGGACGCGACGTTTGATGAAACGAAGTTCCACGACACCTTTGCCATTATGGCGACACAGCGTAATTGCAAGCTCGCCGGCATCTGGGTACGTTTGATGCAACGGGATGGCAAACCGGGATATATGCGCCACATGCCGCGCACGATGGAGTACCTTAAAGCCGTATTAAAAAATGATCGGCTTTCCCCCTTGCGGGACTGGTTAATCAAGGCTGATATCGGCATTCTCTAAAGCATCCTACCGAAAACGGTGGAGTGGTCTGCGGATCATCTCATGCTTGAACAAATGACGTCTCAAACCGAACAGGCAACATGACAATTCGCAATGCAATGGTTCTGGCAGCAGGTCTTGGCACCCGGTTGCGTCCTATAACTGACACGACACCCAAACCGCTGGTGGCAATCGGTGGAAAACCGATGATCGATTATGCCCTGGATGCCCTGACACAGGCTGGCATCGATACCATTGCCATCAATGTACATCACCATGCCGGGCAAATGGAACAGCATCTGGCACACTATGATCGTGCAAATATCCTGATTTCGGATGAACGCGACAGGTTGATGGATTCGGGTGGTGGATTGGCGAAAGGATTGAAATTGTTGCCAGCCGGCCCGGTCATGGTGATGAACGCGGATCTGTTCTGGCTCGAACGCCCTGACCTCGAACAGACGGCGCTCGAAAAATTAGCCGGATTCTTTGACAGCAATCGGATGGATATGGCCATGCTTTGCGTCACGCTGGAGCATACGACGGGCCACAATGGCAAAAAGGACTTCAACCTCAACGACGACGGTCGCCTGGCACGTTACCGTGATGGAGATGACAATCCTGTCGTCTACGCCGGTGCCATCGCCATGGATTCGCGGTTGCTTGCCGATGCGCCTGACGAACCCTTTAATCTGAATATCTATTTCGACCGGGCGATCGCAGCAGGCCGCCTGTTTGGCATCATGCTAGATGGTGAATGGATAACGGTTGGTACGCCGGATGCTATTGAAGCTGCAGAAATGACGATCCGCCGTTTTAACCGCGAGGTTGCGGCATGAGCGGCTCCGCTCATCATCAGCGCATCGTTACCATCGCCGCTGGTAGCCCGTTTCTGAAGACGCTTGCGGAAACACTCTGCAATGGCCAACTAACGCCGGATTACCGTTACGATCCAACCGATCCCCTGTCGCTGGCACGGGTGACGATTTACGTGCCAACCCGTCGTTCGGCCCGTAATCTGCGCTCCGAATTTGTTGATCTTCTCGGCGGAAAATCAGCCATTCTTCCGGTTATTCGCCCACTGGGTGAAACGGATGACGATAGCGGTTTTTTTGATGCCGAAACGCCTGCGCTTCTTGATCTTGCTCCCCCAATTTCCGGCACGGCAAGACTTCTGGAACTAGCCCGTTTGATCCTAGCTTGGCGAAACAGCCTGCCTGATGCGATCCGCGCCGTACATTCCGATTCGCCACTTGTCGCACCCGCCAGCCCTGCCGATGCCATTTGGCTTGCCCGGTCACTGGCCGAGGTGATTGATGCCATGGACACCGAGGAACTGGATTGGGAACGGCTGGGCGAACTGGACACCAGCGAACATGCGCAGTGGTGGCAACTGACAGCCGACTTTCTCAGAATTGCCAGTCAGTTCTGGCCAGCCCGGCTGAACGAGCTAAACCGTTCTTCGTCTGGACGGCACATGAATTCAGTTTTGCGAGCTGAGGCACAGCGTCTTTCAAAACTTAACGATAGCGGCCCGGTTATTGTTGCCGGTTCCACAGGCTCTATTCCGGCAGCGGCTGATCTGATCGTGTCCGTGTCCCGACTGCCGCAAGGTGTTGTCGTACTTCCGGGTCTTGACACCACCATGCCCGAAGATAACTGGCTGGCGATTGCCACCGAACCGGACGATCCTTCCAGCCGTACACATCCACAATATGGATTGTTCGTCCTGTTGCAAAAACTTGGCGTGCTGCGTCGTGACGTGGAAGCCCTTTCAACGCCAGCGCCAGCACTTCAAAAACGGGCTGCCGTGTTTTCTGCCGCCATGGCACCTGCGCAGGTCACCGACGACTGGGGTCGTTGGCGGGATGAAAATCCTCAATCAATTTTCGAAGAGGCGTTTGAAAACGCCTGCCTTATTGAAACGGCAAATGAGCGCGAAGAAGCCACGGCAATTGCCATTGCGTTACGCCTCGCGTTGGAAAAACCCGGTCGCCATGGCGGTCAGTCTCAGGCAGCACTCATTACCCCCGACCGTGCACTTGCCCGTCGGGTGGCAACCGAACTTGCGCGATTTGGCATTGAAGCGGACGATTCCGCCGGTACCCCACTGACAGCGACACCACAATCAACGATCCTGCAGCTGGCACTGGAGGCCATTTTGCGGCCGGGTGATCCTGTCGCGATAGTCTCGCTTCTCAAACATCCACTTGCACGGTTCGGTGCTACGGTTGAAGAACACGATCAGGGCATGACCGGCCTGGAGCTTCTGGCTTTGCGTGGCGGTACCGAGGAAGTCGACATTGCCACAATCAGCGGCCTGCTTGCAGACCAGCTTCTGCAGCACAGCACAGACCGCCATCCGCCGAAATGGCGCAGCGCTTTGCCGGAGGAGATTGCGACAGAAGCAGCGCTGCTGGCAGAAAAAATTCTGCCAGCCATAGAACCGCTGACTTCTACCTTCCTGTCCGAAGGCAAAAATGGCAGGCCGCGGACGGATCGTCTGCCCCTGTCACAATGGGCGGAAAGAACGGGCCGCGTGCTGGAAGCGATCTGCGTTGATGAAAACGGAGATCTGGCGGCCCTGTGGTCTGGAGAGGCCGGTGACAAACTTGCCAACCTGTTGGGTGAGTTGATGGAAAGCGGCGACATTCTGGATGCTGACGGTCCGCAATGGATCGATATTGTCATGGCGCTGGTGGCGGGAGAATCGACCAAGCCGCGCGCCATGAGCCATCCTCGCGTGTTTATTTTCGGTGCACTGGAAGCCCGTCTGCAGACCATGGATACAATGATCCTTGGTGGCCTGAATGAGGGTGTCTGGCCAGGCCAGACCACCAACAACCCCTTTCTGTCGCGCAGTATGAAAACCGCCATTGGGCTGGAACCACCGGAGCGCCGTATTGGTCAGTTAGCGCATGATTTCGACATGGCCAATGGAACGCGCGACATATTCTATACCCGCTCACTGCGGCAGGGCTCGGCACCATCTGTGGCTTCCCGCTGGCTGCAGCGCCTGCTAGCGCTGGGTGGGCCGAATTTCGCAAAACAACTGAAAGAGCGTGGCGAACCCTACCGACAATGGGCAGCCTTGCTGGATAGCGGTCTGTCGCAAGATCCGGCCAGACGCCCCTCGCCAATTGCGCCGGCCGAACTGCAACCAAAAAGCTATTCTTTCAGTGAAGTGGGCAAACTACGACGTGACCCCTACTCCATTTACGCACGCCGTATTCTGAGACTTGATCCGGTCGATGAGTTTAACCGAGATCCCGGCGCCGCTGATCGCGGAACGTTGTATCACCGCATTATCGAGCGCTATACAGCAGCCGAACATGTTCCCGGCACACCGGCTTCATATGAGGCCATGCACCAGATTCTAAACGCATGTTTTGATGCGGAAAATCTACCCGCACATATTGATGTCGTGTGGCGGCAGCGGTTTGCAGCCGTCGCCAACTCTTTCATCGAATGGGAAAAGGCACGCCATCATGATATCCGGCGTACTTTCACCGAGGTTCCCGCAGGTATGGAAATGCCACTTGCCGGTATTCGCCTCACCGGCATCGCCGACCGGATCGATCTGAAAAAAAATGGCTTGGCCGACATTGTCGACTACAAGACCGGACTGTCGCCTTCCGTACAACAGGCACGCGCCCTGCTCGACCCGCAATTGGCGCTGGAAGCCGCTGCACTGCGAGGCGGTGCGTTTCGTAATGTTGGCAATCAGGAGCCGGAAAACCTCGTTTACGTGCGCTTGAGACCCGGCGAACGTTTCCTTTCCGAACAGGTCAACAACGAACACTCGACCCGTTCTACCAAAAAGCAGCCGAAGTCGGCGCTGGAACTGGCCATCGAATCAGTTGAGCAGCTTGAAAAATTCGTAGGTCTTCTGCAACGCGGCGAACGTGGTTTCGCCTCACGCCTCATTCCCGAGCAGCAGCAAACCTATGGCGGCGAATACGACCATCTGGCCCGGGTTTCCGAGTGGTCTACCGCAGAGGCGGGAGACGGCGATGGCGAGTGATACCATGCATTACGAGACAGACATCGATAATCCGGCCAATGACGATCCGAAAAGCTGGATCGACTGGACAGTCAGCCAGCAGACTCGTGCATCAGACCCCCTCGGTTCGGCCTGGGTGTCTGCAAATGCCGGTTCCGGTAAAACCCACGTTCTGACACAACGCGTTATTCGCCTGCTATTGGCTGGCTGCCGCCCATCGGCGATCCTTTGTCTGACTTACACAAAGGCTGCAGCGTCTGAAATGTCGAGCCGTGTGTTTGACCGGCTGGCGGAATGGGCAACGTTGCCGGATGAGGATCTGGCGCGCCGCATCGCAACAATTGAAGGAAAGCAGCCGGATCGGTTGAAGCTTGCCGAGGCAAGACGGTTGTTTGCACGCGCCCTGGAGACACCGGGCGGTCTTAAAATCCAGACCATTCACGCCTTTTGCGAAGCGCTTCTGCACCAGTTTCCGCTGGAAGCAAATGTCGCCGGACACTTCTCGGTGCTTGACGATCGTGCCGCCTCTACGCTTCTTGCCGAAGCAAGGCGAACACTGTTGACTAGTGTTTCCAGTGATCGCGACAGCGAGCTTTCACAGGCTTTGGCTTACGTTCTGGATATTGGCGATGAGACCGGGCTGGAAAGTCTGTTGAGCGCCATTGTCGCCAGCCGCAACCCTATTCACGCCTTTCTGGCACTGGCCCGCAAAAGCGGTGGTATCGATACGGCACTGCGACGTGAGTTTGCTATTACTGACGACATGAGCGAACAGGATGCCGCGAGCGCGTACTGGCCGCTGCCTTATCTCAGTGGTGCATTGCTGGACGCGTATCTGACGCTTGCCGACGAGGTTGGCGGTGCGCGTGCAGAAGTGGTTGCCTATCAGCTGCGGCTGGCGATCAAGGAAAGCGACCCAGTCAAACGAATGGATTTTGTCGAGGCGGCCATTCTGACCGAAAAAGGCACGCCAAAAACCGATGCCTTCCTGTTCAACAAGGCGATGTCGAAAGCAGCACCGGAACTGGGTGACGCTTTTGCCGCGGTAAAGGACCATGTGGCGGCCTGCCGCAATACCTACCGCACGCTGCGCATGCTATCTGCAACCCGCGCTGCACTTGTGCTGGCAGAAAGGCTGATTGCTGAATTTGAGGATCTGAAGAAGCAGCGTAGTCAGCTGGACTTTGAAGATCTGATCGAACGTGCTGCAACACTTCTCAACCGTGATACAGCCGGCGCATGGGTTCATTACAAGCTGGACCAGGGCATTGACCACATTCTGGTCGATGAGGCGCAGGACACCAGCCCGGTGCAGTGGTCCATCATCCAGTCTCTGGCAGCCGATTTTTTCAATGGTCGCACGGCGCGGGAAACACGCCGCACAATGTTTGCCGTGGGCGACGAAAAACAATCCATCTACTCCTTCCAGGGAGCTAGGCCTGAGCGATTTGCGCAGGAGCGGCGCGACACACATCGACGTGTGACGGCGGTGGAGCAGGTATTCCATCCGGTGCGCCTACCGCTTTCCTTCCGCTCCACCGAAGACGTGCTGTCGGCTGTCGATCAGGTGTTTTCCAATGAGGAAAATGCCAAAGGCCTGAGCTTTACGGGAGAGCCGGTCGAACATCGCTCCAACCGCATCGGCCAGGCTGGTACTGTTGAAGTGTGGGAGATGATTGCCGCCGAGCAAGCTGACACCGAAGACGATTGGACGGCACCGTTCGATTCGCTGCCAGAAAGTGCACCGCCTGCCGTTTTAGCCCGTCGAATTGCGGCACGGATCGGTGAGATGATTGGCAATCAAACCATTACCGAGAAAGGCGTGACCCGGCCGATTGAAGCGGGTGACATTCTCGTTCTGGTGCGCAAACGCCACGCCTTCGTTAACGCCCTGACCCGCGAACTGAAAAAACGACGCGACATTCCTGTTGCCGGTGCCGACCGCCTGCGGCTGACCGACCACATCGCCATTCAGGATCTACTGGCGCTGGGGCGTTTTGTGCTTTTGCCGCAGGATGACCTTTCCCTGTCTGCACTTCTGAAAAGCCCGCTGTTCAACCTGTCGGAAGACGATATTTTTACCTTAGCAGCGAAGCGTGAGGACAATGAAAGCGTCTGGCAGCACCTGCAGCGGTTGTGCAGTGGTGAAAGTCGCTCGCCGTATCAAGCAGCAATGGAACGTCTGCGGGGCTTTGTAACGCTTTCCAAAACCGCAACGGTGCATGACTTCTTTGCCGCCATTCTTGCGCTCTATGAAGGACGCAGACTGTTCCTTGCGCGGCTTGGTGATGAGGCGAGTGACGTTCTGGACGAATTCCTGTCGTTTGCACTCGACCATGAGCGAGCCGGCCTGCCGGGTCTGCAATCTTTTATCTCCGTGCTGGAAACCGACTCCCCGGAAGTCAAACGTGAGCAGGACAAGGAGCGTAATGAAGTACGCATCATGACCGTGCACGCGTCCAAAGGTCTGGAAGCGCCAGTCGTTTTCCTCGTGGATGGCGCATCAAAGGCTTTCAACCACAGTCATCTGCCGAAACTTCGTTTTATCGAAGCCACAGAAAATTCATTCCCCGTCTGGCTACCCGGCAAAGGTTTCAGCAATACGCTGACCGAAGCCGACGAAGCGCGGCTGAAAATGTCGGCGGAAGAGGAATATCGCCGCCTGCTTTATGTCGCGATGACCCGCGCTGCCGATCATTTGATTGTCTGCGGATATCGCGGGCCGAAAGAAAATCCGGATTGCTGGCATGCAATGATTTCAGCAAGCCTTGCTTCGGATGAAACACGCTGCCAGTCGGTTACGCTGAAAAGCGGTGCCGAGGAATGGGGTGGTCTCTTATGGCGGGCAAGTACAGGCGGGGCATCTGCTGAAATAAAAGACACGCCAGAGGTTCAACATCATGACAGTCCCATGCTGCCGGCAGCACTTGGCGAGCCGCTGCCACCACAGATCTATCTGCCGCGACCTCTCAGCCCCTCCGGTGCCGGTACAATCATCGATGATGGTGCGGATGATCTGATCGTAACATCGCGATTGTTTGCGACGGAAAAGGCATCTTCTTCGGGCATAGCACTGCAACGTGGGCGGTTGATCCACCGCATGATGCAGATGCTGCCGGATTTTGCAGAAGAAGAACGCCGCGATGCTGCATTGCGGTATGTGGAGCGTGCTGCCCGCTTCTGGCCCCAACGCGAACGCGACAATCTGATCGAAACCACGCTTTCTGTCTTTGCCAATCCGGAGTTGAAAGCTGCTTTCTCAGCCAATAGCCGTGCGGAAGTCTCCATCATGGGAACGCTCACCCTCGGCAGAACCGACTATGCAGTCTCCGGCCGTATCGACAGGTTGGCGGTGGATGGCGATCACGTTATCCTCATCGATTACAAAACCAACCGTGTTCCGCCAAAGGGCAATGTTGACACGCCTCATTCCCATAAGGCGCAGCTCGCCATCTATAAACGCATTCTTGAGCCGCTCTATCCGGGTAAAACCTTCATCTGCGCGCTGGTTTACACAGAAACGGCAAAGCTTGTGACGCTGGATGAGAAAGAACTCGCGCTGGCCCTTGCCGCAATCAAGACAAAGTGAGATACCGGGAAAACCGCACACAGGGCATTGAAATTCTGCCCGCGCCGCATCACATGCTTGCCAACAAGCTTCACTGAAAGGAGAGCCGCGATGGCTACCGTTAAAGTCGATACCGCCAACTTCCAGTCGGAAGTTCTCGAATCCTCCGAACCTGTCGTTGTTGATTTTTGGGCGGAATGGTGCGGCCCGTGCAAGATGATTGCACCAAGCCTTGAAGAGATTTCCAATGAACTGGCTGGCAAGGTCAAGGTTGCCAAGCTGAACATCGATGAAAATCCTGAGCTTGCTGCTCAGTTCGGCGTGCGCTCCATCCCGACACTCGCCGTTTTCAAGGGTGGCGAAGTGGCCGACATCAAGGTAGGCGCTGCCCCCAAGAGCGCGCTCTCTGCCTGGATTGCTGGCGCAGCCTGATTTTCCAATCAGAATACAGATTAAAAGCCCGGCCATGCCGGGCTTTTTTTATGGCTGCTCGCGAGTCAGACTTTCCCGTCTACGCCTGCCTGCCGCTATATTAACAGCGATTGCAGTAATCATCATGGCGCCGGAGAATAGAAAAACCAGCTGCATGCCCTGCCCTATGGCCTCACTTGTGGCATCTGCTAAATTTTTGGTGCCGACACCGGCGCTGAAAACAACTCCCATAATCGATGCACCGGTAATCAAACCGATATTGCGTGACATGGTCAGGACACCGGATGCTGTACCGCGCTGTTCTCTCGGCACATCTGCCAAAGCTGCGGTGTTATTGGCCGCCTGGAACAATTGATATCCCGGCGTCAGCAGAATGATGGATGAAATATATCCAGCCAGCCCAATCGTGTTAGGCAGAAAAGCCAGAAGAAAAGCGCCGGCAGCCAACAAGATCAGCCCGAGGGACAACACTCTCCTGCTTCCCCAGACATCAACAAGTCGACCCGATGGCACACCGCTGATGATCGACAGGAGCGGCCCAATCGCCATGACAAAGCCGATCTGATTAATCTGCAACTCCAGCCTGAGGCCGAGATAAAATGGGCCGACAACCAATGTCGTCATCATCACTGCGGCGACCAGAAGATTGATGACAAGACTGGCGACCAAGGCAGCGTTGAACACCGATCGCATGCTAGCAGCTGCTGTTTGTTTTCTCGCCACGTCATCAGGCAGGATTACAACTGCCAGCAGCAAAGCGATTGCGGTGACAGGGATCTGCAGCCAGAAGATACCCTGCCATCCCGCCACCGGGATTAACAGGCCACCAAGCGAGGGGCCAAGAGCGGTACCAACAGCGGAAACGGTTCCGAGCAGTCCCATGGCCCGTCCAATCCGCGATTGGCTTGCCATTTGGCGCATCAGGGCCATGGAGAGCGTCATTAGAAAAGCTGCGCCGATACCTTGAAGTGCTCGTGCAGCAATCAGCCACCAGAGATTTTGCGCAAATACACTGGCAAATGAGGCAAGGCAAAATAAGCCAAGGCCAGTTTGTAACATGGGCTTTAAACCGAACCGGTCACCGAGCCTGCCAGCGATGACGACGGATACTGTCATGGCAGCGAGATAGATGACCACGACCGCTTGCACTTCTGCAAACGGTGCCGAAAACGCCTCAGCCAGTGCTGGCAAGGCAATGTTGACAATGCTGGTGCCGAGCGATGCCAGCAACATCGATAATGAGAGGGTAAAAACTACCCCCTTTGTCATTCGCTGTTGTTCACTTACTTTGGTTTGCTGCATGTCTTTGCCTCTTGTTTGAATAACGAACGAGGAGCATGCTGCCACTTCAAGCCAACTTGAGGTCAAGTATGAAGTTTCTGGATATCGGCGAAGTTTCGGCGCGTAGCGGGTTCAAACCGTCGGCACTTCGATATTACGAAGAAGCCGGGCTGATCACCTCGGTGTCACGCAAAGGTTTGCGTCGACAGTTTCCGCCTGAGGTCCTGCTGCAACTCAAATTGATTGCGATGGCCAAGTCAGCAGGATTTTCACTGCAGGACATTGCCGGAATGTTTGGCCAGAATGGATTGCCGCAGATATCGCGCGATGTTTTCCATCAAAAGGCGGATCAGATCGATGCACAGATCCGCGCACTGACGACGTTGCGTGACACGTTGCGCCACGTCGCCGAGTGCCCTGCCCCGTCGCATATGCAATGCAAGTCATTCCGGCAGCTTTTGAATGGAAGTTTGACCGCAAAACCTGCCTGAACGATGTCAGTCTGGAAGTGTGCCGTTGGCAGAAAGCGCGTTGCCAGCCAGGTAGAGCGATCCACCAATCAGAATACGTGGAGCCGGTGCGTCGAGCATCAGCCTGCCGTGAATCTCCTGCAGCGCTTCCTCGATTGACGAGGATGGCTCTGCCGTCAATCCGGCGTCAAAGGCGGCATGGGCCAGAACGACAGGATCAATTGCAGCATCGGTTCCGCCAATCGGCACGGTAAAGACATATTCGGCGATATCGGCAAATGCCTTGAAGTAGCCAACCGGATCCTTGGTGTTGATCATTCCGGCGATGATGAACAGCGGGCGCGGCTGCTTTTCCTCGAAACCGGCCATCGCTTCGGCAATCACTTCACCGGCACCGGGATTATGCCCGCCATCGACCCACAATTCAGCACCCTTTGGCGCCAGTTGGAACAGTTTGCCATCCATCAATCTCTGCAAACGACCCGGCCATTCGACCGAATGCATGGCTTTTTCCATCATGCGCTCACTGACTTCGAAGCCTGCAGCCTTAACGGCGCGAATGGCAGCAGCGGCATTGGCAAGTTGGTGGCGGCCCGGAAGCCGCGGCATCGGAAGATCGGACAGCCCAAATTCGTCCTGGTAGATCATGCGGCCAAATTCCTCATGGGCACCGTAATCCTGTCCGAAGACAGTGGTGGGACAGGACAGCCGCTCGGCCGTACCGACCAGAACCTCAAGAGCCGCATCAAATTGCTGATGGCCGATGACGACAGGAAAGCCCTTTTTCATGATACCGGCCTTTTCGGCCGCAATCAGTTCCACTCTGTCACCGAGATAAGGCTGGTGATCCAGCGAAATCGGCATGATGACGGAGACAGCCGGGCTGTTGATGACATTGGTGGCATCAAACCTGCCGCCAAGTCCCACTTCGATAATCGCAACATCTGCCGGATGTTCCGAAAACAACAAGAACGTCACCGCCGTCAGAATTTCAAAAACTGTGATTTTTTGTCCGCCATTGGCATCAGCCACGCGGCGCAATGCGTCGGCAAATACGGCATCTTCCACGAAACGACCACGGCCTCCGGGGACGCCGAGGCGGTATCGTTCGTGCCAGCGCACCAGATGCGGCGAGGTATGAACATGAACAGAAAGACCGGCTGCTTCGAGAAGCGCGCGGCTGAACGCCGTGACAGAGCCTTTGCCATTGGTGCCGGCCACATGAATGACAGGCGGCAGGCGGCGATGTGGATTGCCCAGCTTCTCAAGAAGAGCGGTAATACGCTCCAGCGAAAGGTCAAAGCCCTTCGGATGAAGCTGCATCAGCTTTTCAATTTCCAGTTCGGCTTCACTCATGGGCAAGTGCGTCATGTCGGTCATTCGCCCCTCAGGCGTCTAAAGCGTGTGTCTAGAGGACAAAGCCTGTTCCGCACACATCCGGAAAATACAAATGCGCAGCCTGACGAAAATGCAGGCTGCGCATGGATCTTGAAAAAGCGCAATCAGGCGGAAACGGCATCAACCACGGTAACCTGCTTTTTTTCAGGCGCCGCGATGTTCGATTTCGTCATGATCTTGAGAAGGTTTGCCAGCGTATCCGGAATCTCATGGCGATCCACCACCATGTCGACCATGCCGTGATCCAGCAGGTATTCCGCCGTCTGGAAGCCTTCCGGCAGCTTTTCGCGAATTGTCTGCTCGATAACGCGCTTGCCAGCAAAGCAGATTTCGGCACCTGGCTCGGCAATGTGAACATCGCCCAGCATTGCATAAGACGCGGTCACACCGCCCGTGGTCGGGTTAGTGAGCACGACAATATACGGCATGCCTGCTTCTTTGAGCATGTTGACGGCAACAGTGGTGCGCGGCAGCTGCATGAGAGACAGAATGCCCTCCTGCATACGTGCGCCACCGGAAGCCGGGAACATCACGAGCGGGCACCGTTCGGAAATAGCGCGCTCAAATGCCTTTACGATGGCCTCACCGGCCGCAATACCCAGCGAACCGCCCATGAACTGGAATTCATGCACGACGGCCACAATCTTTAGGCCCTTCAGCAAACCAACGCCGGCCAGAATGGTATCTTCCTGGTCGGTCTTGATGCGGCTGTCACGCAGGCGATCGGTGTATTTCTTTGAATCGCGGAACTTCAGCGGATCCTGCGCGACCTTTGGCTGCTGCAGTGCTTCGTAAACGCCGTCATCAAACAGATCAGCAAGTCGGGCCTTGCCCGGCATCTTCATATGATAGCCGGAAGCAGGAATAACCCACTTGTTGTCTTCCAGATCCTTATGGAAAACCATCTCGCCCGTTTCCGGGCACTTGATCCAGAGGTTCTCCGGCACATCGCGGCGGCCCAGCATGGAATTGATGCGCGGCCGAACGTAATTGGTGATCCAGTTCACTTGAAAACTCCTGACTTTTTCTGCTGTCCGTACCGAATACTACTCGGCAGCAGCAAGGCGTGATGCTCTGACGCCCGTGGAAAGTCCCTTTACCAGTGTCGTGACGGCATGAACAGTGTCCGCTGACGCCTTACCGTCCTTTGTCAGACTTCCGGCAATCTGCGCGACAATCGCAGTACCGACCACCACACCATCGGCAACTGCGCCTATGGCCTTGGCATGTTCGGCTGTCTTGACGCCGAAACCGACACAAACCGGCAGGTTCGTGTGCGCCTTGATACGCCCGACGGCCCCGGAGATCAACGACGGATCCGGCAGCGCCGAACCGGTGATACCGTTCATCGAAACGTAGTAAACAAAACCGGACGTGTTGTTGAGAACCGCAGGCAGACGCTTCTCATCCGTGGTCGGTGTTGCGAGACGAATGAAATTGAGACCTTTCTGCAATGCTGGAATGCAGAGTTCGTCATCCATTTCCGGCGGCAGATCAACGATGATCAGGCCGTCTATACCGGAGGCCAATGCATCGTCGATGAACTTTTCGACCCCATAGATGTAGATGGGGTTATAGTAGCCCATCAGGACAATTGGCGTATCGTTATCAACCTTGCGGAATTCACGGGCCAGATCAATCGTGGTTTTCAGCGACTGGCCGTTCTTTAGCGCGCGCTGGCCAGCCAACTGAATGGCCGGGCCGTCGGCCATCGGATCAGAAAACGGCATGCCGAGTTCGATCACATCTGAACCGGCTTCCGGCAGCGCCTTCATGATGCCAAGCGATGTTTCGAAATCAGGATCGCCACCCATGAAATATGTAATGAGCGCCGGGCGATTTTCTGCACGCAGATCCGCGAAACGTTTTTCCATACGAGCAGTCATGATTACGCACCCATTCCCAGAAGTTTCGCCACAGTGAAGATATCCTTGTCGCCGCGACCGGACAGATTCATGAGAATGATTTCGTCCTTGCCCATTGTCGGCGCGCGCTTGATAACTTCGGCCAAAGCATGGCTTGGCTCCAGTGCGGGAATGATGCCTTCAAGACGTGTCAGTGTCTGGAATGCTTCCAGAGCTTCATGGTCCATGATCGGAACGTATTCAACGCGACCAATATCATTCAGCCAGGAATGCTCAGGCCCGATCCCCGGATAGTCTAGACCGGCAGACACGGAGTGACCTTCCTTGATCTGGCCATCCTCATCCTGAAGCAGATAGGTGCGGTTGCCATGCAAAACACCTGGAGAACCGGCCGTGATGGATGCGCAGTGCTCATCACCTGACAGACCCTTGCCGCCAGCCTCGACACCGACAATCTTCACACTTTCATCATCCAGGAACGGATGGAAAATACCGATAGCGTTGGAACCGCCGCCAACAGCTGCAATAACCATATCCGGCAGACGGCCTTCGGCCTCCATCATCTGCTGTTTGGCTTCTTCACCAATCACAGCCTGAAAATCGCGCACCATCTCCGGATACGGATGAGGTCCGGCAGCGGTACCGATCAAATAGTAGGTGTCGTCGACATTGGTAACCCAGTCGCGCAGCGCCTCATTCATGGCGTCCTTCAACGTGCCGTGGCCAGCCGTGACCGGCTTAACTTCAGCACCGAGGAGTTTCATGCGGAACACGTTTGGAGCCTGACGCTCGACATCCGTTGCACCCATGTAGACAACACAAGGCAGACCAAACCGTGCGGCCACGGTGGCAGAAGCCACGCCGTGCTGGCCGGCACCGGTTTCAGCGATGATACGAGTCTTGCCCATGCGTTTGGCAAGCAAGATCTGGCCAAGGCAATTGTTGATCTTGTGCGAACCGGTGTGGTTCAGCTCTTCGCGTTTGAAATAGATCTTGGCACCGCCGAGTTCCTCGGTCAGGCGTTCCGCGAAATAGAGCGGGCTTGGACGGCCGGTATAGTGGGCGCCGAGATGCTTCAATTCCGCCTGGAATTCAGGATCATTCTTGGCCTTGTCCCATTCCGCCTGAAGATCGAGGATCAGAGGCATCAGGGTTTCGGCAACAAAGCGCCCCCCGTAAATGCCGAAGCGCCCATCCTGGTCGGGACCGGCACGAAACGAATTCGGTTTTGGCGTCTCGTTCACTTTCAAACTCCCTGCGGTTTGTTTCCGGCTGTCTCGATGGCATCAAAAAGCGCATCAATCAGTCCGAGATCCTTTACGCCAGGCGCACTTTCCACGCCCGACGATAAATCTATTCCCCTCGCCCCGGTGCGTGACAGCGCCTCTGCGACATTATCTTTGTTCAATCCACCGGAAAGCATGTAATCGATATCTGCGTCAAGGCCAGCCAACAACGACCAGTCAAAGCTTACACCATTGCCACCCGGCAGATCCGAACCGTTTGGAGGCTTGGCATCGAACAGGAAGCGATCTGCTATTCCTATATAGGGTTCGACCCTGATAAGATCATCAGCTTCACGGATGGAAAGTGCCTTCATGACTGGCAATCCGTAGATCGCCTTGACGTTCAAAACCCGTTCAGGGGTTTCCGTGCCATGAAGCTGCAGAATATCCGGTTTGAGAAGCGCAATGATCTCGTCCAGATCATCATTGTCGGCATTGACGGTGACAGCAACGATTTTTGCCCGTCCCCGCACCGCATCCGCCAGTTTTCCAGCAATATCAGGTTCAATATTGCGGGGGCTTTTTTCAAAGAAAATGAAGCCAATATGGCTTGCACCACGGGCAACGGCTTTTTCCACCGCTTCCGAGGTCTTCAATCCGCAGATCTTGATATCAGGTTTCATAGCCGCGACGTGACATGATTTTATCCAAGAGTCGAGCCAAAACGCGACCTCCCGATGAGAGAATATGTTTCACGTGAATCCAAGTTGTAGTGTTACCCGTTATACGCGCGACAAAATGGGCCAAATGATGGAAAACATAACAGAGTGGCCATCATTTTATGCCAATGACGTCTAGCTGAAATCCAATGCATGCAGCTGTGAACCATGCCGCTTCAGCCAGGCCTTGGATTCTTCCATATGTGGGCACAGTGCTTTGCACAGTGCCCAGAATTTTGGTCCGTGGTTCATTTCACGCAAATGCGCCACCTCATGAGCGGCCAGATAATCAATGACACTGTCCGGGGCCATAACGATACGCCATGAAAAACTGAGATTGCCTTCGTAGGAGCACGATCCCCAACGGCTGCGCGTATCTTTCATGGTGAGGGAGCGCACCGGCCGGCCCACGGTTTTTGCATGCATGGCCACCAGCCGCTCTAGATCAGCACGGGCTTCCTTTTTAAGGTACGTTGAAATGCGTCGACCGGTATGTTCCGGCAGGCCACTGACCCGCAAGATCGCCTCCCCTTCCGGAGTACGCAGAACCTGCGTCACCCCGCGCAACGTTCCGGTATGTTCGATACGGTGGGAAATACCGCGAATGCTGATGGTACCGCCATGGCGCAGATGTTGCTCCGGGCCAAGTTTTTCGAGCCTGTTTTTCAACCAGCCGTGATGCCGATCAAGAAAATCATCGACCTCGCGATGGTGTAGACCATAGGGAATGGTGAGTTTCAGACCCTTTCCGCCTGGTTCGATACGCAGGGTAATACGGGTGGCGCGCAGGTTTTCCTTGATAACCAACGGCAAGCTTCTGCCAGCCACTTCATGCACACGCTGAAGCGGGGCTTTGGGTTTTGCTGGTGTTCGAGATTTTCTCAGTAGGGAAAACATGCTGTTTCATAACCGATTCGAGGCCATTCACGCCAAGGAAAACTGCATCCTGTCAATCCTGCGGGTATGTCGCGGACTATGAAACAAACAAAAGCCCGAAGATACCTTAGGGCTTTTGTGTAACTTCCAGCATGTCTTGCGATAAAAACATCGCAGAACGCACCGTCAATTCAGATCTTAGACGTCAGCGACGAAAGTCTGCTTCTGCGTGCCAAGGCCTTCGATGCCGAGCTCAACAACGTCACCTGCCTTGAGGAAGCGTGGTGGCTTCATGCCGAGGCCAACGCCTGGAGGTGTGCCGGTGGAGATAACATCGCCCGGGTGCAGAGACATGAACTGGCTGAGGTAGGAAACAACATTGGCAACGCCATAAACCATGGTCTTGCTGGAGCCGTTCTGTACAGTTTCGCCGTTGACCTTCAACCACATTCCAAGGTTCTGTGGATCAATGATCTCTTCCTTCGTCACCAGCCACGGGCCGATCGGGCCGAAGGTGTCGCAGGACTTGCCCTTCGTCCACTGTCCCTGACGCTCGGTCTGGAACGCACGCTCGGATACGTCATGGCTTACGCAGTAACCTGCAACATAGTCCAGTGCGTCGGCTTCGGAAACGTATTTCGCTGTCTTGCCGATAACCACACCCAGCTCAACTTCCCAGTCGGTCTTTTCAGAGCCGCGTGGAATAACGACATTGTCGTTAGGACCAACGATAGCAGATGTTGCCTTCATAAAGATAACTGGTTCGGAAGGAACGGCTGCGCCGGTTTCAGCAGCGTGGTCAGAGAAGTTCAGGCCGATGCAGATGAATTTGCCGGTGCCGGCAACGCAGGCGCCAATACGGCTATCATCGAGCACTGGGAGGCTGGACAGGTCCAGTGCAGCAATCTTTTTGAGGCCTTCAGGCGAAATCGCCTCGCCGCCAATATCCTTTACATGAGCGGAAAGATCACGGACCTTACCGTCGTTGTCAAGAATGGCTGGTTTTTCCTGACCCGCTGGGCCAACGCGCATCAATTTCATAGGGATCCTCCCGGTTGTCAGACAAGATAGATCATATATGAACGATCTATTTATCCTTGTCACCCCTTGACCGCATATGGACCTGAAAAATAGCATGCGGAATGCTGACATCTTTTTACCAATGAAAGGCGCAAAGATGACCAAAGCCAATTCCCGCCAATCCGAATATCCCGTTGATCCATTGTTTCTCGAGCGCTGGTCACCGCGAGCCTTCACCGGTGAGGCAATGCCGGCGGATGATCTTCTGACCATTCTGGATGCCGCCCACTGGGCACCATCTGCTTCAAAATTCCAGCCATGGCGTTTTATCTACGCCCATAATGGCAGCGAACAATGGCAGACACTTTTCGACTTGCTGATGGACGGTAACAAACGTTGGGTCGACAAAGCGTCTGTGCTGCTGTTTGTGGTATCTCGCACCTACAATGTTTCACGCGAAGGCGAGAAAAAGCCATCGGCGACCCATTCCTTCGATGCTGGTGCTGCTTGGTTTTCAATGGCCATGCAGTCGCAGTTGCTCGGTTACCATGCCCATGGCATGGGTGGCATTTACCGTGACAAGGCACTTGAGGCTTTGGATATTCCCAACGGGTATCAGGTTGAGGCAGCGGTTGCGATCGGCAAGATAGCCGACAAGGACACCCTGCCCGATGATCTGAGAGAACGTGAAGTGCCAAGCGGCAGACTGCCACTGGCAGACGTTGCCTTTGAAGGCAAATTTACCGGCAAGATTGATTAAGGGCAGTTTCCGCTTTCGGCAGTCTGGCACCAACGGGCTGTCTTGCCGCAAAGACATCTTAATTGATGCCATAGCACAAAACATAAATCCCCGAGGTTTAGCCCGGGGATTAAAAGTTTCACGTGAATCCTCAACCATTCACCGTCTGGGACAGTGCCTGATCAGATATCGAGGTTGGCAACGCTCAAGGCGTTTTCCTGGATAAAGTCACGGCGCGGCTCAACTTCATCGCCCATCAGGCGCGAGAACAAGCCATCCGCGTCGGTCGCATCATTGACCTTGACCTGCAGCAGCGAGCGAACGTTTGGATCCAGCGTGGTTTCCCAAAGCTGCTCGGCATTCATTTCGCCAAGACCTTTATAACGCTGCATGGACAGACCCTTGCGGCCCGATGCAAAGATCGCATCCAGCAATTCACGAGGGCCGGAAAGGGTGATGTTGCCTTCCTTGCGGGTCAGGACCGGCGGAACACGGTAGATGTCTGCCAAGCGAACGGACAACTGGTCAATGTAACGTGCATCAGCCGAACCGATCAGGTTCATATCGAGCCACGCCACTTCCTTGACGCCACGCACCATACGTTCGAAACGGAAACCGCCCTCGTCCGTCACGTGGCCACTCCAGCCGCGTTCGGTTTCTTCAGCAATCATATCCAGGCGCCGTGCCACTTCGGCGGCGATTTCTTCGCCACGGCTCTTGTCAGCAGCAAGCTCGACATTAAGAAGGCCAGCAATTGCCGCCTGCTCGACAACACCGCGATTATAACGCGAATGGAGACCATCAATCAGCGAACGCAGCTTGGACGTGTCAACAATTATCTCACGCAAATCCTGGCCGGCGCGCACTTCGCCTGAACCCAATGTCAATGTCGCGTCTTCGAGACCCATGGTCACCAGATAATCTTCAAGCGCCTTTTCGTCCTTCAGGTACTGAACGGACTTGCCACGCGTCACCTTATAAAGCGGCGGCTGCGCGATATAGAGATGACCGCGCTCAATCAGTTCCGGCATCTGACGGAAGAAGAATGTCAGCAGCAGTGTACGAATATGTGCCCCGTCCACGTCGGCATCGGTCATGATGATGATCTTGTGGTAGCGCAGTTTATCCGGATTAAACTCGTCCTTACCGATCGACGTACCGAGCGCGGTAATCAACGTACCGATTTCCTGGCTGGACAACATCTTGTCGAAGCGGGCGCGCTCTACGTTGAGGATTTTACCACGCAGCGGCAAAATGGCCTGCGATTCACGCGAACGCCCCTGCTTGGCGGAACCACCAGCCGAGTCACCCTCGACGAGGAAAAGTTCAGACTTGGCAGGGTCACGTTCAGAGCAGTCAGCAAGCTTGCCAGGTAGAGACGCGATATCCAGTGCGCCCTTACGCCGGGTCAGTTCGCGAGCCTTGCGTGCAGCTTCACGGGCAACAGCAGCTTCAACCACCTTGCCAACCAGAACCTTGGCTTCTGTCGGATGTTCTTCCAACCAGGTCGAAAGGGCTTCGTTGACCAAACCTTCAACAACTGGCCGCACTTCCGACGAAACCAGCTTATCCTTGGTCTGCGACGAGAACTTTGGATCAGGAACCTTAACAGACAGAACCGCAGTCAGACCTTCACGGCAATCGTCTCCGGTCAGGCTGACCTTTTCCTTCTTGGTGATACCTGACGTATCCGCATAGGAGGTAATCTGACGTGTCAGCGCACCGCGAAAACCGGCCATATGCGTGCCGCCATCGCGCTGTGGAATGTTGTTTGTGAAGCAAAGAACATTTTCATGGTAACTGTCGTTCCACCACATGGACACTTCAACGGTGATCCCGTCTTTCTCACTTTTGATAAAGATCGGCTTGTCGACCAGAGATTTCTTGGAACGGTCAAGGTAGCGCACATAGGCTTCCAGACCGCCCTCATAAAGCATCTCTTCCTGCTTGATTTCCGGGCGACGCTTGTCAGTTAACAGAATACGCACACCCGAGTTAAGGAATGCGAGCTCCCGCAGACGGTGTTCCAGCGTGCCGTAATCAAATTCGATATGAGTGAAGGTTTCCGTGCTTGGCTGGAAGGTAACTTCCGTACCGGAACGACCTTCATAATCACCAATTACTTTCAGCGGCGCATCAGCCACGCCGTGGGTGAAAGCGATTTCGTGCAGCTTACCATTGCGGCGGATACGCAGCTTAAGCCAAACGGACAGCGCGTTCACCACCGACACACCCACGCCGTGCAGACCACCAGATACCTTGTAGGAGTTCTGGTCAAACTTACCACCTGCGTGCAGCTGGGTCATGATAACTTCAGCGGCAGAAACACCCTCACCGGTGTGGATGTCTGTTGGAATACCACGGCCGTTGTCGGTCACAGTGACCGAGCCATCAGCATTGAGCGTAACAGTTACAATATCGGCGTGGCCGGCCAGCGCTTCGTCGATTGCGTTATCGACAACTTCGTACACCATGTGGTGCAGGCCGGAGCCATCATCCGTATCGCCAATATACATGCCAGGGCGCTTGCGTACCGCATCGAGACCCTTGAGAACCTTGATCGAATCGGCGCCATATTCAGGGGTTGCGCCAACTTCGCCAGACGGTGTTTCGGTCATGAATTGTCTTTCCAAATTTGTCGGTGGCAGAAGGGGTCTCTGCGAATCACCAGATTCCTGACCCGCGACTATAGAAATTTTAGGGCAACATCCAAAGTCCGGGAACTGTTCTAACCCCCATAATTCGGGGGATAGAGGCATTTATCCGGTCGTCCGGCTGCGTTGCAGAACATCTGACAGTTCATTTAGCACGGATGATGGCAAATGGCGAATATCCTTCGCAAGCGCGTTGGCAAAGGCGGTGTATTCCGGCGCCATACCGGACGTGTCGATAACCACCCTTGGATCTGATACACCGGCCAGAGAAAATAGCTCCTCGGCCTCGTCCCAGATAATGTTGAAATAACCGGCAACCCGCTGGAGAAAATCGAAGCTGGGTTTGCCACGCTTTCCATGCTCCAGCGCTGAGAGGTAGGCGGGCGACACACCGATGGCATAGGCCATTTGCTTTTGCGTCACGCCCTTACGTTCTCTCAACAGACGCACAGCTTCTGCAAAGGGTGTCATGATCGATCTCCCCTCGCCCGCGACAGCCTGACATAAAGCGCGCCATCACCACCGTGATTACGCGAAGCATCTTCATAAGACGATATCAGGTAACGGAACTCCGGTTTGGAAAACCACATTGGCACTGCTCGTTTCAGGGCACCATCGCTGCCGAGCGACCTGCCTTTGCCGGTGATGACCAATACATGCCGCATACCCCGTTCATGGGCGCGGATCAAAAAATCCAGCAGAATGGAATGCGCTTCGCTCTGGACCATGCCGTGCAAATCAATACGGCCTTCAAGTGGCAGATGGCCGCGGGTCAGTTTTCGTTTGACCGGTTTCTCAAGCGGATGGTGGATGCGACCAGCCTTAGCCTTAATACCGGGATCAAGCGGCACTTCCTCAACAATCATTTTCGGGAATTGCGCTTTGGGCTTCTCCGGTTCTGCGGCAACGGGCGCTGCTTCCGTTACATCTTCAAACTCCAGGTCTTCAAGACGACCGGACACAGGCCGTGTCGTTCTGGCGACCTTGCCCCACAAAATGCGTTCGTCCCGATTCAGCTTTCGACCACCCTTCATGGCCGGTACCTTTGGGCGGCATGGTTGGGTAGCAGAATGTAAAAATCAGCGTTGTTGCGGATCGTGCCTGCCTGCTCTCCAGCCAGATAACCGGAGCCCGTGAAAATATCACCGCGTGCCGGACCGATAATCGCCGAACCGGTATCAAGCGCCAGCATCAATTTGGCAAAAGGTTTTCCCTCGTCGAGATGTGTCAGCTCCGCAGCGTGAATAAAAAATGGGTAGCCAAATGTGTGAATGGAGCGATCGACAGCCAGCGAGCGGCCGGCGATCAGTGGAACCTTTCCAGCCGCCACCGGCCCCAGAGTTTCATCCGAAACATCCGCGACCTTGAAAAAGATATAAGAAGGATTGTGCCACAGCACTTCGTCCACCAAGGCAGGATTTTCGCCGAGCCATCTACGAATGGACTGCATGGAGACAGTGGCCGGATCGATGCAGCCACGATCGATCAACAACCGACCGATGCCTGAAAACGGATGACCAGCTTTTGCCGCATAGGTGATGCGGGTCACGCTTCCATCGGGAAATTTCAGCCTTGCGGCACCCTGAACATGTGCAAAGAACACATCAACCTTCGATTTCGCCCAGGCAATTTCCAGATTCCTACCCTGGAGATAACCCTGATCAATCACTTTGCGGTCCGGATAGAAATCGACACCGTTGTCGCCAGATAGTCCAAATGCATAGGATGCATCGATATGAACTGGGCGATTTTGCGCGTCCAGATCAATCAAATCAGTGGGGCGATTGTAGAAGGGATATTTCCAGACATCGTCAGGGACGGCAGATACTTCGACTTCCGGTTCATAAAAGCCGGTTACGAAACCTTGCGCTGTTTCCTGAGGAAGAATGGCAAAGGGCGAACAGTGTTGTTCAAAAAACTCTCGGGCATCCGCTGCACTGGATGGCTGAAATGTTTCTGCCGCTTCAAGAAGCGGCAGCAAATCATCACTCGACAGTCCAAGGGAACCGGTACGATAGGGTTTTATGGAGCGCAGATGCCGAAGACAGGCTTGCATAGCATCCAATAACGGGCGTGGGTCATCCCCACGCCAGCCCGGTAGATCCAAAAATTTCAGTTCTCGTAACGAGAAATTCTGGCCTTCGGCACTCATTGTTCGGATTCTGTAGCAACCAGTTTCCAGTTTGGATCTTTTGACCGCACATCGCGGGCAAAGGTCCAGATATCATTGACCTCGGAAACACCCTCGGCATCACCGTCTACCAGTTCCCCATCCTTGCTATAGGTGGCCGAAATCAGCTGGCTGGCTATGCGCACTGTGATCTGTTCTTCTTCATCACGAATGCTGGCCTGAAGAATATCCGCCTTTTCGATACCGACAAAAGTGGACTTCACGACTTCGCCCTGTGCCTCACGTTCCGTAATGGCTGAATTGAAGCCATCATAAACTTCTCGTGACAACAGGTTTTTGAGGGTCTTGCGATCGCCATCAGCAAAGGCCATGACGATCATTTCGTAGGCCATACGGGCACCGTTGAGGAATTCCTTGGGCCGGAAAGACGGATCACTCTTGAGGAGTTCACGAAGTGATTCGTTCAGTTCTGTGCCTGGTTTTGCAAAAGAATCGATTTCAGCAAAACGCTCATCCTCATCCCTTCCATCGCGTTTGGGCAGGGTAACAACCTTGCCGTCATCACCACCGGGACCCCTCGCAGCGTCCTTTGCGCTATAGGGATCAAAGGGCGGTTTTTCATTTCCTGTGCGGCGACCAAGGACGCTGCGCAACTGAAGAAAAATCAGTACAGCCGCAACAAGAAAGAATAATGTTATGAAATCGCTTGAACCCATGTTTAGCCAAAACCACCATTTAAATCCACATCATGAAACATCATATAGTCTGAACTGTCACTCATTCAAATAGACAGATGCAATCGGCGGTATGGGCGTCATACCGTTGGCAACGAGATAACTCACACGCAAGGCGAGAATAATGCGTTTTCCACTCCTATCCTTCTTCGTCATACTAATGCCGATCTTGGAAATTGCGGGCTTCATTGTTGTGGGCAAGGCAATAGGTGTTTGGGCAACGCTGGCACTTGTCATTCTCAGCGCTTTCGCAGGTCTGATAATTTTGCGAGCGATAGGACTTGGCATGTTCCGCAAACTTTCGGCCAGCCGTCAAAGTGGCGTGGCGCCTGCCGAAGAGATCGTCCAAGGCGTTATGCTTGGCCTCGCCGGTGTCCTCCTGTTCCTACCCGGCTTCATTACCGATGTGATCGGTCTACTGCTGTTACTGCCTTTTGTACGCAAAGCGATCTGGTCGAAATTCGCAGCCAATATTGTTGTGGCCAGCAATTTCAGCCAAAGTCGCCAGTGGAGTGGTGGTGCCCGAAGCCAGTCTTCGCGCCCTGATGTCGTTGATCTCGATGACACTGACTTTCACCGGCAAGACCCGAATGAAAAAAGTCCTTGGCGAAAAGGACCTGATATCGACCATCTTGACGGACCCGGAAACAACGGTCCCCGTGGCTGAAGGCTTGTAAGCCCTGTTTTGAAATGATAGATGGCCAAACACATTCAATCCGCGAGGAAAAAGCATGACCACCGAAAATGGCGCGCAGGGCGGAGCCAGCCCCTCCCTGAATATTCTGACCCAGTACATCAAGGATCTGTCGTTCGAAAATCCCGGCGCTCCCCGTTCCTTGCAGGCGCGTGAGGGTGCTCCCTCGATCAACATCAATGTCAACGTCAATGCGAACCCGATCACCGGTTCTGACTTCGACGTTGTTCTGACGCTGAACGCTGAAGCCAAGGATGGCGACAAGGTTCTGTTTGCAGCGGAACTGGTTTACGGCGGTGTTTTCCGCATCACTGGTTTCCCACAGGAACATATGCTGCCGGTTCTCTTCATCGAGTGCCCACGCCTTCTGTTCCCGTTTGCACGCCAGATCATTGCTGACGTGACGCGCAATGGTGGCTTCCCGCCACTGATGATCGACCCGATCGACTTTGCGCAGATGTTTGCACAGCGCGTTGCTGAAGAGCAGGCCCGCTCCAAGGTTCAGGTTACCAACTGATAGTTGGTTCGCTTGTATGAAACTAAAAAGCCCGCAGCGAATACCCCGCAGCGGGCTTTTTGTTGGTTCAAAGAAAAATCTTTCTCTTTTATCTGCGGTCTCGTCTCGGAGACCACCGACAGCTGATTTAGTTGTAACGTCCCCAAATCGCTTTTTCGCCCATTGAGGCAACCAGCTTCGCATGCGATTCAGCTTCAAGTTGGGACAATCGTGATGGCAATGCGTGTGGTCGCGACAATGGTGCGTCAACATCGCTGTCATCGCCGACATCTATCTGTTCTGCCACCTTCTGCGCCGATCCGAAACCAAGCGCTGTCTGGCGTCCGCCAATCATCTCGATATAGACTTCAGCCAAAAGTTCGGAGTCGAGAAGCGCGCCGTGTTTTTCGCGGCGGGAGTTGTCGATGCCATAACGACGGCAAAGAGCGTCGAGAGAGTTTGGCCCCATCGGATGTTTGCGGCGAGCCATCGCCAGGGTATCCAGCACCATATCAGGTGCCACGGGCTCTATACCCAGACGCGCAAATTCCGCATTGATGAAACCCATATCGAAGGTCGCGTTGTGAGCGACCCACTTTGCGCCTTCAAAGAACTCCCGGATCTGGTCAACGACTTCAGGAAATTTTGGCTTATCGATCAAAGATTCGTCGGTAATGCCATGCACCGCCAAAGCGTCTGGGTGAACTTTGCGTCCCTGCGGATTGATATAGAGATGGATTGTACGGCCCGTAGGAAAGTGATTGATAAGCTCAATGCCACCAATTTCGATTATACGATCGTTCTTTGATTCAAGTCCGGTCGTTTCCGTATCGAAAATAATCTCACGCATCAGCATTATCCCTATTCATCTGCCCACGCAGATTGTGAATGATCTCATCAACCTGTTGTCTGGCCGCATCCATACCGTTTCCGGTATCAATTACAAAATCCGCCCTCGCCCGTTTTACCGCATCCGGTGTCTGCCGTGACAGGATCATTGCAAATTTTTCTGCCGTCATGTCAGGGCGTTTCAAAACCCGTTCTTTCTGAATTTCAGGATCACAAGTGACGACAACTATCTTGTCGACCCTTTTGTCAGCTCCCGTTTCAAACAGCAAAGGTATATCGAGAATGACGATGTCTTGCCCCAAGGCTTTCTGGTTTGCCAGAAAGTCCTTTTCCATTTCGCGCACAAGCGGATGAACAATGCCTTCCAGCATTTTAAAATTAGCCGGATTCTTCTTGAGTTCCTGCGACAGTTTTTGGCGGTCGACTGTTCCATTGGACGTGACGCCAGGAAAGGCCTCTTCAATGGTAGAAACTGCTTTGCCCGAATAGAGACTATGCACATTCCGATCAGAGTCATTGACCGGGATTCCAGCATCGTCAAACATGGCGGCTGTCGTCGACTTGCCCATGCCTATCGACCCGGTCAGCCCGATCACAATCATGCATGTTTCTCCATGTCGGCGATGATCAGGGACCGCAATGTTTCATCGACCTTGGGACGAGCCCCAAACCATTTTTCAAAACCTGGTGCTGCCTGATGCAGCAACATGCCAAGACCGTCAACAATCGCAAAACCCTGTCGCTCGGCAATTTTCAGGATCGGTGTTTTGAGCGGCACATAAACGATGTCAGTTACCACTGCGTCGGTTGCCAATGGCGAGAAGTCGAAATCCGGTATTTCACTTCCATCCATTCCAAGCGAGGTGGTGTTCACAAAAAGCCCTGCACCCGACATGGTTTCCTGTAAAGCACTCATGGAGTGCGCATGCACTTTCTCACCAAAGCGATCTGAAAGTTCCTGAGCGCGTTCTACCGTTCTGTTGAGAACATGGATTTCGCTCAGGCCGCGATTGCGCAATGCCTGAATGATCGCGCGGCTTGCACCACCTGCTCCCAGAACAACAGCCTTGCCTGCCTTGTCCCAGCCGGGATGACGTTCATCGAGATTGGCAATAAAACCGTGACCGTCAGTATTGGTGGCACATAGTTTTCCGTCTTCCAGCCAGATCGTATTGGCGGCGCCCAACTCTTGTGCCAATTCGTCCGGCTTGTCAGCATATTGAAATGCACTTTCCTTATGCGGGATTGTGACATTGCCGCCGACAAAGCCGCCTTCCTCGCCAGACTTGATCTGTGCAAGAAAGTTATTGAATGCATCCGGATGAACTTCGACGGTATTATATGATCCTTCGATGCCGAATTGTTTCAGCCAGTATCCATGGATCAATGGCGAGCGAGAGTGCTTGATTGGGTAGCCGGCAACAAAAGCCTTCATGGTTAATGTTTCACGTGAATCACGCATTTATCACCCCAAATTTTCTTAACGCTTCCAAAAGCGGCAGTAGCGGCAAGCCAAGCACGGTGAAATAATCGCCTTCAATTGAAGTGAATAGCTGGATTCCCTCTCCTTCAAGTTGATAGGCTCCGACGCTGGTCAAGGCTTTTTCGCCGACCTTCCGCAGGTGTCCGTCGACGAAAGCTTCACTCAATTCCCGAACAGTCATATTGGCATGGGTTATCGTCTGCCAGAGCACCTCGCCGTCACGCACCATGACCGCGGCCGAGTTCAAACGATGTGTCTGCCCCGAGAGCGACATCAGATGCTGATGTGCCTCAGCCATATCTTTCGGTTTGTGGTAGATTCTGGAACCCAGCGACATTGTCTGGTCGCAGCCAATAATAATGGCCTGATGATGAAGGGCGGAGACGGCCAGTGCTTTTGCCTTGGCAAGTTCAAGCGCTGTTTCATCCGGCGTGCTACCGGCCTCCTGCAGCGGCTCTTCAATCAGACGTTCGTTGATATCAGCGGCTTGCGCAGTAAACTCCAAGCCGGCGTTTCTCATCAAAGCCTGGCGGGATGAACTGGAAGACGCCAGAATCAAGGCCGGTTTCATATCTCTCTCCAAACTTTATATCAGCGGCGGTTAAACAGCGTGTCGCGGCTTAGCGTAGCTGTGGACGCAGGGCAATGATCGCGGCGGCCGTTTCTTCAATCGATCTGCGCGTCACATCTATCACCGGCCAGTTGTTATGGGCACACAGCGAACGCGCATATTTCAGCTCTTCCATAATTGTCGCCCTGTCAGTGTATCCACCAGGGTCAAAACCGCTTGTTGAACCGAGTTCACGATTTTCCCGAATTTGGGAAATGCGATCTGATGTGGCGATCAATCCGACGATCAAAGGTTTGCTGGCTGCATAAAGACTTTCGGGCAAGGGAACACCGGGAACAACAGGTATGTTGGCAGCCTTTATACCTCTATTGGCCAGATAGATGCTGGTGGGGGTTTTGGAGGTACGGCTGATGCCGACGATAACCACATCAGCCTCATCATAGTTCTCCGACATCTGGCCATCATCGTGATCCATGGCAAAGGTCAATGCTTCAATTCGGCCGAAATAGTCAGCGTTCAGAGCATATTGTGCACCGACCTGCTGTTTTGATTTTTTCCCGAGATAGGTCTGAAAGGTTTTCAGGATCGGTTCGAGTACATTCACGCAAGGAATATCCATGGCTTGGCAACGTTGCGACAGGAACTCGCAAAGGTTCTCGTCCACCATTGTGTAAAGGAGAATGCCGGGTTCGTTATCGATTGCATCGAGGATCTGGCCAAGCTGCTTCTGGTTTCTGACCATTGGATAGACATGCACAATTGGTGTTGCGGCATGAAACTGCGCGGAAGCAGCACGGCCTGCAGATCTAAGAGTCTCTCCTGTTGAGTCAGAAATCAGATGCAGATGAAAGAAACTTTTCTGGTTCTCCACGTTGTTTTTGCCTGCCTGTTGATAAGTGGGGATGACTTCATCCTACTGTCGAGAGACAGATCCGGGAACGGGAAAAGTGTCGAGTTTTCCACAAAAAGCACTTCAGCGGACTTCGTTGAGAGGAGCTTGTGGATAGGTGGGAAAAAATGCCGCAGTCCAAATCTATGCGACAGTTATCCACAATTTGAGAGCAATTTTTTAGCGTTCAAGTCAATGATTTTTCGCTATTTTTTGAATTAGTCACAGTACCAAGCTGTTTGGCTGAAGCTGTGTCCCGTCAATTGCTGTCTGTCATGTTTTTGTGGGTGAGGCTTGAGGTGTTTTTAATTCCTGATACTCACTGACTCTAAGAATAAGAAGATTCTAAGAATCTCTATTTTTATATTTTGGAAAGGTGTGAATTCATGGCTGTACGCCGTCTGCTGAAAGTGCTTGATGGAGAAACACTCACTCCTCCACCAATCTGGCTTATGAGACAGGCTGGTCGTTACCTTCCCGAATACAGACAAACGCGTCAGCAAGCCGGAAGTTTCCTGGACCTCTGTTATAATCCGGAATTGGCCACCGAAGTGACCTTGCAGCCTATTCGCCGCTTTGGTCTGGATGCTGCAATCCTGTTCTCAGACATCCTGGTTATTCCAGATGCTTTGAAGCGCAATGTTACCTTCAGCGAGGGCAAGGGTCCGGCTATGGATCCAATTGAGGTTTCAGACATTGCATCCTTTTCCAAAGTCGATGTTCTTCCCCATCTCTGTCCCGTGTTTGAAACCGTAAAGCGGTTGCGCGCGGAACTGCCTCAGGAAACAACGCTGCTTGGCTTCTGTGGAGCTCCCTGGACAGTTGCGACCTATATGATTGCCGGCCACGGAACACCCGATCAGGCACCCGCGCGTCTGTTCGGTTATAATCATCCTCAAGCAATGGAAGAACTGCTGGCTACTCTCGCTGACATATCCGCTGATTATCTCGTGGCGCAGATTGACGCCGGCGCAGATGCCGTTCAGATTTTCGACTCCTGGGCTGGTGTGCTTGGTGAGAGTGAGTTTGAAAAATTTGCGGTGAAGCCGGTTCAGCGCATCATTGCGTCCGTTCGTAGCCGTCGCCCCGGTGCCAAGATCATCGCTTTTGCCAAAGGTGCGGGACTTCTGTTGAAGGATTACCGTCAAAAGACCGGCGCAGATGCAATTGGCCTCGATTGGTCTGTTCCGCTTTCCTTTGCACAGGAGTTGCAGAAGGACGGCCCCGTACAGGGCAATCTGGACCCTATGCGTATGGTCGCCGGTGGCAAGGCACTGGATGAGGGCATCGATGCCATTCTGCAGGCACTGGGCAACGGTCCACTGATTTTCAATCTTGGCCATGGTATCACGCCACAGGCCGATCCTGAGAATGTAACGAAGCTGGTGAACCGCGTGCGTGGTTTTAAACGATGAGTGATGAGCTGCAGACTTCGGAATCTGCTGGACGGAAAACCCGGCTGCGCGTAGCTGTGGCGCTCAGCGTTTTTGCCTGCTTCGGTGGCCTGCTCTACTGGATAGGTCCCGATCAGGCCTATCTCTGGGTAAAGGCGCTGCATATCATTGCTGTCATTTCGTGGATGGCGGGGCTGCTTTATATGCCGCGGCTGTTCATCTACCACACTGATGCACCGGTCGGTTCCGTGCAATCCGAAACCTTCAAGGTGATGGAACGGCGTCTTCTCAAGCTGATCATGAACCCTGCCATGATGATTTCATGGGTACTGGGGCTCTACCTCGCCTGGAGCGTTTATGGCTTTTCGGGTGGATGGCTCCATGCCAAAATTCTCGCAGTGGTGTTTCTAACCGGTGCGCATATGTATTTCAGCCGTGCAGTTCGGGTTTTTGCGCGTGATGAAAACAAACACAGCGCCCGACACTGGCGGTTGTTAAACGAGGTTCCAACCGTCTTGATGATCATCATCGTCATACTTGTGGTTGTGAAACCGTTTTGATCGGTTCATATTTTTATAAATTTCGCGGAATTGTTGCTTTTCTCTTGCAGGCTGCCAATTCAGTCGCTATTTTCCCGCTACTCATCTTCGCGGCATGTGTCTTGTTCAGTCGTATGCGGGTCATTCACCCAGTACCGAATTTTTCAGCACGCCCCTCCCCTATCATTTCTTAATATCTGAAACGGTCTTCTCTTCATGGCTGAAATGAAGCTTCAAGAACTAAAAAGCAAATCTCCAACCGATTTGCTGACATTTGCGGAATCGCTCGAGGTCGAAAACGCCAGCACCATGCGTAAGCAGGAGTTGATGTTTGCTATCCTCAAGGTTCTTGCCAGCCAGGATATCGAGATTATCGGTGAAGGTGTGGTGGAAGTTCTGCAGGACGGCTTCGGCTTTCTGCGTTCCGCCAATGCCAACTATCTGCCTGGTCCTGATGATATCTACATATCTCCCTCGCAGATCCGCCGCTTCTCGCTGAAGACTGGCGATACGGTCGAAGGACCAATCCGTGGGCCGAAGGAAGGCGAACGGTATTTTGCGCTTCTGAAGGTCAACTCGATCAACTTCGACGATCCTGAAAAGATTCGCCACAAGGTTCACTTCGATAACCTGACACCGCTCTATCCGAATGAGCGTTTCAAGATGGAACTTGATGTTCCAACCTCGAAGGATTTGTCGTCTCGTGTTATCGATCTGGTTGCCCCACTCGGCAAAGGCCAGCGTGGTCTGATCGTTGCACCGCCACGTACCGGTAAAACGGTTCTGCTGCAGAATATCGCACATTCGATCACTGCCAACCATCCGGAATGCTATCTCATCGTTCTACTGATCGATGAGCGTCCTGAAGAAGTGACGGACATGCAGCGTTCTGTGAAGGGTGAAGTTGTTTCCTCTACCTTCGACGAGCCAGCAGTTCGCCACGTTCAGGTCGCTGAAATGGTCATTGAGAAGGCGAAGCGCCTTGTCGAGCATGGTCGCGACGTTGTTATCCTGCTCGATTCGATCACCCGCCTCGGCCGTGCTTACAACACCGTTGTTCCTTCTTCTGGTAAGGTTCTGACCGGTGGTGTCGATGCTAACGCCCTGCAGCGTCCTAAGCGTTTCTTCGGTGCTGCCCGTAACATCGAAGAAGGCGGCTCATTGACAATCATCGCAACGGCGCTGATCGATACAGGCAGCCGCATGGACGAAGTTATCTTTGAAGAATTCAAGGGTACCGGTAACTCGGAAATCGTGCTTGACCGCAAGGTTGCTGACAAGCGTATCTTCCCTGCTCTGGATATTCTCAAGTCCGGCACACGTAAGGAAGACCTGCTTGTGCCACGCCAAGATCTTCAGAAGATCTTTGTTCTACGCCGTATCCTTGCTCCGATGGGAACGATGGACGCCATCGAATTCCTTATCGACAAATTGAAGCAAACCAAGAACAACGGTGATTTCTTCGATTCGATGAACACCTGACGGTTAGCCGGATTCAGTAATAAAGTGGCCGTGTGGTGTAATGCCAGCACGGCCATTTTTTATTGAAGATAATAATTGTATGTTCGGGCCTAAACAGGACCAAGTGACAGCGATGACAAAAACCTCAGACACGATTTACGCATTGTCCAGCGGCGCGCTGCCTGCTGGTGTCGCGGTCATCAGACTCAGCGGACCACAGGCATTTCCTATGTTGCAAGGTCTGATCAAAGGTCCTTTGCCGGATTCCAGAAAAGCAAGCTTAAGAACGATTCGTAACCGTAATGGTCTAGTGATTGACCAGGCGCTGGTGCTTCCATTTCCAGCTCCACACTCCTTTACCGGTGAAGATTGCGTGGAATTGCAAGTCCACGGCAGCCGGGCTGTGGTAAATGCTATATTTGAGGAATTGGCAGGGCATGAAGGGGGAAGGCCGGCGGAAGCTGGCGAATTCTCCCAACGTGCTTTTGAGAATGGGAAGATGGATCTTGTCGAGGTTGAAGGTCTCGCAGATCTATTACATGCGGAAACGGAGATGCAGCGTCGTCTTGCCGTTGAGCAAAGTTCTGGCAAACTCTCTGCTCTTTACGATGGCTGGGCCGACAGGTTGACGCGAGCGCGTGCGTTTATCGAGGCCGAACTCGATTTTGCCGATGAAGAAGATGTACCTGACTCTGTCGCCAATCAGGTTTGGATACAGATGAAGGCGCTGCTGGATGAAATTAACAATCATCTTGCCGCCGCATCGTCAGCAGAAATCATCCGAGACGGCCTCAAGATTGCGCTGGTTGGCGAACCTAACGTCGGCAAGTCCAGCCTGCTGAACGCTCTCAGCGGTCGTGACGTGGCGATCGTTACCGATATTGCTGGCACGACGAGGGATGTCTTGAACGTCGATCTCAACCTTGGTGGTTATCTCGTCACCGTCTCCGATACCGCCGGTATAAGAGAGACGACTGATGCCGTCGAGCAGGAAGGCGTTAAAAGAGCGGTTGCAAAAGCCGAAACGGCCGACTTGGTTTTGCATCTTGTTGATACCGATTCGATTCCGAAACAAACTAGCCCTACTATCAATAATGGTAACCACGTCCTCGTGCGCAGCAAAAGCGACAAGCGCGGTCCCTCACCTTTGCCAACTGAATTTGCACTGGAACTGTCCGTCGAAAGCGGACAGGGTTTGGAAAAACTCAAATCATTTATTCGAGACTATATAGAGAACCGCCTTGGTTCTGCATCGATGTTGGCGCCCGCGCGACAGAGACATCAGAAACGTCTTGAAGAGACACGAAATTATGTTAGTGATGCGCTGCAATCCGAAGGTCAGGATTTGGCCATACGATCGGAATATCTTCGTCTCGCTGCAAGTTCTCTTGGTAGAATAACCGGACGAGTAGATGTCGAAGATTTATTGGGTGTGATTTTCTCCGAATTCTGCATTGGCAAATGATTCACGTGAAACATTCGGGCTAATGAGTGCCCTCTCCGTTTCCGCAGAGTAATACAAGGGCATAAAGATGCACTACGATGTAATTGTTATCGGCGGTGGACATGCGGGCTGCGAAGCTGCGGCGGCAGCGGCACGTCATGGTGCCAAGACAGCTTTGATTACCCACAAAGCTGACACCATTGGCGTCATGTCCTGTAATCCTGCGATTGGTGGTTTGGGAAAAGGTCACCTTGTTCGCGAGATTGACGCTCTCGATGGTTTGATGGGCCGTGTTGCCGATGCGGGCGGAATTCAGTTCCGTATGCTCAATCGAAAAAAAGGGCCGGCTGTCCGCGGGCCTCGTACTCAGGCCGACCGCAAGCTTTATCGTCTCGCTATGGCTAAAGAAATTGCCTCAATCGATAATCTTACAGTTATCGAAGGTGATGCCTATGATATTGAAATTGAAGATAAAATCGTCAAAAAAGTTGTCATGGCGGATGGGCGTGTGTTTCCTTGCGCATCAGTTGTTCTGACCAGCGGCACCTTTCTCCGAGGCCTCATTCATATCGGTTCCGAAAAGATTCCCGCAGGGCGTGTTGGTGAAAAGCCATCTGTTGGACTGTCCGATACACTGGCGCGGTTGGGGTTGAAACTGGGTCGTTTGAAAACTGGCACACCAGCCCGTTTGAATGGCAAAACAATTGATTGGGATTCGGTGGAGCGCCAGTCCGCAGACGAAGACCCGGTCCCCTTCTCTTTCATGACGGACGTGATTGTTAATCCGCAAATTGATTGTGGTGTGACCCGTACCACCGAATACAGTCACAAGATCATCCGCGACAATATCCATCTCTCCGCGATGTATTCCGGACAGATTGAAGGTGTTGGGCCACGTTACTGCCCTTCCATCGAAGACAAGATCGTTCGTTTTGGAGACCGTGACGGCCACCAGATATTCCTGGAGCCCGAGGGACTGGATGACGACACGATTTACCCGAACGGTATTTCGACGTCGTTACCGGCGTCCGTTCAGGAAGCTTTCATTCATAGTATTCCCGGGTTGGAAAAAGTTGAAATTTTCCAACCAGGTTATGCAATTGAATATGATTACGTCGATCCTCGCGAGCTCTACCCTTCTTTGCAGGTCAAGAAGGTGCAAGGTCTGTTTCTTGCAGGACAAATCAATGGCACGACTGGTTACGAAGAAGCGGGCGCTCAAGGCCTGGTCGCCGGTCTTAATGCATCGCTTTATGCTTCCGGTGCTGACGCCCTGCATTTCAGCCGCACTGAATCCTATATCGGTGTGATGATTGACGATCTGACGTCGAAGGGCGTCAGTGAACCGTACCGCATGTTTACATCACGTGCCGAATATCGTCTTTCTCTACGAGTTGATAATGCCGATTTGCGTCTGACCCCTATTGGTTTGAAAGCGGGAATTATTGGTTCGGCCCGCGCTGGGCGCTTTTCTGAATTCACGGATGCGATCGAAGACGGTCGTGCTCTGCTGCAGTCAATTCGGATCAGCCCCAACGAAGGGGCAAAAATTGGCTTGAAGTTGAATCAGGATGGGCAGCGCCGTTCTGCCTATGAGTTGCTGTCCTATCCTGATATTTCGCTCGATCCGCTCCGTGGACATTGGAGCGAGTTGAGCGTGATCAACAATAAGGTTGGCGAAGTGCTGGAGATTGAAGCTGGCTATGCTGTATATATGCAGCGTCAGAGCGCTGATATTATCGAAATTCGTCGTGACGAGGATCGTAAGATACCGGCTGATTTTGACTACAGCTTGCTTTCCGGCCTGTCGAATGAGTTGAAGCAGAAACTTATTGCTGCAAAACCTCTGAATATCGCACAGGCATCCCGTGTCGATGGCATGACACCGGCCGCTGTATCGCTTATTCTGGCGTTGGTAAAAAAGCACAACGTAGCGATTCAACCGCAGGTAAAATCGCACTCATAGCGAGTCTTTATATGCAGATAAACGGCCAAAGTGTTTCACGTGAAACACATGAACGACTCACACATTATGTTGAGCTGTTTAAAAAGTGGAATAAAACAACAAATCTCGCAGCGCCGTCCACCATATCGGAAATCTGGAGTCGGCACATTGCCGATAGCGCGCAGATTTTTCAGCTAAGCCCACAACCGCAGACGTGGGTTGATTTGGGCAGTGGCGGCGGACTTCCTGGCGTTGTCACAGCGATTTTCCTGGCTGAACTCAATGATGGCTGGGTTCATCTGGTTGAAAGCAACAATAAGAAAGCGGCTTTCTTGCGTGTTGCTCTGGCTGAGACCGGTGCAAGGGGCAGTGTTCACCCCATTCGCATCGAAAAAGCGCCTGAAATCATTCCGCATTGCGATGTGATTTCAGCACGCGCGCTCGCTGACCTCGATCTTTTGCTCGAATATATGCATCCTTGGGCCAAAGATTCCGAAAAAGTGAGGGCTTTTTTTAATAAAGGCCGGGATTACCAAAGTGAGATCACGAAAGCCCGTGGTCGTTGGCAGTTTGATCTGATAAAACATTCCAGTGTTGTTGAGGCAGATTCCGTTGTTCTGGAAATCAGCCGTCTTACATCTCAATAATGATGTATTCTCTGGGTGTGCGGCATTATGTTTGAAAAAAACCGAATTATCACCATTGCAAATCAGAAAGGCGGCGTTGGTAAAACAACGACAGCCATCAATCTTGCAACGGCACTCGCGGCAATTGGGGAACGTGTTCTTATTGTTGACCTCGATCCGCAGGGTAATGCCAGTACTGGCTTGGGTATCGATCGCCGCGACCGCAAACTTTCGTCTTATGACTTGCTGATTGGTAGCAATACGATTGGTGAGACTGTCGTCCCAACAGCTGTTCCCAATCTTGATATTGTGCCATCCACAATGGACTTGCTGGGCTTCGAAATGGAAGCTGCGAATCTGCCCAACCGTGCTTTTCGATTGAAGGCCGCCCTGTCGAGCGAACAGGCGAAAACCTATTCCTATATTCTCTTGGACTGCCCGCCATCCTTCAATCTACTGACCATGAATGCTATGGCCGCCGCACATTCGGTATTGGTGCCACTTCAGTGCGAGTTCTTTGCGTTGGAAGGGTTGAGTCAGTTGCTCGATACCGTCAATCAGGTTCGGCAGACTGTCAATCCTACTCTCGATATCCAGGGTATCGTATTGACGATGTTTGATGCGAGAAACAATCTGGCCCAGCAGGTTGTTAACGATGTGCGTACCCACCTTGGGGAAAAAGTCTATCATACGCTTATTCCTCGCAATGTTCGGGTTTCGGAAGCGCCATCTCATGGTAAGCCTGCAATTCTCTACGATCTGAAATGCGCGGGTAGTCAGGCCTATCTTCAGCTTGCGTCGGAAGTTATCCAGCGCGAGCGGTTGCGTAAGGCGGCGTGACGGACAAGTTTATAGTACGGAGTGACATGCATGAGTGACGATATTTCAAAACGTCGGCTTGGCCGCGGTTTGGCAGCCCTGATCGGTGAGATGGATCAGCCCCTGCCCTCGGGAGATACGCAGCGTACGGTCAATCCCGATCGAAATGTTCCCATCGAATTCATAGCCCGCAGCGCGCGTAACCCGCGCCGGCATTTCGATGAAAGCGAACTGCAGGATTTGGCTGCTTCTATTCGTCAACATGGCATCGTGCAGCCGGTTGTGGTGCGTACCGTTGAACCCAGCCGTTTTGAGATCATCGCTGGTGAACGTCGCTGGCGTGCTGCGCAGCTAGCGGGCTTTACAGAAATCCCAGTTATTATTCGTGACGTGGACGATCGAACAGCGCTTGAATTGGCGATTGTTGAAAACGTCCAGCGCTCAGACCTTAATCCGCTTGAAGAAGCTTTAGGTTACGATCAGCTTATTGCTGAGCATGGTTATACACAAAACGATCTTGGCGAAATTATCGGTAAAAGCCGAAGCCATGTTGCCAACAGCCTGCGCTTGTTGAAACTGCCGGATCCTGTTCGTGACATGTTGGCACAGGGTTCCCTGTCTGCCGGTCACGCACGTGCGTTGGTTTCGACCTCTGATCCATCGGGCCTGGCAAAAACGATCGTGTCAAAGGGTTTGTCCGTTCGTGACGCTGAGCGTTTGGCGCAAAATGACATCAAGGGACAGAGTGAACCTCAGCGGCAGTCCGTACCGGAAACCAAGGATTCAGATACTCTGGCTTTGGAGCGTTCACTGACGGATGCACTTGGGTTGGATGTAAAGATCAATCACAAAGCGTCTGGCGGCCAGATCCGTATCAGCTATAAAACGTTGGAGCAGCTTGAGGCTGTCTGCAAGCTTCTGGAACGCGCCTGATATTGTTTCGAAAATGAAATGATTTAATTGCAAACCCGCATCGACGTTGGTGCGGGTTTTATATGGTTAATGACGTCTTAATGAGATGTGCTACGTAGCGACAGTCGTTTAAGTCTTTGTTTTCACGCTATTTTGATCGACGTGAAACGCCGAATTAAAAATCAATTGCACGGCCGTTGATTTCATAATCGCCAAATCGCACGGGCTCAGCGCCGCCTCGCCCGCCGGTCTCCGCCGGCAGCTCCAGTTCCTGTTGCGCTTTTCTGCGCTCTTCTGCTTCCTGCAGGGCTCGTTTGGCGGCTGGCGACAATTTACGTGTTGCGAGGTTCTTTTCGTTCTCGTCGAACAAGTTGTCGTTATCTGCATTCTGCATGGTTTCGCGCCTTTGGCAGTCTGATATTGAAAAGCGGATTATCATAACCAAATTACACGAGGAACAATCGAACGGCAAATGGCCGTATCGAACACATCGTAAAATGGAGACAACGGATGAATCTTGCGCGCACTGCCATGCTTCTTGCCTTCATGACAGCCTTGTTCATGGGGGTCGGCTTTCTGATTGGCGGACAGGGCGGCATGATGATCGCACTTGTCATCGCGGCGGGTATGAACCTGTTTTCTTACTGGAACTCGGACAAGATGGTGTTGTCGGCTTATCACGCCCAGGAGGTTGATGAGCGCAACGCGCCAGAGTTTTTTACGATGATCCGCGATCTATCGCAGAATGCCGGCCTGCCAATGCCGAAGGTCTATATCTACGAGAGCGAGCAACCAAACGCCTTCGCTACGGGCCGCAATCCTGAAAATGCAGCTGTGGCCGCCTCTACGGGCCTTCTGCAAAGGTTGAGTCCGCAAGAGGTTGCAGGGGTCATGGCCCACGAGCTTGCCCATATCCAAAACCGTGACACTTTAACCATGACGATTACGGCAACCCTTGCCGGTGCTATTTCCATGCTCGGAAACTTTGCGTTTCTGTTTGGTGGCAATCGCAACAACAACAATCCGCTCGGTTTCATTGGCGTGCTGGTTGCCATGATTGTTGCGCCGCTGGCGGCCATGCTTGTTCAGATGGCGATCAGCCGGACTCGCGAATATTCCGCTGACCGTCGTGGTGCCGAGATTTGTGGCAATCCCTTATGGCTGGCCTCAGCGCTTCAGAAAATCTCTGGCGCTGCACAGCGTCTGCACAATGAGGATGCCGAACGTAACCCGGCGACTGCGCATATGTTCATCATCAACCCGCTATCGGGTGAGAGAATGGACAACCTGTTTTCCACGCACCCGAATACTGACAATCGTGTCGCTGCGCTGCAGGCAATGGCAAACGAATTTTCCCAGCCATCGACGCCACCCGCCACAAGTGCTAATGCCGAGCGTAAGACACGTTCTGTACCCTCCACCGGCTGGGGACGGGGCGGAAACAATGAACGCAAAGGACCATGGTCTTGACGGCAGAACACGCCAAAAAAACACCTCACCGCAACAAACGGCGTGACAATCCAAGAGCAGGTAGCGATCAGGACGGTGGACAGCAGTTTGACAACAAGCCGGGTCTAGAAACCCGCAATGCTGCTGTCAAAATCCTGTCTGCTGTCATCGATAAGAAAACATCGCTTGATGGTATGCTGGATGCTGAAACAGGCAATCCGGCCTATAGGGCGCTAAATGCGGCTGACCGTGGTTTGGTGCGCGCCATCATCAACACAGCCCTTCGTCACCTGCCGCGTATTGATGCGGCGATATCCATGTTGCTGGATAATCCCTTGCCATCAGGCGCGCGGTCGCTGCATCACGTTCTGGTGGTCGGTGTAACGCAGATGCTCTACCTTGATGTACCCGACCATTCTGCTGTCGATCTTGCCGTAGAGCAAGCTCATCGCGATCCTCGTAATCGGCGTTTCGTAAAATTGGTCAACGCCCTTCTGCGTCGTCTCGGCCGCGAAAAGGAGGAGATCAAGGAACGAATTTCCACCGTGCCGGTGCTGCCTGAATGGTTCTTTGACCGGTTGGTCTCGGCCTATGGTCGAGAAAAAGCCGAGCAGATTGCGCAGGCACAGCTTTGGCCTTCGACCATCGACGTTACGGTGAAATCTAATCCAGAAGTCTGGGCAGAGAAATTTGGCGGTCAGGTACTGGCTACGGGATCAGTACGTCTTGGCGCCTTTGAAGGGCAGATCCCTGATCTCGAGGGTTTCACGCAGGGCGAGTGGTGGGTGCAGGACGCAGCTGCCAGCCTTCCAGTCAGATTGATGGGAGACATCAAGGGCAAACGGGTGGTTGACCTCTGTGCGGCTCCTGGTGGCAAGACCGCACAGCTTGTTTTGGCTGGAGCTGACGTGACGGCCCTTGATCAATCGGGTAACCGTTTGAAGCGACTTCGCGGCAATCTGGAGCGTCTCGGTTTTGCAGCCAACACGGTTGAAAGCAACCTGTTGACGTTCACCACAGATGAACCTTTTGATGTGGTGCTGCTTGACGCGCCCTGCTCTTCAACAGGAACCCTGCGTAAACATCCTGATGTTCCATGGACAAAAGGACCGGAAGACATTGAAAAGCTCGCCGGGCTCCAGGAGAAAATGCTGCGCCACGCTATTTCACTGGTAAAGCCAGGTGGCATTCTGGTGTTTTCCAACTGCTCGCTTGACCCTCTTGAGGGTGAGCACATGATTTCCCGCGTGCTGCAAGACAGCACCGATGTGGAACGTGTGCCTGTGGACAAAAAAAATTGGCCAGGTTTGGAAGCTGCCGTCAACGGCGACGGCGATTTGCGCACAACGCCTGATATGCTTGGCGGAACCGATGGATTTTTTGCCACCGTGCTGCGTAGAAAATAAGCAAAGCCTGACGGATTTCCACGTCTGAAAAACTGATGTCGGATTTTTTTCTTGAAATTCCGTGCCTTAAAAAGATTATGCAATCAATCACGAATCATGTGATTGATTGCTAAATTATTTGTTTCGTGTGCAAATCCTTAAAATCAGGCATGAGACCGTATAGACGGGAAAAACGGTTTGGCAGGGTCTAACTCCAACGGTTACGGAAGTGCAGGGTTTTTTATGAAAACCCTCTACCGTCGTGCGCGTATACGAGTTGCCGGCTTGCGTATGGTCCTGATACCCGGGGTGTCTGCGCCTGATGGGCTGGTTGCAGCACCGACAGATTTACATGCCGTTGATCCGTTCGTTGCGGAAGAATTGCTGAATGGTCGTATCGTTTTGGCTGGCCGGGTCTACGAGCTGGATGGTGTTTCGGTTTTTGCGGATGAATTGCCAAATCTGGCCTTTGCAGAGAGCCTCTATTCCTTTGAATGGTTGCGGCATGTTCGTGCTCACCGCACAAATGAATGCTGCGCAAAGGCCCGCCAACTGGTAGCCGAATGGATGGCGCTGCACGGGCGAAGAGCGCGTGGTCTGGCGTGGGAGCCGGACATTGCGGCCAGGCGGTTGATTGCGCTCCTGTCTCATTCTCCTGTTGTACTGAATGACGCCGAAAGTGGTTTCTATCGCCGCTTCATGAAGACACTGGGTTTTCATGTGCGTTATCTCGGCATGATCGCCCGCTTTGCGCCCGACGGTGAAACTCGCTTGCGAATTCATATCGCGCTGGCTGTCGCCTCAATCTGTATGTCTGGCAAACAATCCTGGGTGTCGCGTCAGGCCAGAAGATTAAGTCGTGAAATGGAACGTCAGGTCCTGCCGGATGGTGGCCATGTTTCACGCAATCCGCGGGTCCTTCTCGATCTTTTGCTGGATTTGCTGCCGCTGCGTCACAGCTACATTAATCTCGGACACACTGTTCCGTCCGGGCTTGTTTCCGCAATTGACCGAATATTTCCGGCATTGCGGTTTTTCAGGCATCAAGATGGTGATCTAGGTCTGTTTAACGGCGCCACGAGCACGTTGGCCAACGAACTGGCGGCTGTACTGCGGTATGACGACACCGCTGGGCTAACGACGCGTGAACTGCCTGATATGGCCTATCAGCGCTTGGTAGCCGGAGACACAACTGTGCTGATTGACACTGGCCGGGCTTTGTCTGTTGAGTTGTCATCAACCGCCCATGCCGGTTGTCTGTCTTTTGAGATGTCTGCAGGACGGTATCGCTTTATCGTCAATTCGGGTTCTCCGGAAAATGGCAGCGTCGAACTGAAAGAACTGGCACGCTCCACGGCGGCCCAGTCGACTGTGACCTTGGCCGATACGTCGTCATGCCGGTTTTCCCGCTCAGCATTTCTCGGACCAATCATGGTGCAAGGTGCCCGCGAGGTGATGGTCAACCGTACGACTGGGCCTAATAAAAACGACATTGTTTCCGCAAAGCATGACGGTTATGTTGCCGATTTTGGTTACCTGCATGAGCGCGAAGTGGATATGAATGAGGCTGGAACACGTATCCGGGGTCGTGACATTGTCTCTGTAGCTGGCAAGAACAACAAACATATTCCTGAAAGCCTGCTGGCTGTTGCGCGCTTCCATGTTCATCCCCTGATCGAACTTAGCCAGCTCAATGATGAAACCGTAGTTCTGACTGCACCTGATGGTACCCGCTGGCATTTCTCAGTTCCCGGCCGAGCCCTTGCCATTACCGATGATATCTTCATGGCAAATGTGTCCGGCCCACGCCGGTCGCAACAGATTGAAGTGGCTTTCGACGTTCCCGAAGTACGCGAAATACGCTGGTTTTTAGACCGTAAGGCCTGAATGACTGCCTGATTCGTGTTTATTCCCGTGGGAAGGTGTGCTAACGCGACCCCAACCGCCGGTCTCTGCTTCCGGCTGATTTTCCTGCCTATACGGAGTGAGCCGATGGCTGTTGTTTCCAAGAAAATCCCCGCCCCGGATAAAGTCAAAATTCGCACGGCACTTTTGTCCGTATCGGACAAGACCGGCATCATCGAACTCGCCACCACACTGGCTTCAATGGGTGTGAAACTGCTGTCGACAGGTGGAACCGCGAAGGCTATTGCCGATGCTGGCTTGCCGGTTACCGACGTTTCTGACGTCACGAAGTTTCCGGAAATCATGGATGGCCGCGTCAAGACGCTGCACCCGAATGTGCATGGCGGTCTTCTGGCGATCCGTGATGATGCCGATCACGTCGCTGCCATGGAAAAGCACGGTATCGAAGGCATCGATCTTTCCGTCATCAATCTCTACCCGTTCGAGGAAGTTCGCGCCAAGGGCGGTGATTACCCGACAACGGTTGAGAATATCGATATTGGTGGCCCGGCCATGATCCGCGCTTCAGCCAAGAACCATGCTTATGTCACAGTTATCACTGACCCGTCCGACTACGGCGCTTTGCTGGATGCACTGAAGGCTGATGACGGCCAGACAACCTACGCGCTGCGCCAGAAATTTGCTGCCAAGGCCTATGCTCGCACAGCTGCCTATGACGCGATGATATCGAACTGGTTCGCGGATGCGCTAGAAATTGAAGCACCTGATTACCGCGCAATTGGTGGCGTCCTGAAAGAAAAGATGCGTTATGGTGAAAACCCACATCAGAGCGCGGGCTTCTACCTGACCGGGGAGAAGCGTCCCGGCGTTGCCACAGCAACGCTGTTGCAGGGCAAGCAGCTTTCCTACAACAACATCAATGACACGGATGCTGCCTTCGAGCTGGTGGGTGAGTTTCCGGCGTCCAACGGTCCGGCCTGTGCCATTATCAAGCACGCCAATCCATGTGGCGTTGCAACCGGTGAAACCATGCTTGAGGCCTATAAAAAGGCCCTCGCCTGCGATTCTGTGTCGGCATTTGGTGGCGTAATTGCGCTTAACCTGACACTGGATGCGCAGACGGCCGAAGAAATCGTCAAGCTGTTCACGGAAGTGATCATTGCTCCTGACGTTACGGAAGAAGCAAAGGCCATCGTAGCGCGCAAGCCAAACCTGCGCCTGCTGTCGGCCGGTGGTCTGCCAGATCCGCGTTCGCGTGGCCTAGCAGCCAAGACCGTTTCCGGTGGCCTTCTGGTTCAGAGCCGCGATAATGGCATGGTGGAAGACCTCGACCTCAAGGTTGTGACAAAACGTGCGCCGACTGCCCAGGAGTTGGAAGACATGAAGTTTGCGTTCAAGGTCGCAAAACATGTTAAATCCAACGCCGTTATCTACGCCAAGGATGGTCAGACAGCGGGTATTGGCGCAGGCCAGATGAGCCGCGTGGATTCTGCACGTATTGCAGCCCTGAAGGCTGAAGATGCGGCCAAGGCGCTTGGCCTTGCCGAACCGCTGACAAAAGGCTCTGCGGTTGCTTCTGAGGCGTTTTACCCGTTTGCAGATGGTTTGCTGGCTGCGATTGCTGCCGGCGCAACAGCCGTCATCCAGCCGGGTGGTTCTATGCGTGACCAGGAAGTGATCGACGCTGCCAACGAGCATAACGTGGCGATGGTCTTCACTGGCATGCGCCACTTCCGTCACTAAGCATAGCGCGGCTTCTCCCTGCCTTTATTGGGAGAGGCCCCAGCACAGCAATAATCAAAAGGCCCGGACAGATCCGGGCCTTTTTCCATTTTGTGGCGATTTCAATGTTTCACGCCTATCAGGTCACAGCGCCGACTTGCCACGGCACAAACTCGTTATCACCATAGTCGTAAATTTCGCTGACCGTTTTGTCGCCGGAAGCGACAGCAAGAATCCGCTCGAAAATTCGTTCCCCTGCTTCCTCAATGCTCTCGACACCGGTGACGATTTCACCGCAGTTCAGATCCATGTCTTCCTGCATATGTTCGAACATTTCAGTGTTGGTCGCGATTTTAATGCAAGGTGAGGGCTTGAAGCCGGATACGGATCCACGTCCTGTCGTGAAACAGATGACGTTGCAGCCGCCGGCAACCTGGCCGGTTACAGCAACGGGGTCATAGCCGGGTGTGTCCATAAACACGAAACCTGGTTCGATAACGGTTTCTGCAAATTCATACACCGCCTTCAGCGGCATCGAACCACCCTTGGCCACGGCACCCAGAGATTTCTCAAGAATGGTGGTCAAGCCGCCGAGCTTGTTGCCGTGCGACGGGTTGTTATTCAGTTCGTCTCCGTTACGCGCGGTATAGTCGCGCCACCAGTCAATGCGCTCAAGAAGCTTTTCGGCAACCGCTGGCGTTACGGCACGGCGTGTCAGAAGATGTTCGGCACCATAGATTTCCGGCGTTTCCGAAAGCACCGTGGTGCCACCATTGCGCACGATCAGGTCGGATGCGTAACCAAGTGCCGGATTTGCAGAAATGCCGGAATAACCGTCCGAACCACCACATTCCAGTGCCAGTTTCAGTTTGGACAGTGGCTGCGGGGTGCGTTTGGCCTGATTCACGAGTGGCAGCATGTCCTTGATCTGGGCAATCGCTGCCTCAATGGTCTTGCGGGTGCCGCCATGCTGCTGGATGGTCATGGTGCGCAGACGCTCACCCTCCTCCATCCGGTAGTGTTCGAGAATGGGTGCAATCTGGTTTGTTTCACAGCCGAGGCCGATCAGCAGAATGCCGCCAAAATTGGGATGACGTGCATAACCTTGAATGGTGCGGATCAGCAGTCGGTACCCTTCCGACTTGGTGTTGAGAGCACACCCCCCACCATGGGTCAGCGCAACGACACCGTCGACATTGTCAAAACCGTCCAGACCGCCCTGCTTGTTGAAGTAGTCGGCAATGTAGCGGGAGACGGTGGCGGAACAGTTCACGGACGCGATGACGCCGATGTAATTGCGGGTACCAGCGCCACCAAGGCCACGATCGTAGCCCATGAATGTACGGCGTTCGGCTTCCGGCAGCATGCCGGTTTCCTCGATATCGACGCTGAACTGGTGCGCATGCTCGGAGGGTACCATGGCAAGGTTGTGCAGGTGTACATGACGACCGGGCTCAATGTCCTGGGTGGCAATACCGATCACCTGACCGTATTTACGGACTTCTTCGCCAGACTTGATGGCCTTCAGCGCAACCTTGTGTCCGCGGCCGATCAGGTCGAGTGCGACAAGATCTCCCCTGCCGGTCGGGTTTCCTGCAGGAATGGATCTGCGGGCCACAGCAACGTTATCGTTGATGTTCAGCAGGATGGTTGGCTCGGAATTTAATGCTTTATCATGCACTGTCACGGGGATTTTCCTCCTCCCGGTCTATGTCTGCGCAAAAGCGCTACTCAGTTCTCGATCCAGCGCTGCTTTGAGCTTTCGAGATGGCTATGCATCGCAGCTTGCGCAAGCAGTGGATCGCGCATTTCAAGGGCGGCCAGAATGGCTTCATGCTCATTCAGGGCGCGTGTCCATGTTTCACGGTCCTCAAAACGGACGCGAAACTGGGCGGAAATAGGACTGTGGCGTTCGTCAAAAAGCTCAGCCACCATACGGGCCAACACACTGTTTTGCGATTGTTCAGCAATGGTAATGTGAAACAGTCGATCCTGATCGAGCGGCTTTTTGCCGAGATCGATTTCCTTTTTCATGCCGTCCAGTAACTGGCGAAGCGTAACGAGTGCTTCCTGCGTAATACGGCTTGCGGCCAAAACGATGGTTGCACCCTCAATGGCGGCACGCGCCTGCATCAGCTCGGTCGGGCTGTCGCCCATCGACTTGGTCTGCCATGTGGTGGTCGCGGGCTCCGCAGACACATAGACGCCAGACCCCATACGAATTTCAACGCTGCCGTCGATTTCAAGTGCAATCAGTGCTTCGCGTAGGGATGGCCGTGAAACACCCAGTTTCTGGGCCAGTTCCCGCTCCGCTGGCAGGCGCGATCCGGGCTGAAATTCGCCCTGATCGATCAACTCACGGATTTGATCGGCAATCTGCTGGTAAAGGCGGCGTGTTTCCATGTTTTTGGTCAGGCCAATTATCTCGTTGAGTATGAGCATTTTAAGTTTGCGAAATTTGGCCTTACCGTATCTATAAGTGTGACAATAGGCAAGAATAAGTTTAATGTATTGAATTATATAGATTTATTGCGGTTCATCATTTTCTGCTATAAGGCCGATTTCGAAGTTTTGCGATAATTGGCTTGACCAATAAAAAAATGCGGCCTAACCATTGCCTCCGATTGAAGGCAACCGGGTGGAGCGTGGTTGCGCATGGAGGATCTCAAATGTCACAAGGCGAACTCAATATCGTAGGCGCAAATACGCCTGGCGATAGCTTTGCCGGTGCTGCCGAAACCCTACTGCGCCTCGAAAATATCACCAAGGAATTCCCCGGTGTTCGGGCCTTGTCGGGCGTACATTTTGATCTCGTGCGCGGTGAAGTGCATGCGGTCTGTGGTGAAAACGGTGCCGGAAAATCAACATTGATGAAAATTGTCAGCGGCGTTTATCAGCCGACTGAAGGTACAATCATTCACAAAGGTAACAAGGTTCAGTATTCCTCGCCGCTCGAATCCGAAGCGGCCGGCATTGCCATCATCCATCAGGAACTGAACCTCATTCCGCATCTCAGTGTGGCGGAAAACATCTATCTGGCGCGCGAGCCGCGTCGTGGGTTCTGGGTCGATCGCAAAAAACTGCGCGCCGATGCCAAGCGCTGTCTTGATCGTCTGGGTGTCGATATTGATCCCGACCAGACGGTGCGTGGCCTTTCCGTTGCGCAGTGCCAGATGGTGGAAATTGCCAAGGCCCTGTCTCTGGATGCCGAAGTGCTGATCATGGACGAACCTACCTCGTCGCTGACCGAGCAGGAAACCACCCTGCTGTTCAAGGTCATTCATGACCTTAAACGGTCCGGTGTCGGCATCGTTTATATTTCTCACCGTCTGGACGAGATGGCTCAGATCGTTGACCGCGTCACCATCTTGCGTGACGGTCGTTATATCTCCACTGCCAAATTTGCTGAAACAACGGTTGATAATATCGTTGCCCAGATGGTTGGCCGGTCACTGGAGGAAAAATTCCCTGAGCGCACATCCACGCCGACCGACGAGGTTATCTTTGCCGTCAAGGGACTGACCCGCAAGGGCGTATTCGAGGATGTCAGTTTTGAGTTGAAGCGCGGTGAAATTCTCGGCTTTGCCGGGCTGATGGGCGCCGGTCGTACTGAAGTCGCGCGTGCGATTTTTGGTGCAGATCCGCTAGATTCCGGCGAGATCACCTTTGAAAGCCGCGTTCTTGATATTCGCACCCCGCAGGATGCTATCCGCGAAGGGATCGCCTATCTCTCCGAAGACCGCAAAAGTGATGGTCTTGCGGTGAAGATGTCGGTGGCAGCCAATACGACGCTTGCCAACATGGAAGCGGTTTCCAGCAAGTTTGGCGTGATTGATTTTGCTAAGCACAATGAGATTGCCCGCAAATATGTCGATCTTCTCAACGTCAAGACGCCGTCGATCGAGCAGACCGTTCGTCTGCTATCCGGTGGTAACCAGCAGAAAATCATCATCGGCAAATGGTTGTTCCGCGAATCCCGCATCCTGTTCTTCGATGAACCGACCCGCGGTATCGATGTGGGTGCGAAATTTGCCATCTACAAAATCATGGACGAATTGGCCGCACAGGGCATTGGCGTCATTCTCATCAGTTCCGAATTGCCGGAAGTGCTGGGTCTGACCGATCGTATTGCCGTCTTCCATGAAGGCAAGATCACCGGTGTCTTGAAGACGGCCGAAACGAACCAGGAAGAAATCATGCGATACGCATCCGGCTATGTACCGGCGGCGCAGTGAGGAATGCAATGAGCAGCAATAATCCTGAACAAAAGAACATGTCTTTGAGTGACCGCCAGAAGGATATCATCCAGAAGTTTGCGGCGCTGGGCAGCCTTGTTGCGTTGACCATCGTGTTTTCGCTCACCAGCAGTGCTTTCTTCACCGTTAGCAATGCCATGACCATCGCCTTGCAGGTCACGTCGATCGCTCTTCTCGGTATTGGTGCAACCTGCGTCATCATCACCGGCGGTATCGACCTTTCGGTTGGCTCGGTTTTGGCGCTTGCCGGTGTTGTTGCCGCGCTTGCGGTGAAGGAACTTGGTATCCCCGTGCCGTTTGCGATGCTTCTCGGCATTTTGACCGGTTCGATCTGTGGTTACATCAACGGCCTTCTGGTCACACGCTTCAAGCTGCCGCCGTTCATTGCAACGCTTGGCATGATGTTGATTGCACGCGGCGTGGCCCTGCAGATTACCGGTGCCCGCGCAGTGTCCGGCCTCGGTGAATCCTTTGGCGTTCTGGGTAACGGCGCGCTGTTCCGTGTCGTCAACATCGGCGAAGACGGCTTCCCGAATGTTGTATTCCCAGGCATTCCCTACCCGGTCATTCTGATGGTCGTCATCGGTATTGCCGTATCTCTGATGCTCAACCGCTCAGTACTTGGCCGCCATATCTATGCTGTTGGCTCCAACGCGGAAGCTGCGCGCCTGTCCGGCGTCAATGTCAGCCGGGTCACCAACTTTACCTACATTCTTTCAGGTACGCTTGCCGGCCTGACAGGCTGCGTTCTGATGTCTCGTCTTGTGACCGCACAGCCGAATGAAGGCGTGATGTACGAACTGGACGCGATTGCCAGCGCGGTGATCGGCGGTACGTCGCTGATCGGTGGCGTTGGTACAATTTCCGGCACAGGCATTGGTGCCTTTGTCATCGGTATTCTGCGCAATGGTCTTAACATGAACGGTGTTTCGGCATTCACGCAGCAAATTATCATCGGCCTCGTCATTCTGGTGACCGTGTGGATCGACCAGTTGCGTAACCGCCGCTGAGAAGGGCGCGGACCCTTTCCGTAAACAACAAGGGGGACGAGGAGTTCTCCCGAAGAGGCCAGAGTGGCCATAATTGGAGGAAGAGATGAAGAAACTTTCGACTGCCCTTCTCACATCTGTCATCGCACTGTGGAGCGTTTCCACCGTTCAGGCCGGTGAAATTGCAGTTATCGTCAAGACGGTAAACTCCACCTTCTGGCAGAACGTCCAGAAGGGCGCAGACGCTGCGATCAAGGACCTGAACGGTCACACGATCACATTCCAGGGCCCGGCTTCGGAATCTGCGATTGCTGACCAGGTGAACATGGTTGAAAACGCAGTAAACCGTAAGGTTGACGGCATTGTTCTCGCTCCGTCTGATCCAGACGCACTGGTTCCAGCCGTCAAGAAGGCATGGGAAGCCCGTATTCCTGTCGTGCTGATCGACTCCCAGCTTGCTGAGGGTTCCGAGCAGTACTACCAGTCTTTCCTTGCTACCGACAATAAGAAGGCCGGTGAACTTGCAGCGCAGGCGCTGATCGAAAAGGTTGGCACTGAGGGCAAGATTGCCGTCATGTCCTACGTTGCCGGTGCCGGTTCGGAAATTGGCCGCGTTGGTGGTTTCACTGACTACGTCAAGGCAAACTCCAAGCTGGAAATCGTTGGTCCATTCTATTCGCAGTCGCAGATGGCAACTGCTTTGAACCAGACGACTGACGTTCTTGCTGCCAATTCAGACCTCAAGGGCATCTTTGGCGCCAATGAGCCAACAGCAATCGGTGTTGGCCGTGCGCTCGTTCAGTCCGGCAAGGCTGGCAAGGTTGTCGGTATCGGCTTTGACGGTAACCAGGACCTGCAGGAATTCGTCAAGGATGGTACACTGGCAGGTATTGCCGTTCAGGGTTCCTACCAGATGGGTGAACTTGGCGTGCAGACAATCGGCAAAATCCTCAACAAGGAAAAGGTCGAGAAGTTCGTTGATACCGGTGTGGTTGTTGTCACCAAGGACAACATCGAAAAGCCGGAAGCAAAGAACGTTCTTTACTAATCTGCCAGACAGGGCGCGTCGCGACACGCGGCGCGCCGGTTTCTCCTGCAAACGCCTGATTGAAAGTGCCAGACGATGAAAGTATCCGATACGCGCAAGCTGCCCCGCCGCTCCGTTGACGTTACCCTTATGGGGCTTGGCTGCGCCCAGATGGGCAATCTTTACCGTGTCACGCCTTACGAGGAATCGAAGGGTGCTTTCGACAAGGCATGGGAAAGCGGCATTCGTTATTTCGATACCGCACCGTTTTACGGTTACACTCGTTCGGAGCGTCGTCTCGGCACGATGCTGACCGAACATGATCGCAAGGATTACACCGTCAGCACCAAGGTTGGTCGCGTAATGGTTCCTGACGATACGGTTGGTCCGGAGGAGGATGCCTATGTCGCCCCGCTGCCGTTCCGCCCGAATTATGATTATTCCTATGATGGCATTTTGCGTTCGTTTGACGCCAGCCAGCAGCGTCTTGGAATTCTGAGACCTGATATTTTGTACATCCACGACATCGGTTCTGCGACGCATGGTGAAAAGCACCCACATTACTGGGAGCAGCTCACCTCGGGCGGCGGTTTCAAGGCGCTTGCAAAGCTGCGTGAAGAAGGGTCGGTCAAGGCTGTTGGCCTTGGCGTCAACGAGTGGGAAGTCATTCGTGATGCCATGCAGGTTTTCGACGTTGATGTTGCCATGCTGGCCGGTCGCTATACGCTGCTGGAACAGCAGAGCCTTGCCTTCATGGACAATTGCGTCAAGGCTGGCACCGCGATCGTCATCGCCGGCGCGTTCAACTCCGGCATTCTGGCAGGCAACAAGAAGTTCAACTATGCCGATGCGCCAGCTGATATCGTCAAAAGCGTTGAAGCACTGGAAGCTGTTTGCGCTGACACAGGCGTCAAGTTGCAGGCAGCAGCCTTGCAATTTCCTCTCGCCCATCCTGCCTCCGTCACGGTGGTTTCGGGTGCGCGCAACGCAAGCCAGCTGACCTCAAACATAGAGTGGTTCGAGGAAGACGTGCCGGCGGAATTCTGGGCCGAGCTGCGCAAGCGTGGCCTGATTGCCGAGGGTGCACCGGTTCCTGGCGGCAAGGCTTGATCGACATGCGGATCGATGCCCATCAGCATTTCTGGCTTATGAAGGACCGGCAGGGCCAATGGCCTCCGCCGTCCTTGGACGCAATCTACCGGGATTTTTCCCCTCAGGATCTGAAGCCTTTGCTGGACGCGCAGTCCATTGACGGCACCGTTCTGGTCCAGACGATGGAGAGCCAGGCGGACACCGCCTATATGCTCGATCTGGCGGCCAATAACAGCTTTATCAAAGGTGTGGTTGGCTGGACGGATTTGAAGGCCCCGGGGGCTGTAGAGGCCATCAAGGCATTGTCCGCCAATCCGCTGCTTAAGGGGTTTCGGCCCATGTTGCAGGGTCTGGAAGACGACAATTGGATCGATGATCCCGCGCTGGACCCGGCAATCGATGCGATGATTGCCTGTGGTCTCGTGTTCGATGCGTTGGTTTTGCCTCGACATCTGCCCGCACTTTTCAAATTTGTCTCACGCCATCCTGATCTTCCGGTGGTTATCGACCATGGTGCCAAACCTTGGATAGCGACCGGCCATTACACCGAATGGCGTCAGAACATGGCGGCATTGGCAGGCTTGCCCAATGTAACTTGCAAATTGTCGGGTCTGCTGACCGAGGCCGGTGATCAGAAACCTCAGGCTGTCCGTCCTTACGCGGAAACGATCCTTGAGCTTTTCGGTCCTTCGCGCGTGATCTGGGGCAGTGACTGGCCTGTGCTGCGGCTTGCTGGCGATTATGCTGGCTGGCTGGAGATGTGCCGCGATATCGTGCCGCAGAAGCATCACGATGCCGTCTTCGGTGGAAACGCCGTTTCTTTCTACAATCTGACCGACCGCCGGTCGTCTTCTGAAAACAGGTGATGTGATGCTTGCAATAAGCTGCGATTCTCCCGGAACACTGACAGCCGTTGACAAGGACATGCCGTCACGTGGCGATGGCGAAGTGCTGGTGCGTGTACGACGCATTGGTGTGTGCGGTACCGATCTGCACATCTTCACGGGCAATCAGCCTTATCTGTCCTATCCGCGCATCATGGGACATGAGTTGTCCGGTACTGTGGAAGAAGCTCCGCAGGGAAGTACCCTTGCCAAGGGCGATGTCGTCACGATCATTCCTTACATCTCCTGCGGTCACTGCAGCGCTTGCCTCAAAGGCAAGAGCAATTGCTGCCGCAATATCGGAGTTCTGGGCGTGCATCGAGACGGCGGCATGGCGGAATATCTCAGCGTGCCACAGCAATTCGTTCTCAAGGCCGAAGGCTTGAGCCTTGATCAGGCCGCGATGACCGAATTTCTGGCCATCGGTGCGCATGCCGTGCGCCGCGCTAAAGTCGAAAAAGGCCAGAATGTTTTGATCGTTGGCGGTGGTCCAATCGGCATGGCCGTTGCTGTATTTGCAAAGCTTGATGGCGGACGCGTCACTGTCATTGACGGACGCACAGACCGTCTGGACTTTTGTAAGAAACACCTTGGCGTCGATGAGACCGTTCAGCTCGGCGATGGCGACGAGGACAGGCTCTCGGAGATTACCGGTGGCGATTTTTTTGATGCTGTTTTTGATGCAACAGGCAATTCGAAGGCCATGGAGCGTGGTTTTTCCTTCGTCGGTCACGGCGGCACTTACGTGCTGGTCTCGATCGTCAGCAGCGACATCACCTTTAATGATCCGGAGTTCCACAAGCGGGAAACCACACTGCTCGGCAGCCGAAACGCGACCAATGAAGATTTTGAACGGGTCATTGCTGCACAGCGCAGCGGTGGCGTGCCGGATGCCTTGATCACACACCGTATGACACTCACAGAGGTTCCGGAGAAGTTTTCTGATCTGCTCGATCCGGCTGCTGGCGTTGTGAAAGGCATGGTTGAGGTTCAATGAGCGAAGCCACTCCCATCCTGCAGTTCGGGACAAGTCGTTTTCTCCTGGCGCATGCCGACCTCTTCGTGTCGGAAGCGCTAGAAGCCGGCAAAGCGCTTGGTAAGATTGCCATTGTCCAGACAACAGGCAACGCACAGAGTGCGGCACGTATCGCTGCACTGGGTAACCCCGATGGCTATCCGGTGCGTATTCGTGGTCTGAAAAACGGCGTTGCTGTTGATGCGGAGCGTCGCGGCATGGCTGTGGCGTTTGGCCTGAATGCGAACCAGGATTGGCAGACCGTTCGCGAGATTGCCTCGGTTGCCAAGGTGATTATTTCGAACACCGGTGACAAGGGTTATGAGCTGGATTCGGACGATAGCGTTGAATTGACTGATGATTTTGCTCGGATTCCAAAAAGCTTTCCGGCCAAGCTTTGCTTGTTGCTGCTGGAGCGCTGGCAGCTTCACCCGGAAAGTGAAATCTCGATTTTCCCTTGCGAACTGATTCCGCGTAATGGCGACCGGTTGAAGGACATCATACGTGGACTTGCCGACAGTTGGCAACTGCCTGCTGGTTTCACGTTCTACCTGACGGAAAAGTGCCGTTTTGCCAACAGCCTCGTTGACCGGATTGTTTCGGAACCGATTGAGCCTGTTGGCGCGGTTGCAGAACCCTACGCCATCTGGGCTGTTGAAAATCAGGCCGGGCTGACATTGCCCTGTGTGCACCCTCATCTCGTTTTGACCGATGATCTCGATCATTACGAAAACCTGAAGCTCTATCTTCTCAATCTCGGTCACAGCTATCTGGCCGAACGTTGGTTGGTTGATGCGCGTGCCAAGGATGAGACCGTCCGTGAAGCCATGGCAGATTTGGAACTGCGTGCCGATCTTGAAGCGGTCTGGCATGAAGAGGTTCTGCCGCTGTTTGCCGCTGACGGTCTGGGGACTGACGCAAAGACCTATGTGGACGATGTTCGCGAGCGTTTTCTCAACCCGTACCTCGCCCACCGGCTCGCCGACATTGCCGGCAATCACGACGAGAAAAAACGCCGCCGTATCGCACCGGTTATCGCCTGGGCTGAAAAGCTCGGCCTCAATCTGCCGCAGACGCGTCTTCGCGCTGCAATGGCGACCATAAAGCAGTAACAGGAGTTATCAATGCAGCGCATGGGCATGGTCATTGGCGTCAAGCCGGACATGATTGCGGAATACAAGCGGCTTCATGCGGCGGTATGGCCGGAAGTTCTGGAGCTGATCAGCAAAAGCAATATCCGCAACTACACGATCTTCCTGCGCGAGCCGGAAAACCTGCTTTTCGGATACTGGGAATATCACGGCACGGATTATGAAGCCGATATGGCCCGTATCGCTGCCGACCCAAAAAATCAGGAATGGTGGTCTTTCACCATTCCCTGTCAGCAACCGCTTGAAAGCCGCAAGGATGGAGAGTGGTGGGCTATGATGGAAGAAACATTCCACCACGACTGAGAACCTTTATTTCCCCTGACCGCGAGTAACCGGCCATGACCAAGATTACCGACCTTAAAGTATACGACCTGCGTTTCCCGACCTCTCAGAGCCTCGACGGTTCGGACGCCATGAACCCCGATCCAGACTATTCGGCAGCCTATGTGGTGTTGAAAACCGACACGGATGGTCTGGAAGGCCACGGCCTGACCTTCACCATCGGCCGCGGCAATGACATTTGCTGCATGGCGATCAAGGCGATGAGCCACCTCGTCATCGGTACCGACCTCGCAAAGGTCTTGGAAAATCCGGGTCAATACTGGCGTCACCTGACCAGCGACAGCCAGCTGCGCTGGATCGGTCCAGACAAGGGTGCCATGCATCTGGCCACCGGTGCCGTCGTCAATGCCGTCTGGGATCTCTTGGCCAAGCAGGCTGGCAAGCCGGTGTGGCAGCTTGTTGCCGATATGAGCGCAGAAGAAATTGCTGATATCGTTGACTATCGTTACCTGACCGACGTTTTGTCGCGTGAAGATGCGCTGGCTATCCTCAAGAAGGCGGAAGCCGGTAAAGCCGCCCGTGTTGAGACGCTGAAAAATGAAGGTTATCCCTGCTACACGACTTCTGCTGGATGGCTGGGTTATGACGACGACAAGCTGCGCCGTCTCTGCAAGGAAGCCATCGACGCCGGTTTCAACCACGTCAAGATGAAGGTTGGCCGTGATCTGGAAGACGATATCCGCCGTCTGACCATTGCACGTGAAGTGATTGGTCCGGATCGTTACCTGATGATCGACGCCAACCAGGTCTGGGAAGTTGATCAGGCAATCGAGTGGGTCAACAAGCTGGCCTTCTCCAAGCCGTTCTTCATCGAAGAGCCAACCAGCCCGGATGATATTGCCGGCCACCGCAAGATCCGTCAGGCGATTGGCGATGTGAAGGTTGCGACTGGTGAAATGTGCCAGAACCGTATCATGTTCAAGCAGTTCATCGCTGAAGGTGCGATTGACGTCGTGCAGATCGATTCATGCCGCATGGGCGGTCTGAACGAAGTTTTGGCCGTGTTGCTGATTGCTGCAAAATACAATCTGCCGGTCTGGCCGCATGCCGGTGGCGTTGGTCTTTGCGAATATGTTCAGCACCTGTCGATGATCGACTATCTCGTGGTTTCCGGCACCAAGGAAGGCCGCGTGATCGAATATGTCGACCACCTGCACGAGCACTTCATCGAGCCTTGCGATATTCGTGAGGCTGCCTATATGCCGCCAAAACTGCCAGGCTTCTCCATTGAAATGAAGCCCGCGTCGATTGCGAAATATACCTTCAAGGGTTGATACTGATTAAGCCAATAAAATCCCCGGTTCTGACCGGGGATTTTTTATTACACGCCTTTCAAGGCATCACGAAGCCGCTGCCATTCTTCCTGGCGTCCCGGCAGTCCGAAACGCAAATCTTGCGGTCTCTCTTCAAAGGCGCGCACCAGAATGCCATGTTCGCCAAGATGGCTGAAAATCTTGCCTGCATTTTCATGGCGGACCAGCCGGAAGAGATTGGTGCCACCTGATACCGTCAGGCCGGCAGCGTACAGCACCTCATCCAGTCGTTCTGACTTTTGCCGAAGGTGCAGACGCATATCCACCTGCCAGTGTTTGGCGTTCAGTGCTTCCGTGGCAATGTGGAGCGCGGGACCGGAAATGGCCCAGGGACCGAGACGGTTTTCCAACAGGCCAACGGTCTGTGGTGTTGTCACTGCAAAGCCAAGTCTTAAACCGGCCATGCCGTAAAACTTGCCGAATGAGCGCAACACAACAATACCGCTTTGATCGACATCACCACACAGGCTTTCATAACCGTCGCCAGCGTCACCAAATGCTTCATCGACAATCAGCGTGCCACCTTTTTCCTTCAATGCTGTGGCCAGCGCTAAAAGGTCTGACTTCGAGATAACGCGACCGGTCGGATTATTTGGATTGACGACGATGGCGAGATCCGCCGTTGAAAGCGTCGCAAAGTCATCCGTCTCGATCACATCAAACCCATTCAATCGTGCAGCGCGGGCATGTTCGGCATAGGTAGGTGACAGAATAACGGCTTTTGGTTTCGCCGATTTTTTTGCCAGCTCAGAAACCAGCGGCAGCAAGATCTGCGTGCCCGGTGCCGCCGCAACGTGGGCAGCAGAGCGCGCCCCATAGGCGCGTGCAGCGCGTTCTCTAAGTATCTCTGCCAATGCGGGTTCTGGTAGACGCGAAAAAGCCTCTGCCGGAATGGGCGAATGTGGATAGGAAATTGGATTGATGCCGGTCGAAAGATCGATCCAGGGGGTTGGCGCCTGTGGAAACAGGCTACGGGCGCGGGCAAGATTTCCACCGTGCAGGATCACAGGCTCAATCTTTTCTGATATTGGACTGTCCATGTTTTTCGCTCTCGCCTTCCTGTCGCTGCTGATCGAACGGTTCACCGGTTATCCGAACTGGCTTTTTGCCCGTATCGGGCACCCCGTGACATGGGTGGGTTCGTTTATTGCGCTCCTCGATAAAAAATGGAACCGGGAGAGTGACGATTTTGCAAAACGAAAAGTCATGGGTATGACGGCGTTGATTGTTTTGCTGGTTGTGACCATTTTTCTGGCATCGCTGGTGCAGTCCGTTTTGTTTCTTCTGCCCCTAGGCCTTTTGTTTGTGGCGATCGTTTGCGCTGCATTGCCTGCACAGAAAAGCCTCGAGCAGCATGTCGAGGCGGTTGCCGTCGCACTTGAAACCGAAGGGTTGGAAGGTGGTCGCAAAGCCGTGTCGATGATTGTCGGCCGCGACCCGGATCAGCTTGACGAAGCGGCCGTCTGCCGGGCAGCAATTGAAAGTCTGGCTGAAAATTTTTCCGATGGCATCGTTGCCCCCGCTTTCTGGATCGGCATGTTGGGTTTGCCCGGTGGTGCAGCCTATAAGGCTATCAACACGGCAGACAGCATGATCGGCCACCGCAACAAGCGTTATGAAGCCTTTGGCAAGGCATCAGCCAAGCTGGATGACCTGGTCAATCTGCCAGCCTCACGTCTGACTGGTTATCTGTTCGTAGTCGCTGCCGTGTTCGTAAAGGACGCGTCTCCCAAGCGTGCGCTGAATGCCATCAAACGTGATGCGCATCATCATCGCTCTCCCAACGCTGGATGGCCGGAAGCGGCACTTGCCGGTGCTTTGGGCTACGCGCTTGCTGGCCCGCGTTCCTATGATGGCCAGATGATTGAGGCACGTTTTATGGGCAGAGGTGGACGTCGTGACTTGACGGCCGCCGACATTCGTCGCGCCTTGAAGCTGACACGGATCGCCGATGGATTGCTGATTGCGCTGTTTGGCTGTCTGGTTCTTGTTATCGGGCGATAGCCAAAAGTCTGTCCAGATCGAGATGAGTTTCCATATGGGCCGCCAATCGATCAAGGACTTCATCAACCTGCTGTTCGTAATTGAGTGCCGAACTGCTGCCACCTAACCGCTCCAGCCACACGCCTCTTTGTCGATCATCGGCAAAAAGACCGTGGATGTAGGTGCCGAGAACACGCCCCGCCGGTGAAATCGCCCCTTCAATGTGATCATCGACAGATGAAAACGGTCGGTCGCAGTCTTTACCAGTGGTAATGCCGACGTGCATTTCATAGCCGGAGAATGAAGTACCGTCGAAACTTGAACCGGTCACCGAGGCGAGGCGCTTATCTCCTGTCAAAACGGTGTCGGCGTCAAGCAGGCCCAAACCCTCGACCGTGGCTGGCGGTCCTTCGATGCCCTTTGGGTCGGCGATTGTGTTGCCCAGCATCTGATAGCCGCCACACAGGCCCAGCACATAACCGCCGCGTCTGACGTGAGACTTGATATCGATATCAAGCCCGGACTTTTTCAGCACTTCCAGATCAGCAATTGTCGACTTTGATCCGCACAGGAGAACCAGCGCGCAATCGGCTGGAATGGTCTGTCCGGGTCTCACCCTGACAAGTTCGACAGTCTCTTCCATGTCGAGAGGATCGAGATCATCAAAATTGGAAATATGCGGCAGGATCGGCACTGCAATACGGATTTTTGCGCCGGGCTTTTGTGTGGCGGGCCCACTCAGGCCAAGCGCGTCTTCGGCCGGTAGCTGTTGCGCCTCGGCAAAGTGAGGCAGAAGGCCTATGCTGCGCCATCCGGTTTTGTCGGCAATGATCCGCATTCCATTGTCGAACAGTGTTGGATCGCCGCGGAAACGGTTGACGATAAATCCCTCGATCATCGCCGCATCATCCAGGTCCAGAACCGTTTTGGTGCCAACCAGGCTGGCGATAACGCCCCCTCGGTCAATATCGCCGATCAGAATGACGGGTGCATTGGCGGCACGGGCAAATCCCATATTGGCAATATCATTGGCGCGCAGATTGACTTCGGAGGCACTGCCAGCACCTTCGACCAGCACCAGATCAGCTTGTGACTTGAGACGTTCCAAACTCTCTAACACATGCGGCATCAGACCTGCCTTCATATGCTGGTAATCGGCAGCCTTAGCATTACCAATGACCTTTCCCTGCACAACCACCTGCGCACCGGTTTCGCTTTGCGGCTTCAACAGCACCGGGTTCATGTGAACAGATAGAGGAACGCCGGCAGCGCGCGCCTGTAGCGCCTGGGCGCGGCCAATTTCACCGCCGTCAGCGGTCACAGCAGCATTGTTGGACATGTTTTGAGGTTTGAATGGCAGCACCGACAAGCCACGTTTGACAAAGGCGCGGGCAAGGCCTGCGACCATAAGCGATTTGCCGACATCAGAGCCGGTGCCCTGAAACATCAGAACGCGTGCTGCCATGTGGTTTTATCCTAAAACTCGATACCGGCCTGGGCTTTGACGCCAGCCTTGAAGTGATGCTTCACCAGCGTCATCTCAGTCACCATATCAGCAGCATCGATCAAAGGCTGCTTGGCGTTACGGCCGGTGACGACAACATGCAAATCGGGGCGACGGTTCTGCAATGTCTCGATCACGTCGTTCAGGTCAAGATATTCGTAGCGGAGAGCAATGTTCAACTCGTCGAGGACAAGAAGTCCGATCGTTTTGTCCTCCATAAGCGTCTTTGCTTCCGCCCATGCCTTGGCGGCTGCGGCGACATCGCGTTTCAGATCCTGAGTGTCCCACGTGAAACCTTCGCCCATGGTGCGCCATTCGACGCGGTCTCCGAACAGAGTCAAGGCTTGTTGTTCACCGGTCGCCCAAGCGCCCTTTATGAACTGCACGACACCGACGCGGCGGCCATTGCCAAGCATGCGCAGCGCCAGACCGAAGGCCGCGGTAGACTTGCCTTTACCCGGTCCGGTGTTGATGATCAAAAGCCCTTTTTCGACCGTTTTTTCCGCGACTTCGGCATCCTGGACGGCTTTGCGATTGACCATTTTTTGGCGGTGACGCTCGGCCTCAGTCTCGGTAATCTCGCGGGTCATGGCGGTATTCCTGTCATTGCTATGTCTAAAAACGCTTATCTGCTATTTGCGAAGCGGCAACTATAGCCAATTTGCCTCACCCGGCAATGCTGGCGGCATGTGGGCTTTGCATTGACCGCAGCAGCGGTTGCGCCTAAGTGTAAATCACTGACGGTCTTTTTCCGGCAACGGGAAAAGCTAAGAGGGAACACGGTTCCGCCCCGATTTGACGGGCCACTCCGTGGCTGCCCCCGCAACTGTAAGCGGTCAGCCCACGCCGAAACGCCACTGGACATATGTTCGGGAAGGCGGCGACACGGGCGCCATAAGCCGCAAGCCAGGAGACCTGCCGTTTCAGGAAAATACGTCTGTCGGGCGGGGTGCTCCGGTCAGTCGAACCGATCGAATATCTGGCTCTCATCGCGATGAATTGCCGTTTTCGATAACCGCACCCCATGATTTTTTGAAGGCGCGGAAAGCGAATACGGATTTGGATATTACGGCAACATCGCCCTGCCTTGACGGTAAAACACAAAACGGCACCGCTGATGGTGTCGTTGTATTTGTCTGCCGAAACTGTCGCAGCGAGGACGATCCGAATGCCGATCCCCGCCCCGGCGCGCTTTTGTCATCTGCCGCTATCGCGAAGGCCCAGGAAGTTGGTATCGAGGTACGTAGCGTCAATTGTCTTGCCAATTGCAAGCGTGGTTTGAGCGCTAGTATTCGCAGTGCTGATGGCTGGTCCTATATTTTTGGCGGCCTTGCACAAGACGAGGCTGACGACCTGCTGATCGGCGCGCAATTGCTTGCCAGTGCGCCGGACGGTCTTATGCCTTGGCGCGGACGTCCCGACAGTTTGAAACGCGGCATGATTGCCCGTATTCCACCATTTGATTACACAGAGGAAAAATCATGAGCAATTCGCTGGACCGTGTCCCTTGCACCATCGTCACCGGTTTTCTGGGTGCTGGAAAAACCACGCTTCTGCGTGGTCTTCTGGAAAAACTGGAAGGCAAGCGTCTTGCGATTATCGTCAATGAGTTTGGCGATGTTGGCATTGATGGCGAAATCCTCAAGGGTTGCGGTATCGAAAGCTGCCCGGAAGAAAATATCGTTGAACTGGCAAATGGCTGTATTTGCTGCACGGTTGCCGATGATTTTCAGCCAGCGATCGAGCAGATCCTCAGCCGTCAGCCGAAGGTGGAGCATATTTTGATCGAAACCTCCGGCCTTGCCCTGCCGAAGCCTCTGGTGCAGGCGTTCCAGTGGCCGGCAATCAAAAGCCGCGTCACGGTGGATGCTGTTATCGCCGTTGCCGATGGTGCTGCACTTGCAGAAGGCATGGTGTCGCATGATCTGGATGCTCTAGCCGCCCAGCGTGCCAATGACGAGGCGCTTGACCATGATGATCCGGTCGAAGAAGTGTTCGAAGACCAGATTGCCTGCGCTGACCTTATCGTCCTGACCAAGGGTGATCTGCTGGATGCTGAAGGTCTGGAACGCGCCAAGGCCCATATTGGCGAACATCTGCCCAAGGCTGCAAAGATCGTTGTTGCGTCCAATGGCGCCATCGATCCCGCTGTCCTGATCGGTCTTGGTCTTGCTGTGGAAGACGACATTGAAAATCGCCATACCCATCACGATGAGGAAGAAGACCACGATCACGACGAGTTCGACAGCTTCGTTGTGGAATTGTCCGCGGTAAGTGACCCTGAAGCTCTGGCGTCCCGTATCGCTGAAACAGCCGCTGCGGAAAACGTGCTGCGCATCAAGGGATTTGTCGAGGTTTCCGCCAAGCCTATGCGCCTGCAGGTGCAGGCAGTAGGTTCGCGCGTCAATCATTACTTTGACCGCCCTTGGGCAGCAGGCGAAACCCGCCGCAGCCGTCTGGTGGTTATTGGTGAAAAGGGTATCGATCGCGCAAAAATCGAAAAGATGCTTGCGGCCTGATCCATGCATATTCTCGCCACCACATCTTCGTCTCTCGACGACCTGATCGAGCCGGTTGATCTCAACCAGCCACAGGCGGATGTGGTGGTGTTATCTTTTTCTAGCAGCGATCTGGCAGGTCTGGAGCGCGGTTGGACGCAGGCATGTGCTGGCTCCCTCTCGCTCGTCTCTGCCAACCTGTCCGAACTTCGCCATCCCATGTCTGTCGATCTCTGGATTGAGAAGACGGCGGAAAAGGCGAAACTGATCCTTATCCGGATTCTCGGCGGTGCAGATCGTTGGCGTTACGGTGTCGATCAGCTTGGTTTGATGGCTAGGCGACGTGGCATCAAACTGGTCCTTTTGCCCGGTGAATGCAGCGAGCGGGACGACAAGTTGGAAGCGGCGTCCACCGTTGACGCTTCTACTCTTTCGGCAATCCTGTCATTTTTCCGCGAAGGCGGCAGCTCCAATATGGCGCTGCTGTCCGCCGGTTTGAGCGCTTTGGTTCAGGGTGAAGCATGGCCTGAGATCGTACCAGACCCTTTGCCAAAGGCCGGGTTCTACCGACCCGGTGAGGGGTTTGTCGATCTTGAGCGAGCATTGGATGGCTTTGCTCCCGATGCACCTGTCTTGCCAATGTTATTTTACCGCTCGATGTTGCTGGCGGCGGATATCGCGCCTGTCGATGCGTTGTTTGCTGCTTTGGAAAGGCGTGGGTTTGCGCCATTGCCGATTTTCGTCAGCGGCCTGAAGGACGCTGAGGCAATTCGGTTTCTAGAGGAGAAGCTGCCTCTGTTGGAACCTGCAGCAATCATCGCTGCGACTGCTTTTGCAAGCCACACCGACGATGTTGGCGATACGCTTTTCGACCGATTGGGCGTTCCGGTTTTTCAGGTCATCATGGCGACAACACGTCATGATGGCTGGGTCGACAATATGCGCGGTCTCAACCCTTCTGATCTTGCCATGCATGTGGTGCTGCCAGAGCTGGACGGGCGCATTCTGGCTGGGGTCATCTCGTTCAAGCAGCTTGATCCGCAGGGTGGGCAAGGTCTGGTAAACGTCGCTGAAGCTGATCGCGTCGAGCAGGTTTCTGCACGGGTCGAAGCTTTTCTTCGGCTCAAGAGTGCAGAGCCATCCGATCGACGCCTCCTCATTCTGATGCCGGACTATCCCGGTGCCGCACCGGGCCGAACCGGATATGCTGTTGGTCTGGACGTGCCACAGAGCGTGCTGGAGATGATGCGTGACCTCAGTGATGCTGGTTACCGCGTTGAAAACATCCCTGAAACCGCACGCGGTTTGCTGGATCGTATTGAAGGCGAAACAGCTGATCTTTCGCAGGCTGACTATGCCGCCTTTTGCGCATCGCTCCCGTCGTCTGCTTGTCAGGCCTTACAAGACACCTGGGGTGACGCGGCACTGGACGATGTCGTTACTGATGGTCATTTCCATTTTAGAGCAGCGCATTTCGGCGCGGTGACGGTCGCACTTGCTCCTGATCGCGGACGCAACGAGGACCGGCGTGTTGATTATCACGATCCTGCCTTGCCGCCGCGTCATGCATTGGTGGCTTTTGGTGCCTGGATGCGTGAAAAGCTTGACGCACATGCTGTGATCCATGTGGGTGCCCATGGCACCCTTGAATGGTTGCCGGGTAAAACCGTTGCGCTGTCGCAAGCCTGTTTTCCGGAAATTGTTACCGGACCGCTGCCTGTCATCTATCCATTTATCGTGTCCAATCCGGGTGAAGCTGCTGTCGCCAAGCGACGTATCGCGGCGGTCACCATCGGGCATATTCCGCCTGCACTCGTGGATGCCGGACTTTCACCAGATCAGGCGGCGCTGGAGCAGCTTGTTGATGAATATGCACAGGCGGATGGGCTTGACCGCCGCCGCCGCGATAGACTGGCCACGCTGATCGTTGAAAAGGCGCGCGATACGGGCCTGGCAGCTGACGCCGGCGTTGACTTGGGTGATGATGCCGATACGGCGCTGTCGCGCATTGATGCTTTTCTCTGCGATCTCAAGGATTTTGCCATCAAGGATGGCCAGCATGTGTTTGGGCGCGCGGTGGATGGCGAACAGGACCCGCTGAGAACTCAAAGTGCAACCGCAGAAAAAGTTGCTTTGTTGGCAGCGCTGGACGGCCAGCACATAGTTCCCGGCCCGTCAGGTGCTCCTGCGCGTGGCAGGCTGGATGTGTTGCCGACCGGGCGCAATCTTTACGCTGCCGATCCGCGCACCATGCCCACACCAACGGCGTTTGAACTGGGCCGGATGGCGGGCGAAGAGGTGTTGCGGCATTATCTGCAAAGCCACGGTGATTGGCCAAAACATCTGGTTTTCGACCTCTGGGGATCGGCCTCCTTACGCAATGGTGGTGAGGATGTCGGGCAAGCTCTGCATCTGATGGGGGCAAGGCCGATCTATGATCCTGCCACTGGCCGGGTGACTGGCATCGAAGTTTTGCCACCGGCTGCGCTTGGACGTCCCAGAGTGGATGTCACCTTCCGCATTTCCGGCCTGTTCCGCGACATGTTTCCAGCTCTGATTGCGCTGCTGGATGCTGCGGCCAAGGCGATTGCGCAGCGTGAAGAAGCGCCCGGCGATAATCCACTGGCTGAGGAAGCGGTCACTCTGGGTCGTATTCCCGCGCGTATCTTCGGCTCTGCACCCGGCACTTATGGAGCGGGGATTGAAGAAAAATTGGCAAATGGCCGCTGGGATGAGCGCGATGAATTGGGGCAAATCTATCTTGATGCTGCTAGCCATGCCTTTGGCGGTGCCGACGGTTTGGATGTCTTTGCTGATACCGGCTTTGCTGGTCAGGTGAAAAAGGCTGAATTTCTGATCCATACTGGTGATGATCCCGGGCGGGATCTTCTCGATGGTTCATCGGATGTCGCTTTTATCGGTGGTTTTGCTGCAGCCAAGGCCGCACTTGGTCAAGCCGCAGATGTCGTGGCACTGGACACCACTGATCCGGCTCGCCCAAGGGCAAGATCCATCGCGCAGGCCTTGACCCGTGTGGTGCGGGCTCGCGCAGTCAACCCACGGTTCATTGCCGGACAAATGCGCCACGGGCCGCGTGGTGCTGCCGAATTTGCCGAAACGGTTGATCGATTGATTGGTTTTGCTGAAACCACTCATGTCGTTCCGTCATCGCTGATCGAGGCGCTTTATGATGCCTATTTGGGCGATGAGGCGGTTCGGGATTTCATTCTGCAAGAAAACCCGCAGGCTGCCGAGGTAATGGCGCAGCGATTTATCTCTGCCCGCCGCCGAAATCTCTGGCACAGCCGCCGTAACGCCGTGGACGCTGAGCTCGAAATACTGCTCACACCCCGACAGATGCGGGTGGCAACATGAGTGCATTGCCGCTTTCCGACATACAGCCATTTTCGCGTCGTGGCGTTTGTCCGGCACTGTCTGCACCGATGCAGACCGGTGACGGGTTGCTGTCTCGGGTGGCCTTTACGGGTTATGTGTATCCGCAGGATTTCATTACACTTTGCGCATTGGCCACTCGGCACGGCAATGGTCTGGTTGATATCACCGCACGCGGCGGGCTTCAGTTTCGTGGCCTGAGCCCACAAAGCGCAAGCAGGCTGGAGCGTGACGTCCTGAAACTTGGCTTGCCTATTCGCCAAGGTCTGGCCGTTGAAACGTCACCGCTGGTTGGCGTCGACCAAACCGCAATTGCGGACACACGAAACATCGTACACCGGATTCGTTTATCGGCTGAAAAGCTTGGTCTTCACGACAGGTTAGCGGCGAAGATGTCGGTCATCGTTGACAGTGGCGGCCATGTCAGTCTCGGTGATTTGCTGGCTGACATTCGTCTGCGGGCCGTGACAATGAATGGCGAGATATTCTGGCAACTAACGCTGGGTGGCGCGGAAAATAAGGCTTTGAGGGCCGGTTTGCTGCGCCAGGAACACGCTGCTTCCGTGGTCATTGATCTGCTTTCGCACCTTGCGACAATCGGGCCAGATGCGCGTGGACGGGATTTGGATCTCGCTACCGTACGTACGGTCTGCGGTGAACGGTTGCTGGACCACGATGTCGATGTTGCCCCACGCGTAGCACAATTGCCGTACGGTCTGATGCCGTTGGGTGATGGTTTCTTTGCTGCTGGACTTGCACCTGCGTTCGGACAAATTTCAGCCGAGATGTTGGCTTCGCTCTTTCAAAAAGCAGCTGTACTGGGTTTGGCAAATGTCAGACCTGGACCATCGCATTCGCTGATATTTTGTGGCCGCGAAGCGGATTGCCGAGAGTTGCTTGCCTATGCTGCCACGGCTGGTTTTGTGACGATGGCAAGAGATCCCCGATCTGCCATCGCCGTCTGTCCGGGCGCCCCAGCCTGTGGTTCAGCCTTCATGCCGACCCATGCGCTTGCAGACCATGCAGCTGCTGAATGTGGCTCGATACTGGACGGATCATTTACGCTGCATTTATCAGGCTGCGCCAAGGGATGTGCACATCCCTCACCAGCGCTTTTGGCTTTCCACGGCCGTGCTGAAGGTCTGGCTTTTGGGCTTTCAGCGCGTGTCGGAGACCCACCAACTGCTATTCTGCCGATTGGCGCACAAAAGGCTGCGCTTTCGCGGCTTGCCCAGCTTTACGAAAAAGAACATAAGCCCGGAGAAAACGCGCGTACATTTTTTTCCCGTTTGGGAAGCGAAACCGTCAGCGCGCTGCTCCAACAGGATAATTGATGACCGACTACGATTACATCCGCGATGGTAATGCCATCTACGAACGCTCATTCGCCATTATCCGCGAGGAAGCCGACCTTTCTGCGTTCACAGTTGATGAGGCTGACATTGCGATCCGTATGATCCATGCCTGCGGACAGGTCGAAGCCGCGCAGCACTTCCGTTTCTCCAAAGACTTTGTTGTCGCTGCGCGTGGTGCATTGCAGGCCGGTAAACCTGTTTTGTGTGACGCTGAGATGGTTGCGCGTGGCGTTACCCACGCACGTCTTCCGGCCAATAACGAAGTGATCTGCACCTTGCGTGATCCGCGCACGCCTGAGCTCGCCAAACAGATTGGCAATACCCGGTCGGCAGCAGCGCTTGATCTGTGGGCAGATAAGCTTGATGGCGCGCTTGTGGCCATTGGCAACGCGCCAACCGCGCTGTTCTATCTGCTTGAGATGCTTGACAAGGGCGGAGTGCGTCCGGCCGCCATTATCGGCATGCCGGTTGGTTTTGTCGGGGCTGCGGAATCGAAAGATGCTTTGGAGGTCAGCCCGCTCGGCATTCCCTACGCCATCGTCAAGGGACGCCTGGGTGGTTCGGCCATGACTGCTGCCGCGGTTAATGCCATCGCGAGGGCGGGTCTGTGAGTGCTGCTCTTCTTGAAAATGTCAAAGGCAAGCTGATTGGTGTTGGCACCGGCCCGGGTGATCCTGAGCTTTTGACCTTGAAAGCCGTTCGCGCCATTGAAACTGCCGATGTGCTGGCGTTCTTCTGCAAAAAAGGCAGCACCGGCAATGGACGCGGTATTGTCGAGGCTTTCATCCGACCAGGCACCATCGAGATGCCGCTGGTTTACCCAGTTACGGTGGAAAGCGATAAGAACGGCGAGGACTATCGCGGTGCGATAGCCGGATTCTTTGATCAGTCGGCCAAGGATATTGCCGTTCATCTGGATCAGGGACGTAATGTCGCGGTGCTGTCCGAGGGCGACCCGCTGTTTTATGGTTCCTATATGCATCTGCATTTGCGACTTGCGCCATCGTATCCGGCGGAAGTGGTGGCGGGTATCACGGCGATGTCTGGTTGCTGGTCGATGACTGGCCTTCCACTGGTACAGGGCGACGACATCTTGAGTGTCCTGCCTGGCACGCTTTCGGAAGACATCCTCGCAGAACGTCTGTCTGGCACTGACGGTGCTGTTATCATGAAGGTCGGACGCAACCTGCCCAAAATTCGCAAGGCGCTGGAAAAGGCCGGCAAGCTGGAAAGCGCGCTTTATGTCGAGCGTGGCACGATGGCGAACAGTGCGGCCATTCCGATGCGCGAGCGGGACAGTTCTCCTGCTCCCTATTTTTCGCTGGTTCTGGTTCCTGGCTGGAAAGACCGTCCATGAGCGGCCGTCTTACCGTTGTTGGACTCGGTCCGGGCAATCTCGCGCAGATAACACCGCAAGCTCTGACAGCTGTGGAAGCGGCAGACGATTTTTTCGGCTATATTCCCTATCTCGACCGCCTGTCCTTGCGGCCGGATCAGCGTCGCCATGCCTCTGACAATCGCGAGGAAATCTCCCGCGCCGAAGCCGCGCTGACGCTGGCTGCGGCGGGTGGCAATGTCTGCGTGGTATCCGGTGGTGATCCCGGCGTTTTCGCCATGGCTGCGGCGGTCTGTGAGGCCATTGAAAATGGTCCTGACGCGTGGCGTGATATCGAATTTTCGGTGGTGCCAGGTGTGACGGCCATGCTGGCGGTTGCGGCTAAGGCTGGTGCTCCTCTTGGGCATGACTTCTGCGCAATATCGCTCTCGGACAATCTCAAGTCTTGGGCGCTGATTGAAAAGCGCCTGATTGCGGCGGCAGGTGCCGGCTTTGTCATGGCGTTTTATAATCCGGTCAGCAAGGCACGCCCGCATCAGTTGTCGACTGCATTCGAGGTGTTGCGAGCCCATCTACCGGGCACGGTGCCGGTTATTTTCGGCCGTGCGGCAGGGCGTGTTGACGAACGTATCCGTGTTGTGCCGCTGTCGGAAGCGACAAGCGATATGGCCGACATGGCAACCTGCATTATCGTCGGTACCGAAGAAACCCGGCTTATCATGCGCGATGGCAAAGAACCGATTGTTTATTCACCACGGTTTTCCAAAAGGGAAAGCTGATGCTTAATGGCGGTGAGCGCAGCTTCGATATTGGGCAACGTCGCGGCGCAGGGATGCGGCGGGCGTTCGATCATCACCACCTCGATGTCCAGCTGCCGCGCCGCTTCGATCTTACCATAAGCCGCCGTGCCGCCGGAATTTTTGGACACGATGATGTCGATCCGGTTATCGCGCAGCATGGTAATCTCGTCCTCCAGTACAAAGGGTCCGCGCGCGGTGATGTAACGGGCATCGGGCACATTGAGAGGTGGTTCAACCGGATCGACGCTGCGGACCAGGTAATGATGTTGGGGCGCGGCCTCAAATGGCAAGAGCTCCTGGCGACCAAGCGCAAGGAAGGCATTCTTACTGCTGGAGCCCACTGCGCCGACCGCCGTATTGACATCGGCAACGGCCTGCCAGCGGTCACCCACCTGCCTTTGCCACGGCGCCCGCTCCAGCGCAATCAGCGGCACTTGCGCCTGCTGCGCAGCATGAACGGCATTGGCAGAGATAAGTGCGGCGTAGGGATGCGTCGCATCAATCAGCAGATCAAACGCATTTTCCATGATAAAGGAAGCAAGACCATCTGCTCCGCCAAAACCGCCAATGCGCACCGGAACCGGCTGTTTGACAGGCTCGCGAGTGCGTCCTGCCATAGAAAGCAATATCCGATAGCCGGATTCTTCCGCCAGTTTGCCCGAGAGAATACGGGCATCGGCGGTACCGCCAAGAATAAGAATGGAACGTGTCATGGCTTCTGAATATGCCGGAAATGGACAGGCTTCCACCGAAAAGGCACAAACCCCTTGGCTTTTGATCGTCGGTATTGGCGAAGACGGGCTGCATGGCATCAGCCAAAATGCCCGCCTTGCCATTGAGGAAGCAGAATTTGTGTTTGGTGGCAAAAGACATCTTGTACTTGCTGCCGACGCGATTAAGGGTGACGCGAAATCCTGGCCGGTGCCGTTTGATGTCGCAATGGCCGACGTCGTGGCGCTGCGCGGCAAAAAAGTCTGCGTGTTGGCCTCTGGCGATCCGTTTTTTTACGGGGTCGGCGTCACGCTTCTGCGGCATGTGGCGGCAGAGGAAACCCTCTCTTATCCCGCGCCATCGGCGTTTTCGCTTGCCGCATCAAGGCTCGGCTGGGCGTTACAGGATGTCGAATGTGTGTCCCTGCATGGTCGTTCGATTGATCTCATCCGTCCGTATTTGCAGCCGGATGCAAAACTCATAGTTTTGACATCTGATGACAAGGCGCCTGCCCTGGTGGCGGAGCTTTTGACGGAGACTGGTTTCGGCACTTCGGAATTGACATTGCTCGAGGCCTTGGGTGGTTCACGTGAAACACTACGGCAAACAAAGGCCTCTGCATTTTCATTCACTGATGTTGATCCCCTGAATGTGCTGGCGGTGGACGTGGTTGCGCATAAAACAGCGCGTGTCTTGCCATTTACGAGCGGTCTCGACGACACCCTGTTTGAGCATGATGGCCAGATCACCAAACGGGAAATTCGCGCCGTGACTTTGTCATCGCTTGCCCCCCGTTATGGCGAAGTTCTCTGGGATATCGGTGCGGGTTCCGGCTCCATTGGGATTGAATGGATGCTGTCGCACCCGTCCCTCAGGGCCATCGGCATCGAGCAGAATGCGGAGCGGGCAGAACGCGCTGTTCGTAATGCCGAAAACTTTGGTGTTCCGGGGCTGGAAGTTGTCATCGGTACTGCACCTGATGCTTTTGAGGGTTTGCCGGTGCCGGATGCAATCTTTATCGGCGGCGGCGGCAGTGAAGCCGGTGTGCTGGATGGCGCAGTCAGAGCGTTGAAGCCAGGTGGTCGATTGGTCGCTAATGCTGTGACGTTGGAAATGGAGGCCGTGTTGCTGGCCGCTCAAGCCAGGCTTGGCGGTTCACTGATCCGGCTGGAAGTATCGCGTGCTGCACCGGTCGGTGGCATGCAAGGCTGGCGTCCGGCCATGCCGGTCACCCAATGGTCCTGGGTAAAACCGGGAGAAACGGCGTGATTGTTGCGGGCATTGGATGCCGCAAGGGCGTCAGCGTTGAAGCGGTCATGGCGGCGTTGGATGAGGCGGCCAGGCAGCATAAGGTCAATATCGACTTTATCGCCACGGCACCGTTAAAGGCTGATGAGCCAGCTTTGCTGGAGGCCGCAACCATACGCAACATGGCCTTTGTTGTCGTGGCGCAGGCAGATTTTGAACAGGCGGCGAGCCGCACCCTCACCCGCTCGGCAGTAAGCGAAGCGCATTCCGGTTCCCCAAGCCTCAGCGAGGCCTCGGCCCTTGCGGCGTTGGGACCAGATTCAAGACTTATCGCGCCGCGTATGGTGATCAATGAGATTACGGTGGCAATTGCCACGTCAGGAGATCAGGAATGACAGTTCATTTTATTGGTGCCGGTCCGGGCGCTGCAGACCTCATTACAGTGCGCGGGCGTGATCTGATCGCCGCCTGCCCGGTCTGCCTTTATGCGGGATCTCTGGTGCCGAAGGCGTTGCTGGATTATTGCCCACCCGGCGCACGTATTGTTGATACGGCGGCCTTGTCGCTGGATGAAATTGAAGCCGAATATGCTGCGGCTGCCCGTGAAAGCAAGGACGTGGCGCGTCTGCATTCGGGCGACCTTTCGGTCTGGAGTGCCATGGGTGAACAGATCCGCCGCCTTGAACGTCTTGGGCTGGATTATACGGTAACGCCTGGCGTGCCCTCCTTTGCAGCAGCAGCGGCCACCTTAAAGCGGGAACTGACTGTACCGGAGGTGGCGCAAAGCCTTGTGTTGACCCGTGTGTCTGGTCGCGCCTCCAAAATGCCGGAGACGGAAAACCTTAGGGCATTTGGTGCGACAGGGGCAACACTTGCTATTCATCTTGCCATTCACGCCATTGCCAAGGTGGTTGAAGAGCTGACACCGCTTTATGGCGGTGATTGCCCGGTGGCCATCGTGGTGCGTGCCTCTTGGCTAGAGGAGCGGATTATCCGTGGAACGCTTGGGGACATCGAGGCAAAACTTGCTGAGGAACCGGTTGAGCGTACCGCATTGATCTTTGTCGGCAAGAGCCTTGCTTCGGAAGATTTCCGTGAAAGCGCACTTTACAGCACAGACTATGTCCGCAGGTTCCGTTCACCCAAGGGGAATGCAGACGCGTGAACCGAGCAGGCGAAGCCACTTTGGCCCTTGAGTATGCCAAGGCGGTCAAAAACGAGGATTTCCAGCGACATATCGGGATGCTTCAGCGCCGCTGCAGCGGTGACCCACGCTTTTTTGGCCACCACGGCGCCCAGATCGATACCGTTGGTTTCGGCCATTTCAAACGCATGGGCAACCGTGTTGGCGGAAGTTATCTGGTCGATAAGCGCTGCCTCGGCGCCGGCCTCGCTGGCCAAAGCCGCCAGCGCATCAAGATCGGCAAGGCCACGTTTGGAGTGTACATCCAGCATGCCTTGCGCCAGCTTGGTCATCTTGGCGACGCCGCCGGCAATGGTCACTTTTTCAACGGGATGGCTGCGCAGATATTTCAGCATACCGCCAATAAAATCGCCCATATCGATGAGTGCGATTTCATCCAGCCCGTAAAAAGCCTGTCCGGCCTTTTCAGAACTGTTACCGGTGGCACCAAGAACATGGGTCAGACCGGCCGCGCGCGCCACATCGATGCCGCGCCAGATGGAGTGTATCCATGCCGAGCAGGAAAAGGGAATAACCACACCGGTGGTGCCGAGAATGGAAATGCCGCCGACAATGCCAAGTCTGCCATTCAGGGTTCTCTCGGCAATTTTTGCGCCGTCCTGAACGGAAATCTCGACTTCAAAATCGGCGTTGGCACCGGCGACTTCATGAATCGCGGTTTCCATCATCTTGCGGGGAACCGGGTTTATAGCCGGCTCTCCAACCGGCAACGGCAGACCGGGACGGGTAACGACGCCGACGCCCTGCCCTGCCTTGAAAACAATTCCGCTTCCCGGTTGGCCGCGTCTGACAGTGCTTTCAATCAGCGCCCCATGGGTGACATCAGGATCGTCACCCGCATCCTTTATAACCCCGGCTCGGGCGTAGTCTGTGCCCATTTCATGGGTGGCAAGCGAAAAGCCCGGTCTGGCACCGCTTGGAAGTTCCACCTCGACAGGGTATGGAAAATCGCCGGTCAACAGGGCGGCGCAGGCAGCTTTCGTCGCTGCGGTTGCGCAAGTACCCGTGGTCCAGCCGCGGCGAAGGTTTTTTCCATCCGTTTCCATGCCCATTCCTATAACCGGTGGCGGCTTTTCCGTCATCGTTAAACAGCAAGTAAAGACAATGACGACAGCCGAAATTCTCAACAGCATCATGTCCACTGGTCCGCATCTCCAGCCGGGACATGTCTGGCTGGCCGGTGCCGGTCCCGGCGACCCGCGTTATCTGACGCTGGAAGTGGCTGCGGCCTTGGGACAGGCTGACATCATCGTACGCGACGCCTTGGTAAGCGACATGGTTCTCAAGCTTGCGCCACAGGCGGAGATTGTTTTTGCGGGCAAGCGTGGGGGAAAACCCTCTGCTGTGCAGGACGATATTACTGCATCGCTGATTGTTTTCGCCCGTCAGGGTAAAAGAGTTTTACGTTTGAAGGGTGGCGATCCCTTTGTTTTTGGTCGTGGTGGCGAAGAAGCGGAAGCTCTGGTCGATGCAGGCATTCCGTTTCGAGTGCTTCCCGGTATGACCTCGTCATTGACGGCTTTGGCGTCAGCCTCCATTCCTGTCACCATGCGTGGTATCAGCCGGGCCATCACACTTGCAACCGGGCATGCCGCCGGCACTGAAGATGACGTCGACTGGCTAGCATTGGCTAAAACCAATGAGCCTGTTGTTGTCTATATGGGGCTGAAAAACATCGAAAAGATCGTTTCCATGCTGATGCAGGGCGGGCGTGCGCCTGAAACGCCGGTTGCGGTCATCATGTCCGCAACCACGCCACAGGAGCGGATTTTCACCAGTCGTCTGGAGACGATTGCTGTAGATGCCGAGCGCGAACAGTTTGAAGCGCCGGCACTGATTGTGATCGGTGACATCGTCTCGATGCGGTCTCGCCTTGGAGTGAAAGAATGACTGCACGCGCACTCATCATCGGCGCACCCCGTTCCGGGTCTGGCAAGACCAGCGTAACAATTGGCTTGCTGCGGGCTTTCGCACGCCGCGGCGTGAAAGTGCGTGGCGTGAAGACTGGTCCGGATTACATCGATCCCGGCTTTCATGCGGTCGCGACGGGGACGCCGGGCCTTAATCTGGATAGCTGGGCGATGCAGCCGGGCCTGTTGCAGCACCTGTTTGCCGAGCAGGCTGACGGTGCGGAGCTGCTGCTGATTGAAAGCGCCATGGGTTTATTTGATGGTATTCCGGTTGCCGAAAATCGTACTGGATGCGCTGCCGATCTGGCGCGGCTTTTCGGCATTCCGGTTCTGCTGGTTCTGGATGTCTCCGGCCAATCACAAACTGCGGCAGCGGTTGCCTATGGTTTTGCCCATTATGATCCTGACGTAAAAATCTCTGCTGTTGTGCTGAACCGGGCAGGCAGCGAAAGACACCGCACGCTGTGCACCGATGCCATTGAAAAAATCGGCTTACCTGTCGCTGGGTGCGTGATGCGCGATCCGTCGCTGGTTTTGCCAGAACGACATCTGGGATTGGTACAGGCAAGTGAGCATCCCGAAATTGATGCCCATATCGAGGCCCTGGCCGATGCGATGGAAAAGTCGCTTGATCTCGATGCGCTGATGGCAGTCGCAGCACCCGTCAGTCTTGATAGTGGTTCACGTGAAACCGCGATTGCGCCGCCAGGCCATCGTATCGCTTTGGCGCAGGACGCTGCTTTTACCTTCCTCTATCCGCATCTCGACAAACATTGGCGGGCGGCAGGTGCCGAAATCATTCCGTTTTCGCCGCTGGCCGATGAGGCGCCGCGAGATGATTGTGACGTCTGCTGGTTGCCGGGTGGATATCCGGAACTGCATGCCGCAACGCTCGGTACTGCTGCAAACTTCAAGGCAGGTCTGTCACGTTTTGCTGAAAGCAAACCGGTTCACGGCGAGTGCGGTGGTTACATGGTTCTGGGTGAAGCGCTGGAAGATGCGCAGGGTGCCACCCATGCCATGACGGGTCTTCTGTCGCATTCGACCAGCTTTGCCAAACGCAAGATGAATCTGGGCTACCGGCAGGCAACCATTGCCGTTGACGGTCCTGTCGGTTCTGCCGGTGACGTCTTGCGCGGGCACGAGTTCCATTATGCGCGGGTGACGGAACCCGGTCATGATGCGCCATTTGCAGAGATTGCCGATGGCCAGGGACGGCCACTTGGTCCTTCCGGCGGACGGCGCGGTCATGTTACCGGCACGTTTTTCCACGCCATCGCCAAAGGCTGAAATTGCCAGGCGTGGATTTAATCCTTGCGACTTTTGGCTGAATAGCCTCCCTTGTCGGTCTGTCATAAGGTTGATTTGGTGATTGGGGGAGGAGCAATGCCGTCAGTTCTTGAAGAGTTGCAGGAACGCCGTGCCGAGGCGCGTCTTGGTGGCGGGCAGAAGCGTATCGATGCGCAACATGCCAAAGGCAAGCTGACAGCACGCGAGCGCATTGATGTGCTACTCGATGAGGGCTCTTTCGAAGAATACGACATGTATGTCACCCACCGTGCGGTGGATTTTGGTATGGAAAGCCAAAAGATTGCCGGGGATGGTGTTGTGACCGGCTGGGGAACGATCAACGGACGCCAAGTCTATGTGTTTGCACAGGATTTTACCGTTCTGGGCGGGTCTCTTTCTGAAACTCATGCGCAAAAAATCTGCAAGATCATGGATATGGCGGTGCGCAATGGTGCGCCGATCATCGGCCTCAATGACAGTGGCGGAGCCCGCATTCAGGAAGGCGTTGCCTCACTTGGCGGTTATGCGGAAGTCTTCAAGCGCAACGTCATTGCCTCGGGTGTGGTGCCGCAGATCTCCGTTATCATGGGGCCATGCGCAGGCGGTGCAGTCTATTCGCCTGCCATGACAGATTTCATTTTCATGGTTCGCGACACCTCCTACATGTTCGTGACCGGGCCGGATGTGGTGAAAACTGTCACCAATGAAATTGTCACGGCTGAGGAACTGGGCGGAGCCGGAACCCATACAAAAAAGTCTTCCGTTGCTGATGGAGCCTATGAAAACGACATCGAGACCCTGGAGCAGGTGCGGATGTTGTTCGACTTTCTGCCGGCAAACAACCGCGAGAAAGCGCCGATAAGACCGCATTTCGATGATCCTGCACGGCTTGAAATGCGGCTTGATACGCTGGTGCCAGACAATTCGGCCAAACCTTACGATATGAAGGAACTGATCCACGCATTGGCAGATGAAGGGGATTTTTTCGAACTTCAGGAAGCCTTTGCCAAAAACATCATCACCGGTTTTATCAGGCTGGAGGGGCAGACTGTAGGGGTAGTTGCCAACCAACCGATGGTGCTGGCGGGTTGCCTTGATATTGATTCCTCGCGTAAGGCTGCACGTTTCGTGCGGTTCTGTGATGCATTTAACATTCCACTGCTGACGCTGGTCGATGTCCCAGGTTTTCTTCCCGGTACGGCACAGGAATATGGCGGTGTCATCAAGCATGGCGCAAAACTGCTTTATGCCTATTCTGAGGCAACAGTGCCGATGGTGACGCTGATTACCCGCAAGGCCTATGGTGGTGCCTATGACGTGATGGCATCAAAACACATCGGTGCCGATATCAATTACGCCTGGCCAACGGCTGAAATTGCCGTGATGGGCGCCAAGGGGGCCACCGAAATTCTCTACCGGTCGGAACTTGGTGATCCCGAAAAAATTGCAGCGCGAACGAAAGAATATGAAGAGCGTTTCGCCAATCCGTTTGTGGCGGCGGAGCGCGGTTTCATTGACGAGGTTATCATGCCGCATTCCTCTCGCCGTCGCATTGCCCGGGCTTTTGCGTCACTGCGTGGCAAGCAGGTGGACGTACGGTGGAAAAAACACGATACAATTCCGTTATAGGGGCAGAAATGCTTTGGAGGCCTTACTATATTGCCTCCGGGTCATTCCGGTTTTCCGGATGCGCCATTTCAGGAACAAGGACACATTTTGATGACCGAGAGATCTCCCGCGAATAACTTCCCCGCTGGTTATGAAGCCCCGAAAGTCTGGGAATGGGAAACGGGCAATGGTGGCCAGTTTGCCAGTATAAACCGCCCAACCGCAGGCGCGCAGAAACAGAAAGAATTGCCGGTCGGCAAACATCCGTTGCAGCTTTATTCCCTGGCAACACCCAATGGCCAGAAGGTCGGCATCATGCTGGAAGAGCTGCTCGCGGCAGGCCATACCGGTGCTGAATATGATGCTTGGTTGATCAAGATCGGTGAAGGCGAGCAGTTCGGTTCGGGGTTTGTCGAGGTTAATCCAAACTCTAAAATTCCGGCACTGATGGATCATTCGACACCGGAACCAACTCGCGTTTTCGAATCCGGTTCGATCCTTGTCTACCTTGCTGAAAAGTTTGGCGCCTTCCTGCCAAAAGATCTGAAAGCCCGCACGGAAACGATGAACTGGCTGTTCTGGCAGATGGGTTCTGCACCATTTGTTGGTGGTGGCTTTGGCCATTTTTATGCCTATGCCCCGATCCACATCAAATATGCCATTGATCGTTATGCGATGGAAACCAAGCGCCAGATGGATGTTCTCGATCAGCATCTGGCCAACAACAAATTTGTTGCTGGCGATGAATACACTATCGCGGACATGGCGATCTGGCCGTGGTATGGCAAGCTGGCTCTCGACCAGTCCTATCCCAATGCCGGAACCTTCCTCGACACCGGCATCTACAAAAACGTCAAACGCTGGGCTGACGAGATTGCCGCGCGTCCAGCGGTAAAACGGGGTTGCATGGTCAACAAGACGTCCGGCGACCCATCTGAACAATTGCATGAGCGCCATGATGCCTCTGACTTCGATACGAAGACACAGGACAAAATTGGCCAGAATTCGTCTGCAAAGGCGTAAGGAGACTACCCATGGCAAACCTGCCCGACATGACAAAACACCGAGGTTTCCCATCCGGCATGCCGGGCACCGGCGTTCAATTCACGATACGCCGCGCCAATCCGAAAGGGGTAACGCCAATCAAGGCGTTACCACGTCGGGCTCGTCCCGATACGAAGGAACACCGTATCGATGCGGCCTTCCTGCATGCTCTCTGGCATCACTTTGGCTCAGAGCCATTCGAACGCGGCAATCTTGATGCGGCACGCATCAATTTGCTCTTCGGGCGTGAGGTTATTGCTGGCGAAAAGAATTTTGATCCGTTGTCCTATGAGGCATTGCTGCAGATCAATGAGAAGGTGGCGCGCCTGAGCTTCCCGGAATCCTTCGACGACGTTTTCGAGGTTTGATACCGCATCATTCTCCGTAAGGGTTCAAACTGCAATGTCGGCACACACCAGCAAATTTTTGAGTTACGTTTTGCGCCACGCACCCGAGAGCATTGGTCTCACGCTGGATGGACAAGGGTGGGCGGATGTCAGCGATTTGCTGGAAAAGGCAAATGCGGCGGGCACGCCGCTTGATGGTGTAACGCTGCGCCAAATTGTTGCCGAGAGTGACAAGAAACGTTTCACTCTTTCGGATGATGGCCTGCGTATTCGCGCAGCTCAGGGTCATTCTGTCACCGTTGATCTAGACAAATCACCTAGTGAGCCGCCACCCCAACTCTTTCATGGCACGGCGACGCGTTTTCTTGACGCCATCATGCGCGAGGGGTTGCTTCCCGGAAGCCGCCAACAGGTCCATCTGTCGGCCGACGATGTGACCGCGAAGGCGGTTGGCCAGCGGCATGGTAGGCCAGCAATTTTGAGTGTCGATGCCGCGGAAATGTTTGCTGCCGGGCATCAATTTTATCAGGCAGACAATGGTGTCTGGCTGATTGACGCAGTTCCTGCCGAGTATTTGACATTGATTGATTGAGCGTTATGCCGTTCGGAGGCGGTGATACATGATATCCAAAATCCTCATTGCCAATCGTGGTGAAATTGCCTGCCGCGTTATTCGCACGGCAAAGAGGATGGGGATTGCCACTGTCGCAGTTTACTCAGATGCAGATGCCAATGCACTGCATGTAAAGCTGACCGATGAGGCGGTGCATATTGGCCCTGCCCCATCAAACCAGTCTTATATCGTTATCGACAAAATTCTTCAGGCAATCCGTACGACCGGTGCAGATGCGGTGCATCCCGGTTACGGATTTTTGTCTGAGAATGCCGCCTTTGCTGAGGCTTTGGAAAAAGCGGGCGTGGTTTTCATTGGCCCACCGGTTGGTGCCATCGAGGCGATGGGCGACAAGATCACCTCCAAGAAGCTTGCGGCCAAGGCAGGGGTTTCCACCGTGCCCGGTCATATGGATCTGATCGCTGATGCCGATGAAGCGGTCAGGATTGCTGCGCAAATCGGTTATCCTGTGATGATTAAGGCCTCTGCTGGTGGCGGTGGCAAGGGCATGCGTATTGCCTGGAATGATCAGGAGACTCGCGAAGGATTTCAGTCGTCAAAAAACGAGGCGAAATCTTCCTTTGGTGACGACCGCATCTTTATTGAAAAATTCATCACCGAACCGCGCCATATTGAAATTCAGGTGCTTGGCGACCAGCATGGCAATCTGATTTATCTGGGCGAGCGCGAATGTTCGATACAGCGCCGGAACCAGAAGGTCATTGAAGAGGCTCCCTCGCCTTTTCTGGATGCGGCAACACGCAAGGCCATGGGTGTACAAGCGGTCGCACTGGCCCAAGCCGTTGGTTATTTCTCTGCCGGAACGGTCGAATTCATCGTTGATGGACAAAAGAACTTCTATTTCCTTGAAATGAACACCCGGCTGCAGGTTGAACATCCGGTCACCGAGTTGATCACCGGTATTGATCTGGTCGAACAGATGATCCACGTCGCGGCGGGCGAAAAACTCACTTTTGGGCAGGATGATGTCGTTCTTAACGGGTGGGCGATTGAAAGCCGACTTTACGCTGAAGACCCCTATCGTAACTTTCTTCCGTCGATTGGCAGGCTTTCCCGCTACCAGCCACCAGCCGAAGGGCAGCAGGAAACGGGTGTGATTGTACGCAACGACACAGGCGTGTTCGAAGGCGGCGAGATATCCATGTATTACGATCCAATGATTGCAAAGCTCTGCACTTGGGCGCCGGATCGTATAAGCGCCATTGATGCGATGGCTGAGGCGCTGGACAAGTTCGAGGTGGACGGCATCGGTCACAATCTGGCCTTCCTGTCAGCGGTCATGCAGAAACCACGTTTTCGCGATGGAAATCTGACGACAGGCTTTATCGCTGAGGAATTTCCGGACGGTTTTGTCGGCGTTGAGCCGGATTCCGAAGGTTTAAACAGGTTGGTGGCGATTGCGGCCGTCATTCACAAGCGTTTGCAAAATCGCGCGACAGCAATTTCCGGATCTCTTGGCGGTCATCACAAAGTCCTTCGTCCAGATTGGGTTGTTTCCCTTGCTGGGCAGGAAAGACACATCGTCCTCTCAGCAAACGATGACGGCGATGTTGTACAGATCGACAAGCAGCAAAATCTACATGTTACCACCGACTGGTTGCCGGGTAGAACTCTCGGCGTCTTTACCATTGATGGCGACGTTCTTTTTGCCAAGGTGGATATTGCTGGCACCGGCATTCGTTTGCGCTGGCGGGGAATCGATGTGCTTGCGAATGTTCGCTCGCCGCGTATCGCTGAACTTGCCCGGTTGATGCTGGTCAAGGTGCCACCTGATACCTCTAAAATGCTGCTATGCCCAATGCCAGGTATCATTACCTCAGTTCTGGTGGCCGTGGGGGATGATGTGGAGGCCGGACAGGCACTCGCGACCGTTGAAGCCATGAAGATGGAAAATGTGCTGCGAGCTGAAAAACGCGGGCGCATTTCAAGTGTTGCTGCAAAAACCGGTCAAAGCCTGAGTGTTGACGAAATCATACTGGAATTTGAATGAGGACTTCGCCGCTGGAACCCAATCCGGTGAGCGTGGTTTCCTATGGATGAATGACGGTAAAGGGAGAGATTGATGCCGGTGGACAAGACAGTGAAGGACTGGGAAGCGCTTGCCGAGAAGGAAGTGAAGGCTCCCGCAGAGACACTCGTCTGGCACACACCCGAAGGCATCGATATCAAGCCGCTCTACACAGCGCAGGACATTGAGGGCATCGATCACCTCGATACCTTACCTGGATTCAAGCCATTTGTGCGTGGACCGCGTGCGACCATGTATGCCGGTCGTCCTTGGACGATCCGCCAATATGCTGGTTTCTCCACAGCGGAAGAATCCAACGCATTTTACAAGCGTAATCTTGCCGCTGGCCAAAAAGGCCTGTCAGTTGCCTTCGATCTGGCAACCCATCGCGGTTATGACAGCGATCATCCGCGGGTAGAGGGTGATGTAGGCAAGGCTGGTGTTGCTATCGACAGTGTCGAGGACATGAAGATCCTGTTTGACGGCATTCCGCTCAAAGACATGTCGGTTTCCATGACCATGAATGGTGCCGTCATTCCCATTCTCGCCAACTTCATCGTTGCGGGGGAGGAACAGGGCTGTACGCGCGCCGAACTGTCCGGCACCATCCAGAATGACATTCTCAAAGAATTCATGGTGCGCAACACCTATATCTACCCGCCAGAACCGTCGATGCGCATCATTGCCGATATTATCGAATATACAGCGAAAGAGATGCCGCGCTTCAACTCGATATCGATATCCGGCTACCATATGCAAGAGGCTGGGGCGACACTGGTACAGGAACTGGCATTCACTCTGGCGGATGGCCGGCAATATGTACGCGCAGCAATTGCCAAAGGTCTTGATGTGGATGCCTTTGCCGGTCGGCTGTCGTTCTTTTTTGCCATTGGCATGAATTTTTTCATGGAGGCTGCCAAACTGCGTGCCGCACGTCTTTTGTGGTCTCGCATCATGGAGGAATTCGAGCCGAAGAAGCCGTCTTCCCTCATGCTGCGCACCCATTGCCAAACGTCGGGTGTGTCGTTGCAAGAGCAGGACCCATACAACAATGTTATCCGCACCGCCTATGAAGCGCTGTCGGCAGCGCTCGGCGGTACGCAATCCTTGCACACCAATGCACTGGATGAAGCAATAGCCCTACCGACCGATTTTTCGGCGCGTATTGCCCGCAATACCCAGCTTATTTTGCAGCATGAAACCGGCGTGACGAAGGTCGTCGACCCACTGGCTGGTTCCTATTACGTGGAAAGTCTGACCCATGAGCTGGCAGAGAAAGCCTGGCAGCTTATCCAGGAAGTAGAAGGGTTGGGCGGCATGACCAAGGCCGTGTCGGAAGGTCTGCCAAAACGGCTTATCGAAGAGGCGGCGACGCGCCGGCAGGCTGCGGTTGATCGCGGAGAAGAGGTGATTGTCGGGGTCAATCGTTTCCGTCTGGAAAACGAAGAACCTATCGACATTCTGGAAATCGATAATAGTGCAGTCCGAGCAGCACAGATCAAACGTTTGGACAAGCTGCGTCAGCAGCGTGATCTGAAAACACTGGAGCAGACACTCGCCCGACTGTCCGACGTGGCAAAGTCGGGACAGGGTAACCTGCTGGAAGCGGCTGTTGAAGCGGCGCGTGCGCGTGCGACGGTTGGTGAAATTTCAGATGCCATGCGTGTGGTGTTTGGCGATCACTCCGCCGTGCCAGATGTTGTCGATAATGTCTATGGCGCAGCCTATGGTGACGATCCCGAGTTTTCGACGCTGAAGGGTCGATTGACCGAACTTGCCGGTGTCTTGAAAGTCCAACCGAAAATCATGGTCGCAAAACTTGGACAGGACGGGCACGATCGCGGTGCCAAGGTCATTGCCTCGGCCTTTGGCGATGTTGGCTTCAAGGTCGTAGCTGGCCCCCTGTTCCAGACGCCTGAAGAGGCGGCAACCCTGGCTATTGAGAGCAAAGTTCACGTGGTCGGTATGTCGTCGCTTGCGGCGGGTCACAAGACGCTGGCGCCACAGCTGGTTCAGGCGCTAAAGGCCAAGGGTGCAGAAGATGTGATTGTGGTGGTTGGCGGTGTTATTCCGCGCCAGGATTATCAGTATCTGCTCGATAATGGCGTAGCTGCCGTGTTTGGTCCTGGCACCCATGTGCTTGAAGCAGCACGCGCGGTTGTGGATCTGATGCAAGGACGCCTTCGTAACACTTGATGGCGGCGGCCGGTCACAGCTGTGGCAAAGTGGAAGCAAATAGAAAGTTTCTGGCGTTTGAATGGGCTGAGGTGATATAGGTCAACAATAATGCGGCATTAGGCCGGTATTGAAAGACCATGTTTAAGATCACCTTCCGTCTTGTCATAACCAGCGTGGCTTTGTTCGCTTCCGCGAATGGTGCTCTTTGGTTTTCGCCTGCCCATAGTGGCGAGGATTACGCGACGATAGAGAAACTGGGCGAAGCGTTATTCAACGACCCCAATCTTTCCCATAATCGCAGCCAAGCCTGCTCCACCTGCCACATGCAGGGTTTCGGCTTGGTGGATGTGCGGGAGAACGACGGTGCTGGCCAAGACGTATCGCTTGGCGACAATGGCAGTTCGCTTGGTGATCGCAATGCGCCAACCGCGTCTTACGCAAAGCTCTCTCCCCCGTTCAGCAAAAATGAAGCGGGCGAATATGTCGGAGGCCAGTTCTGGGATGGTCGCGCCTCGAGCCTTGAAGATCAGGCCGCAGGTCCGCCCTTGAACCCAGTGGAAATGGGCATGCCCAATAAGGCCACAGTGGTTGGACGTCTCAAAGAAAATCCGGATTATGTTGCAGCCTTCGGCACGCAATTTGGATCCAAAGTATTTGATAATCCTGATGATGCCTATGACGCGATGACAAAGGCATTGGCTGCTTTTGAGCGCACCGACGAATTCGCGCCCTTCGATTCCAAATATGATCGGTATCTGCGCGGCGAAGAAAAACTGACGGATCAGGAAGAACTGGGCCGGGTGCTGTTTTTCTCCAAACAGTTCACCAACTGCAATCTCTGCCATGAGGTCAACGGACCGAACGGTATCGAAAAAGGGCTGTTCACCAACCATAAATATTTCAATATAGGCGTGCCGGAAAATGCGGCGGTGCGCAAAGCCAATGGCTCAAAAGTGGGTACAGTGGATACGGGTCTGGCGCAGAACCCGGCGGTGACCGATGCCGATGCGCAGCGCGGCAAGTTCAAGGTACCGACACTGCGCAACGTCGCCGTAACCGGCCCTTACATGCACAATGGCGTGTTCAAGGATTTACGCACCGTTGTGCTGTTTTACGTGAAGTACAATAGCAAGAAAAAAAGCCGTCAGATCAATCCGGAAACCGGTGACGTCTGGGCTGCACCGGAAGTCCCTGAAAATATCGCCATGACAGAGCTGACGGCAGGGCCGGCGCTTGATGACAAGCGCGTCGATGCTTTGGTGGCGTTCATGAAAACGCTGACCGACAAGCAGTATGAGCATCTTCTACCGAAAGATGCGGGCACTCAATAACAAACGGGCAGAGAAACATCGCTCCTCTGCCCGCCTTCTCTAAAGTTTTTGGGTTGGATCAGGCAGAGAGTGCCTTGAACTCGGCCAGAACCGCGTCACCCATTTCAGATGTGCCAACCTGACGGCAACCTTCATCCATGATGTCGGAGGTACGAATGCCCTTTTCCAGCACGTTGGCAATTGCTGTTTCCAGTCGGGTTGCCTCGTCGACCATGTTGAACGAATAACGTAGGCACATGGCGAAGGAGGCGATCATGGCGATCGGGTTGGCAATGCCTTGACCGGCGATATCCGGTGCCGAACCGTGAACCGGCTCATACATGGCTTTGCGTTTGCCTGTCTTTGCATCCGGTGCGCCAAGCGAAGCGGATGGCAGCATGCCCAGCGAACCAGTCAGCATGGCCGCGACGTCGGACAGCATGTCGCCGAACAGGTTGTCGGTAACGATAACGTCGAATTGTTTTGGTTTGCGCACCAGCTGCATGCCGCCGGCATCTGCCAGCATGTGCTCCAGCTGTACGTCCTTGTACTTTGCAGCGTGGGTTTCCGTCACAACCTGGTTCCACAACACGCCCGATTTCATGACGTTGCGCTTTTCCATCGAGCAAACGCGATTGCCACGGGTGCGGGCCAGTTCGAAGGCAACGCTGGCGATACGTTCAATCTCGAATGTGTCGTAGATCTGTGTGTCGATACCGCGCTTCTGGCCGTTACCCAAGTCGATAATCTGCTTTGGCTCGCCAAAGTAGACGCCACCGGTCAGTTCTCGAACGATGAGGATATCGAGACCTTCAACCAGTTCCTGCTTCAGCGAGGAAGCGGCAGCAAGTGCCGGGTAGCAGATGGCCGGACGCAGGTTGGCGAAAAGCTCGAGATCCTTGCGAAGGCGCAACAGCCCTGCTTCCGGACGCTGCTCGTACGGCACGCCATCCCACTTCGGACCACCAACGGCACCAAACAGAATGGCGTCTGCCGCCAGCGCCTTTTCCATGTCTGCATCGGAAATTGCTACACCATGGGCGTCATAGGCCGAACCGCCAACAAGACCTTCTTCGATCTTGAAGCCGGTGTTTAGGGCGCTGTTCATGTGGTCGATCAGCTTGCGGACTTCAGCCATGGCCTCAGGGCCGATGCCGTCGCCGGGCAGCAGAAACAGGGTGCGAACTGTCATGGGAACCTCTCCTTGGCGCATACCGGAAAACCGTAACCAGTTTTGCGATAACGGCATGCACAACGTGAAAACCTCAATCCCGCCTGACCGTGTTTCACGTGAGACGTGACGCGGTCTGCGGGGGTCCAGGTTTCATATCCTTGGGATGAGGGCATTTCAAGGAAAGCAAAAGCCGATTTGGTACGGATTTTCGTTCCAAATCGGCTCTAAATAGTCAGGTAAAGCTGTTTACGCCCAGGGACGGACGGATGCGTTGGTTTTTTCAAACGTATCGATAGCTGAAGAATGTTCCAGCGTCAGGCCAATGTCATCGAGACCGTTCAGCATGCAATGGCGCTTGAAGGCATCGATTTCGAAGCTGATCGTGCCGCCGTCAGGACCACTGATCTGCTGGTTTTCGAGATCGACGCTGAGAACGGCGTTGGAGCCGCGCGATGCGTCGTCCAGCAGTTTTTCTAGATTTTCCGGGCTGACGATGATCGGCAGAATGCCGTTCTTGAAACAGTTATTGTAGAAGATATCGGCAAAGCTGGTCGAGATGACACAACGGATGCCGAAGTCCAGAAGCGCCCATGGCGCATGCTCACGCGACGAACCGCAACCGAAATTGTCGCCAGCCACAAGGATCTGTGCATTCTGGTAGGCGGGCTTGTTCAGCACGAAATCCGGATTTGGGGAACCGTCTTCAAGGTAACGGGATTCCGCAAAAAGACCCTTGCCCAGACCGGTACGCTTGATGGTCTTGAGGTAATCTTTCGGAATAATCATGTCCGTATCGATGTTAACGACCGGCATGGGGGCGGCAACACCCGTCAGCTTGGTGAACTTGTCCATCTATCGCTCCAGCTTGGCTGTATTCGCAAAGCAAAATCGGGCTTTGCGCATGATGATGTCGCCAATAAAGCAATTTCCGCAAGATTTGAAGGGAAAACAGCTCAACGGGCATACGCCACTTCAAAGCAGCGGAAACGCCGCTGCTTTTCCAGTGCGCTTTCATATCATCAAAGGTCGATGATTGTGCCCTTGCCGTCGTTCCAGACGCGGATGTCACGCTGGCTCTGATTGCGGGTCTTGACCGGAATAGGTGCCGGTTTCAGTCGGGCAGTTACTGCGCGAGTAAGGCTGATGAGCGCGAGCACGCCAACAAATGCCACAGTAAAAGAAGCCGTGAAAACGGCGGCCAGCGCCAAAATTGCGATGCTGGAAGCCGCTATGATTAAAGTGCGGATGCCTTGCATAATTCAAAACCTTTCGTTCATCAGCAATGTGGGCGTTGTTTGCCTTGCTTGCAAGAGGATTCGACGCGAAGTGTGCTTGCAGATGCCACAAAACCTTGACACAAGTGCGGCATGATCAAATTTGAGCCTGAAAATATTGCTCGTCCGCGCCGTTCGGTACTTTGTGTGCCCGCCATCAATGAACGTGCGCTACAAAAACTACCTGATCTCGACTGTGATGCGGTGATTTTCGATCTCGAAGATTCTGTGGCTGTTGATGCCAAGCAGCAGGGACGCGAAGCTTTGGAGCGTTTTTTTGACAAGACCCCACTTGTCGGGCGCGAAACGATCATCCGCATCAATGCCTTTGACAGTACGTTCGGCCGTGCAGATCTTGAAACGGTTTTGCGTTGCGTGCCCGATGCGATCTTGTTGCCCAAGGTCGACCAGCCGTCTGACGTTCATGACATCTCTGATATTCTGACCGAAAGAGATGGCGCGGAGAACATGCGCATCTGGGCCATGATTGAAACACCGCGCGGTGTTTTGAATGCGGCTGCCGTCGCCGAGGCAGCACACACACCAGACTCGCGTCTTTCGGCCTTTGTTGTCGGCCTCAACGATCTGCGCAAGGAAACCGGTGTGCCCAATCTGCCCGGCCGTACCTATCTGGTTTCCTGGCTGATGCAGATCGTGCTGGCTGCAAGAGCCTACGGCCTTGATGTCATCGATAGCGTGTCAAATGATTTCCGTGATCTCGACGGTTATGCAGCTGAGTGCGAGCAGGGCCGTGCCATGGGGTTTGATGGCAAGATGCTGATTCATCCGGCGCAGATCGCTGCTGCAAACCGGCATTTTGCGCCGTCAGAAGACGCTTTGGAGGAAGCACGCAGTATTGTTGCTGCTTTTGCTGCGCCCGAGGCGGCTGGTCTGAACATTATCAACGCGAATGGTCGCATGATCGAGCGCCTGCATGTAACGGGTGCTGAAAAACTGTTGCAAATGGCCAGTGCCATAGACGCAAGAAAGGCAGACAGACTATGAAACTCTACCGTTTTATCACCGGTCCCGATGATGCAAAGTTTTGCCATCGCGTCACCGATGCCCTCAACAAGGGTTGGGAGCTTGCGGGATCACCGACCTATGCTTTCAACGCGGCAACTGGCGTCATGCATTGCGGCCAGCCGGTCACCAAGACCGTTGAGGGTAAGGACTATCACCCGGACATGAAGCTCGGCGAGCAATAATCGCGGCTATCTTTTTCAGCATTTCCGGAAGATGGTGCCCGCATTCACATGCGGGTATCTGTGTTTTAGCGTTCGGAAGCAGCAGCTTCAGCACTTTCTTCGATGCGCTCCATGTCGTCATCGGACAGACCGAAATGGTGGCCGATTTCGTGGATGAGAACATGGGTGATGATGTCGCCCAGTGTCTCTTCGTTTTCGGCCCAATAATCCAGGATAGGACGGCGATAGAGCGTGATACGGTTCGGCATTTCACCCGTTTCCATGGTGAAACGTTCGGTAATGCCCCTGCCCTCAAACAATCCCAAGAGGTCGAACGGGGTTTCGAGCGCCATATCCTCGAAAACTTCATCGGTCGGGAAATCGGAAATTTCGATAATGAGATTGTTGGTCAGTCCGCGGAATTCTTCCGGCAGGTGGCCGTACGCCTCGATGGCCAATGACTCAAAACTGGAAATTGTTGGTGCATGGCGGTCCCGCCAATCGTCGGTCTGGTCAATGCGGGCCATTTTTACTCCTTGCTATGGCCATCATATAAACAGTTGAAGCAGAAATTTCGAGAGCCGTTTGCAAGAACATGAAAAATCATCGCAAATGGCATGGCTGACAAGGGATTTTGCGTGGTTTGTGCCTTGACAGATCAAGGGCGCTCAAGTATCCCGGCACGCGAATTGAAGGGGCGTAGTGCGTCTTCTGTTTTGTTCTGCCTTTTCGGGCAGGTTTCACCGGTGAAGATTTTGACGCCATTTGGCTCAGGGTTTTCACTACTCCGACTGATAAAAAGACGGCCGGACACTTGGTTTCAAGTGATCAGAGCCGGAACGAACATGAAAGGATAAAAAATGTTCGCAGTCATCAAGACCGGCGGTAAGCAGTACCGCGTGGCCGCCAACGACGTACTTACCATCGAAAAGCTGGAAGTCGAAGCTGGTGACACTGTAGAATTCACCGAAGTTCTCGTTATCGGCGAAGGCGCCGACGCAAAGTTCGGTGCACCCTTCGTAAAGGGCGCGACCGTCAAGGCTGAAGTTGTTGAACACAACCGCGGCAAGAAAGTTCTGTCCTTCAAGAAGCGTCGTCGTCAGAACTCGAAGCGTATTCGCGGTCATCGTCAGCATCACACTGTTGTTCGTATCACGGACATCGTTGCTGCCTAATCGGCGCGTCACGGGAAACTAGGTTTTAAAGGAGCACTCCAATGGCACACAAAAAAGCTGGCGGTTCATCGCGTAACGGTCGCGATTCGAATTCCAAGCGCCTTGGCGTAAAGAAGTTCGGCGGCGAAGCCGTCATTCCAGGCAACATTATCCTGCGCCAGCGCGGCACGCAGTGGCATCCGGGCACCAACGTTGGCCTCGGCAAGGACCACACGATTTTTGCGCTGACCGCCGGTAACGTATCCTTCCGCACGAAGGCTAACGGCCGCGTATACGTGTCTGTGGCACCGAAAGCGGAAGCCGCAGAATAAGCCGGTAAGCGTTATATGCAGCCGGTGTCTCATCGACCCGGCTGACGCTTTAGGTTCAGTCAGAAAACAGGGGAGATGGGGCACCACCCATCTCCCCTTTTTCTTTATCCCTATAGGAGGACTGAACCATGCAGGATGAATTGATCAGGGCTGACCAAGAGCGGTCGCCCCAGGAACGGCTGAGGCCGCAGCGGTCGAGGACCGATTGCCCTGTCTTATTATCGCAACGGCTCGTTTTGCGCGCGCCACACGAAGAAGACATTGACGCCCTTGCCCATCTCGCCAACAACGCCAATATTGCGACCATGGTGTCGCGTATGCCGCTCCCATATACGGCCAAAGATGCCGCTGATTTTGTGCGACGTACGAAAGCTGGCGAGATTGGCAAGTGCGTCTATGCGATTACCCGCATGGACAATGGCGAGTTTATGGGATGCTGCGGTCTGGAGCCCGACCCTGACGACCCCGGTGCCGTCGAACTTGGCTACTGGCTAGGCGAACCCTATTGGAATAATGGTTACACGACCGAAGCTGCACATGCCCTGATCGACATGGCGTTCCGCACCCGTGACATCGACTTTATCGATGCCCGTTGCCGGGTTACCAATGTCGCATCGCGCCGTGTTATCCAGAAGTGCGGTTTCCAGTTCCAGAGCTCCGGCATGGTCGGTTCGCTGGCTTTGGGCGGCATGGTGCCTGTCGAATGGTTCCGGCTGGATCGCAAGACCTGGGTTTCTCTCAGAAGCTGGGGGGATATGCGATGACCAACGCTGAATTGTTGCGCAGCAGGCAGGTTGATACTCTGCCACCTCCCGGTCCCTGCCCGACCATTGAAACACGTCGTCTCGTACTGCGGCCGCAACGGCTTGCCGATGCCGGCAGTATTGCAGAATCCTTGAGTGATTTTGCAGTAACACGCATGCTGGCCAGAGTTCCTGCCCCTTATTATCGGCAGGATGCTTTGGAATGGCTGATCCTGCGAACATCCGGCACATTGCCGGATTGGGATTTCGCCATTACCTGCGATGACGATACCCTGATTGGCGTCGTTTCCGTCGAGTTCCGTCACGGCGAATGGCATCTCGGTTACTGGCTCAACCGCTTTTATTGGGGCAAGGGCTACATGACCGAGGCGGTTAGTGGTGTTGTTGAACGGTTCTTCCGCCGCATGCCGAATGCGACCATGCATTCTGGTGTCTTTGCGGATAATCCCGGTTCGCTGCGGGTTCAGGAGAAGCTGGGTTTCCGGATTACCGGCTGCCATGAGACCTATGCGGTCTCGCGCGCGGCAATGGTTGCGCATCTGGATACCGTGTTGACGGCCGAGGATTTCGTGCCTTCACGACCGCGATAACCATACACGAGGCCGGTTTCTTGCGAAGCCGGCCTTGTTTTACATGGCGCTGCCCGTCACGATAATCTTTGACGTGCGGGCAAAGCGCCTATATTCCAAGCGACAAAAGCAATGTTGCGTAAACGGCTGACAGAACGGCACTACAATGAAATTTCTCGATGAAGCAAAAGTCTATATCAAGTCCGGTGATGGCGGCGCAGGCGCTGTATCCTTCCGGCGCGAAAAGTTCATCGAGTTCGGCGGACCGGATGGCGGTGACGGCGGACGTGGTGGCGATGTCTGGGTGGAAGTGGTCAACGGCCTTAACACGCTGATCGATTTCCGCTTTCAGCAGCACTTCAAAGCGTCGATCGGCCAGCATGGCATGGGCAAGACCCGTACCGGCGCCAAGGGTTCTGACGTGACGCTGAAAGTGCCAGTTGGGACGCAGATTTTTGAAGAAGACAATGAAACGCTGATTGCCGACCTGACCAAGGAAGGCCAGCGGTTCCGTCTGGCCGCCGGTGGTAACGGTGGTTTCGGCAACGCCTATTTCAAATCCTCGACCAACCAGGCACCGACCTGGGCAAATCCTGGTTTGGCGGGTGAAGAAAAAACCGTTTGGCTGCGTCTCAAGCTGATTGCCGATGCCGGTCTGGTTGGTTTGCCGAATGCAGGAAAGTCCACTTTCCTCGCCACGGTTACCCGCGCGCGCCCGAAGATTGCCAACTACCCATTTACCACGCTGCATCCCAACCTTGGCGTTGCGACCATCGATGGCCGCGAATTCGTGCTGGCTGACATTCCGGGCCTGATCGAAGGTGCGCATGAGGGCGTTGGTATCGGCGACCGTTTTCTCGGTCACGTCGAGCGGACGCGCGTATTGCTGCATCTGGTTTCGGCGCAGGAAGAAAAGGTTGGCCAAGCTTACAAGACGGTCAAGGCCGAGCTTGAGGCCTATGGCGGTGGTCTGACCGACAAGGCGGAAATTGTCGCCCTTTCACAGATCGACGTTCTCGACGAAAAAGAACTGAAGAAAAAAGCCAAAGAGTTGGAAAAGGCGTGTGGACGTCCGCCACTTCTGATTTCGGCAGCGACCCATGCCGGCATGACGGAAGTGTTGCGTGCGCTGCGTGACATTATTGTTTCTGCAGCAGGTGGTGAAACTGCGCTGCCAGACCGTTCCATGCCGATCGAGGACAGAAGCGGTGAGGATGACGGAGACGACCGGTTATGAGCGCAAAGCGCAAACCTGTTTCCAGCCACCACCGCATCGTTATCAAGATCGGTTCGGCTCTGCTTGTTGACCGTAAGAGCGGTCTAAAAAAAGACTGGCTGGACGCGATTTGCGAAGACATCGCCGCTTTGAAGGCGAAGGGCGCTGATGTTCAGGTGGTCTCTTCGGGTGCGATTGCGCTCGGGCGTACCGTCCTAGGTCTGCCACCCGGCGCATTGAAGCTGGAAGAAAGCCAGGCAGCAGCAGCTGTTGGCCAGATTGCTCTGGCCCGCGCCTGGTCTGAGAGCCTTTCACGGCATGACATTATTGCCGGGCAAATCCTGTTGACGCTGTCCGATACGGAGGAGCGCCGGCGTTATCTCAACGCCCGCGCGACCATCAACCAGCTTCTGAAGATCGGCTCCATTCCGATCATCAATGAAAACGATACGGTTGCGACAACCGAAATCCGTTATGGCGACAATGATCGTCTTGCAGCCCGTGTTGCGACGATGACCGGAGCCGACCTTCTGGTGCTGTTATCGGATATTGACGGGCTTTACACAGCGCCCCCGCATCTTGATCCCGACGCCAAGTTTCTCGACAGTATTGCAACGATCACGCCTGAAATTGAGGCGATGGCTGGTGGTGCTGCGTCGGAACTGTCGCGTGGCGGCATGCGCACCAAGATTGATGCTGGCAAGATTGCGACGGCTGCCGGTTGCGGCATGATTATCGCGTCTGGCAAGACCCTCAATCCCCTTCGTGCCATTGACGAGGGTGCACGATCCTCGTGGTTTGCGCCGTCAGGCACACCTGTCACCGCACGCAAAACCTGGATTGCCGGACAATTGCAGCCTGCCGGTGAAGTGCATGTCGATGCCGGTGCACAGACTGCGCTTTATGCCGGAAAAAGCCTTTTGCCAGCCGGCGTGCGGCGGGTGAGCGGCAATTTCGGGCGCGGCGATGCCGTGGCCATCATCGGCGTGGACGGGCGTGAAATCGCGCGTGGTCTTGCCGGTTACGATGCCGAAGAGGCCCGCCAGATTACTGGGCACAAGTCCTCGGAAATTGAAGCTATTCTGGGTTATGTCGGACGTTCCGCCATGATCCATCGCGACGATCTCGTTATGACCGGCGCAAGTGTGACCGTATCAGCCGTAAAGAAGGATGAAATCCATGCCTGAGCAGGCCGTGAGCCGTAGCCTTGATATTGACGGACTGATGAATAAGATCGGTCTTCAGGCGAAAGCTGCTGCGCGACCTCTTTCAGTGGCGTCGACGGATCAAAAGAACCGTGCGTTGCTGGCTATGGCGTCTGCGATCGAGGCATCGAAAGACAAGATTCTTCAGGCCAATGCGATAGACCTGGCGGCTGGTAAAAAGGTGGGCCTTGCTGCCTCCTTTATTGACCGCCTGACCCTTGATGAAACCCGTATTGCTTCGGTCGCAGAAGGCATTCGCGCCATTGCGGCACTTGCTGACCCGGTCGGTCAGGTCATTGCCGCATGGGATCGCCCTAATGGCTTACAGATCGAACGCGTGCGGACGCCACTTGGTGTTATCGGCGTGATTTACGAAAGCCGACCCAATGTGACGGCCGACTCTGGCGCGCTTTGCCTCAAGGCGGGCAACGCGGTCATCTTGCGCGGTGGTTCGGACTCCTTACATTCGTCGCAAGCAATTCATGCCTGCCTCGTTGAAGGTTTGAAAATTGCCGGCCTGCCGGAACATGCCATTCAACTGGTCCCCGTTGCCGATCGTGCAGCGGTCGGTGCCTTGCTTGGCGGCCTGAATGGCACCGTGGACGTCATTGTCCCGCGCGGCGGCAAAAGCCTTGTCTCGCGGGTGCAGACGGAAGCCCGCGTGCCGGTTTTTGCGCATCTCGAAGGCATTTGCCACATCTACGTGGACAAATCCGCTGACCTCGCAATGGCCGAAAAGATTGTTCTCAACGCCAAGATGCGCCGCACCGGCATCTGTGGTGCCGCTGAAACCCTGCTTATCGATGAGGCTGTTGCTTCCACGCATCTGCAGCCGCTGGTGAAGGTTCTTCTGGATGCGGGTTGTGAAGTTCGCGGCTCTGAAGTCGTTGAGAAGGCCATTTCCGGTGTGAAAGCTGCGACCGAGGAAGACTGGCGCACTGAATATCTCGACGCGATCATTTCGGTCCGTCTGGTGGACGGAATTTCCGGCGCGATCGAGCATATCAGCACCTATTCCTCCAACCATACGGAAGCGGTCATTGCCGAAGATGGCGCGGTTGTTGAACGCTTCTTCAACGAGATCGACTCAGCCATTCTGCTGCACAATGCCTCAACGCAATTTGCTGATGGCGGAGAATTCGGCATGGGTGCGGAAATCGGTATCGCGACCGGCAAGATGCATGCGCGTGGTCCCGTTGGGGTGGAGCAGTTGACGTCATTCAAATATCGCGTGCATGGCACCGGCCAGATACGGACCTGACGTTTTGATGGCAGACCCTGTCAACCGGCGTTACCTGACCATGCCGCATGTGGAGCGCGGCATGGTGGTGGGACTGTTTGGTGGGTCGTTCAATCCACCACATGGTGGGCATGCGCTGGTCGCAGAAATCGCGTTGCGCCGTTTGGGGCTGGATCAACTGTGGTGGATGGTGACGCCGGGGAATCCACTTAAAAACCACAAGGAACTTGCCCCGCTTTCCGCGCGCATCCAGGCGTGTGAACATCTGGTTCATGATCCACGTATCAAGATCACGGCCTTTGAGAAGTCATTTGGGGTCAGTTATACCGCCAATACGCTCAAGAAGATCAAGGCTAGAAACCCGGGAGTCCGGTTCATCTGGATCATGGGGGCAGACAATTTAAAGAGCTTCCACCGCTGGCAGAAATGGCGGGAAATCGCCGAGACATTTCCAATTGCAGTTATTGATAGACCGGGAGCGACCCTGTCCTATTTATCATCCACGATGGCGCAGGCTTACAGTCATGCGCGTGTCGATGAAGATGACGCCGGCGTATTGTGGACCAAAAACGCCCCAGCCTGGACCTTTGTCCATGGTCCCCGCTCGACCTTAAGTTCGACGGCTCTGCGCAATTCAGTGAAGAGATAAAAGGTGATTTAAGCGATCCCTTGAAAACCGGTGGCTTTGATGCCACCTTCATGTAACGGATCGAAAAAAGAATCGGTTCGTTTTGTGCTTGTTTTGTCATTATGAAAGGACAACCTCTGACAACAGTACACGCTAAGGGAAGAGCATCCGTTGCTATCCCGAAGGGTCATGACAGTGGCGCCGATGCCGCCAGACGTGCCCTCGAAACCGTCATCGCCAGCCTCGATGACTCCAAGGCAGAAGATATCGTTACCTTGAATATTGCCGGGAAATCGGCGCTCGCTGACTACATGGTTGTAGTTTCCGGGCGATCGAGCAGGCATGTCTCGGCTATCTGTGAGCACCTTATTTCAGACCTCAAGGATGATGGTTTCCGTAACTCCCGCGTAGAAGGGCTGGAAACCGGTGATTGGGTTCTGATCGACACGGGTGACATTATCGTGCATGTGTTCCGTCCGGAAATTCGTGTGTTTTACAACATCGAAAAGATGTGGGCGACGCCGGATATCGAGGAAGAAACACTGCACTGAACGAAAGCTCCCTCTGAACTGGATTTCAGACCAGGAGCATTCTTGAGTGTCGTCAAGCGCGGCCGGACGATGGGCGTCTGGCCGGAAAAAATTCCGCGGTCATGTCATTGTTCAGCGTTCTGACCCTTGCTACCGTTGATCATCAACCAATGTGGAGCAGGAATGCGGATTGCGATTTTTGCAGTCGGGCGGCTCAAATCCGGTCCTGAGAAGGATCTTGCGTCGCGTTATCTAGACCGTTTTGCCAAAAGTGGTCCGGCCATCGGTCTCGAGTTTTCACGGGTGATCGAGGTGGCTGAAAGCCGTGCATCGAATGCCGAGACCAGAAAACGCGAAGAAGCTGCACTGCTTGAGAAACAATTGACCGACGGGGCAGCGCTTATCTTGCTGGATGAGCGCGGCAAAGCACTTGATAGCCCGGCCTTTGCAGATGCCATTGGCAATCTGCGTGATGGTGGCAAACGTGATCTTGTCATTGCCATCGGCGGTGCAGATGGTCTCGACCCTGCCCTTTATGAAAAAGCCTCCGCTGTTTTATGTCTCGGGAAACTGACCTGGCCACACCAGCTTGTTCGAATCCTGATTGCCGAGCAGCTTTATCGTGCCGTTACCATTCTTTCGGGGCATCCATACCACAGGGTATAAGGAAACACGCCATTGTGTTGCCTGAATAAAAGGATGTTGTTGGCTGGCGATTGCGAAGCAGAGTATGTTAATCGCTTGATTTTGATTTTCCAGAAAGCGGCATGAACCGGAAAAGCGCCCACACCAGATGCGTGACCTCTGCGGGAGCAGCCTTGGCTGTCTCTCTTTTTGTGCTTGCGCAGGGTGTGTACGCGCAAGAGCCGGTGGCTGCGCCCTTTCCGACACAGGCTGCACCGACCGAACAGAATGGGCAGACCGCGCAGCCAGACGCCCTGAATGACCTTGAAGCGCGGCGTGATCGTAATCGCGAGGACTTGCAAGAGCTGGTCGATAGTATCGGTCTTTCCGAAGACAAGGCTCGACAGCTGGAAGAAAGCATTGCGTCTCTCAATCAGGACAGCAGTCGTATCCGCCAAGAATTGATCGATTCTGCGTCGCGTAGAAAAGATCTTGAACGCAAGATTGAAGAGGGTGAAGACCGGCTGGCCAAACTTGGTGTGCAAGAAGACGGCGTGAAGGCGTCGCTTCGTGAGCGTCGGGGTGTCTTGGCTGAAGTGTTGGCTGCTCTGCAACGTATGGGGCGTAATCCGCCGCCTGCCCTGCTTGTTTCGCCTGAAGACGCTCTCGCATCCGTGCGTAGCGCCATTTTACTTGGAGCTGTGGTTCCCGGTGTGCGGCATGAAACGGACAAGCTGGTCGCGGACCTCAAGGCATTGACGGATGTGCGCAAGGCCATCGCCAGTGAGAAGATTGACCTGACCGCCATGATGACGGCAAAGCTCGAGGAAGAAAAGCGCCTCGACCTGTTGCTCGCTGAAAATGACAGGCAGGGAACGCGCACGGCTGCGGACCTTGAAGCGGAACGCAAACGCTCTGAAGAACTTGCCTCTAAGGCAACGAGTCTTGAAAGCCTCGTTGCCTCATTGGAAAACGAGATATTCTCCGTCCGTGAAGCGCAGGAAAAGATGCGCGCCGAAGAGGAACGGGTTCGTCGTTTGTCGGAAGATGAGCGCGAGCGTGAAAGGGCAAATGCCGATGCTGGCATGCCCGATAAAAACCGCATTGCGCCCGCATATCCGTTTGCAAGTCTGAAGGCCAAACTGGATATGCCGGTAACGGGCGATGTGCTGAGAAAGTTTGGCGATGCCGATGGAACTGGCCATACCTCTCGCGGTGTTGTGATCGCAACCGGTCCCGGCGCACTGGTAACAGCCCCCGCAGACGGGTATGTTGTTTTTGCTGGAGAATTCCGCAGCTATGGCCGAATGATTATTCTCAATGCAGGTGACGGGTACCATCTGGTACTGACCGGAATGGATGCGATAAGAACCCGCCAGGGTATGTTCGTGTTTTCAGGTGAACCCATTGCTTCCATGGGAGCAAAAAGAGTGGCCAGTGCAGCAGCATTGGCGCTGGAAACTGATAGGCCAACGCTTTACATAGAATTCAGAAAAGACGGTGTGCCGGTTGATTCCCAACCTTGGTGGACCGCAAAAAATACCGGAAGGGCGCACAATGATTCGTAAGGTTTCGCTTCTGCTCATCGGTGGACTCATGGGTGCCACGGCGATGAGTGTCATTTATTCTGCGAGCATCCCGGCGCAGGCCGCTGGGCCGTCTACCTATAAGGAATTGTCGATTTTCGGCGACGTATTCGAGCGCGTACGTGCACAATATGTAACGCCACCGGATGACAAGAAGCTGGTTGAGAACGCCATCAATGGCATGCTCAGCTCTCTTGATCCGCATTCAAGCTTCCTCAATGCGCAGGATGCTACCGATATGCGTAGCCAGACCAAGGGTGAGTTTGGTGGCCTCGGTATCGAAGTGACTATGGAAAATGAACTGGTCAAGGTTATCACACCAATCGATGATACGCCTGCCTCCAAAGCTGGCATTTTGGCCGGCGACTTCATTTCGGAAATCGATGGTCAGCCGGTTCGAGGTCTCAAGCTCGAGCAGGCCGTTGAAAAGATGCGCGGTGAGGTCAAGACACCTATCAAGCTGACGATCATTCGTCAGGGTGCTGACAAGCCGCTTGATATCACCGTTATGCGCGACATCATTGCCGTACGTGCCGTCAAGTCGCGTGTTGAAGGTGACAATGTTGGTTATTTGCGTGTGATCTCATTCACTGAGAAGACCTATGACGATCTCGAAGCCGCGATCAAAAAAATCAAGGCCGAGGTACCTGCTGACAAGTTGAAGGGTTATGTTCTCGACCTTCGCCTCAACCCGGGCGGCCTGCTTGATCAGGCGATCAACGTATCGGATGCCTTCCTTGAAAGAGGTGAAGTGGTTTCGACCCGCGGCCGTAACCCGGAAGAAACCCGTCGCTTCAACGCAACCGCGGGCGATCTGACGGACGGCAAGCCGGTTATCGTTCTGGTGAACGGTGGTTCGGCGTCTGCTTCGGAAATCGTTGCCGGTGCTCTGCAGGATCTGCGTCGTGCCACCGTTGTCGGCACTCGCTCGTTCGGCAAGGGCTCTGTCCAGACGATCATCCCGCTGGGTGAAACCGGTGCGCTTCGTTTGACCACGGCGCTCTATTACACGCCATCTGGCAAGTCCATTCAGGGCACAGGTATCGAACCTGATATCAAGGTCGACCAGCCGCTGCCGCCAGAGCTTCAGGGCCGCATTCGCTCCGAAGGTGAATCCAGCCTGCCGGGTCACATCCAGGGCCAGAGCGAAACGGACGAAGGTTCGGGTTCTGCTGCTTATGTGCCGCCGGAAGCCAAGGACGACATTCAGCTGAACTACGCGCTTGATCTGCTGCGCGGCGACAAGACCGACCCGTCTTTCCCGCCAAACCCTGAAAAAGCTGTCGTAACCAAGCAGTAATAAGGGGCGCCGGTTTTCCGGCGCTTTCCCTACCCCTGCATACAACACTCGGGATAGGCCGCGTTTTGGTATCTGAACTGCGCAAACCCTTGGGGCAAGATCGTAAGGAAAGCGCCGGCAAAAGCCGGCGTTTTTCTGTTGCTGCTCTTGCCGGTACCGTTGCGCTATGCGCGGTTCTGGGATTGTCTGTTTACACAGTGATTGCTCCTGACAATCTGGCAAAACCAGGCCTCGATCCACAATCATCGCCTGACGTTGCGCAGGCGGAAAAAACTCCGTCGCCTCAAACCAAAACGGAAAAAGAAACGGCTGGACTTCCCGTCAGCAGTGGCCGGTCCGGCGCAAATGTGCGCCAGGAAACCACCGAGGACGGCAATGTCGTATCGGTGTTTTCGCCCCGCCCCCGGGATGATGACGGTCCGGTTTTGATGACCGGTCAGACGTATGGTCAGAACCCGCGCGTGGCCACCATGCCGAACGAGGATCTGCTGGAGGATTCGGCTTTTGGCAAATTGCCGAAAACCGGAGCTGATGGTTTGCGTTCGCTGGAACAATATGCCCGTCCATGGTCTGGCGCGCGTGGTACACGTATTGCCATTGTGATTGGCGGACTTGGCCTTAGCCAGACCGGCACCCAGAACGCTATCAGAACATTGCCACCGGAAATCACGCTTGCCTTTGCAGCCAGCGGCAACAGCCTGCAGCGCTGGATGCAGGAGGCGCGGCGTCAGGGGCATGAAATTCTGCTGCAGGTTCCTTTTGAACCGTTCGGTTATCCTGGTAACAATCCCGGTCCTGATACCTTGCTGGTTGGCGACAGCCAGAAGATCAATATGGAGCGCCTACACCGTTCCATGGCCAAGATCACTAACTATACCGGTGTGATGAATTACCTTGGCGGCCGCTACATGGCCGATGCCAAGATGCTGGAACCTGTTCTGCGTGACGTCAGCGAGCGCGGGCTGCTGTTCCTTGATGATGGTTCTTCGGCGCAATCCCAGACTGGCGCGGTTGCCAAAGCCTTGGCAATGCCGCACGCGTTTGGCGATATACAGATCGACGAACAAGTGAACCGTTCTTCCATCATGACACGGCTTGATGATCTTGAACGTCTGGCGCGTCGCAACGGCTCGGCGATTGGTGTTGCCTCGGCCTTTGATGAGAGCATTACCGCAGTGTCCGACTGGGTCTCGGAAGCGACATCGCGTGGCATTGAGATCGTTGCGGTTTCGGCGCTTGTTTCTGACAGGCCGGGACAGTAAAGATCGCTGCTGCGGCTATCGGATGCCGTTTTCCGTGAGGACTGTTCATGACAATCAAGCCTGAAGATTTGCCTTACCGTCCCTGCGCCGGGATTATGGTGTTGAATGCGCAAGGGCTGGTTTGGGCCGGACGACGTATCCCTGAAAAGAACTCGGAATATGATGGCTCCGAGCAGCTGTGGCAAATGCCTCAGGGCGGCATCGATGATGGCGAAAAGCCGTTGAACGCCGCTATTCGCGAGCTTTATGAAGAAACCGGCATGCGTAGCATCACCCTGCTTGCCGAAGCGCGCGACTGGATACATTACGACCTGCCGCCTCATCTTCTTGGCATTGGTCTCAAAGGAAAATTCCGTGGGCAGGCGCAGCGCTGGTTTGCTTTCCGTTTTGACGGCGACGAAAGCGAGATCGAGATCAATCCGCCACCAACCGGCAATCATCCGGAATTCGATGCCTGGAGCTGGAAGCCGATGGAAAGCCTGCCGGACCTTATCGTGCCGTTCAAACGCGGTGTGTACGAGCAGGTTATCGCCGAATTCCGGCACCTCTCTCCGCAGGCCTGATTTAACCGGATCGTTTTAAAAGCCGCATGTTTCAAGCCAATTTGTTTCTTGTCTTTGCGGCTTGAAATGTGACATTTTCACCGCTCCCGCCACAGGAGAAAGACATGTTTTTCAGACGTACGCTGCTTGCCGGCATCATGGCCGCAATTGTTGCCCCTTTCACGGGTTTTGCTGCCGATCTTCCCGACCTTAAAGGGCGTACGGTGGTCGTGGTCACGGAAAATGCTTACCCGCCGCTGCAGTTTGTCGATCCTAAGTCTGGCAAGGCTATCGGCTGGGAATATGATGCGGTTGCCGAGCTTGCCAAGCGTTTGAACTTCAAGGTCGAATATCAGAACATCTCTTGGGACGCGATGATCCAGGCGGTTTCGGATGGCCAATATGACATCGGCATGACCGGCATCAGCATCAAGGATGACCGCAAGGAAAAGGTCGACTTCTCCGACCCCTACATGCGCTCGGAAATGTTCATGCTGGTGCGGGCTGATGAAAACCGCTTTACCGATGCCAAGAGCTTTGCTGGCTTCGACAAAGGCCTTGTTGGCGCGCAGGCTGGAACAACCCCATTTTACACCGCCGTTTATGATGTTCTCGACGGCAACGAGCAGAACCCGCGTATCAAGCTGCTGGAAACCTTCGGTGCCAGCGTACAGGCGCTCAAGACCGGCGACGTTGATCTGGTCCTGACCGATGGAGTTGCCGGCAATGGTTACGTAGCCGCGTCCAACGGCACCTTGAAGCTGATTGGTGCGCCTTTGGGTGGCGATGATTTTGGCTTCATCTTCAAAAAGGGCTCGGACCTCGTCGCACCGATCAATGCAGGTATCGCGGCCCTCAAGGCAGACGGCACCATTACCGCGCTCGATAAGAAGTGGTTCCTCGACTACAAGCTTGGCGAATGAGTGAAATCATCGCCTGCATGCTGATTTCCGTTTATCGGAAATTGTCACGATGAGTTTTATCAAACACAGCACCACGGAGAAGGACTTTCCGTGGTGGCTCGTTGCATTGGTCGTGATCGGTGCCGGACTGGCTGTGACAATCATTGCCACAGACCTTTACGCGCAGGTTTTTTCCACCGTTGTCAAAGGCATCGGTATCACCATCTTCGTGACGCTCGCAGCTTTTTTTCTTGCTGTCGTGTTTGGCCTCGGCATTGCGCTACTCGGTCTGTCGGACAATGTGGTGCTGCGGCAGATTGCGCGCTTTTACATTGAAGTTATCCGCGGCATCCCCATCCTCGTCTTGCTGTTCTATATTGCTTTTGTCGGGGCGCCGGGTCTTGTCAGTCTCTACAACTGGGTGACTACGCCGCTTGTATCGGCAGGCTGGTTGGAGCCGGTTCTGGTGCGTGACTTCTCGCTGGTCTGGCGGGCGATTATCGCGCTTACGATTGGTTACGCATCGTTTCTCGCGGAAATTTTTCGCGCTGGCATTCAGTCCGTTGACGAAGGACAGATTGAGGCCGCAAAGGCTCTTGGGCTTAATCGTTACCAACGGTTTCGGCTGATCATTCTGCCGCAGGCGGTCAGGACGGTTTTTCCGCCACTTTCCAACGACTTTGTATCGATGGTGAAGGACAGTTCGTTGGTGTCGGTGCTTGGCGTTGCCGACATAACCCAGATGGCCAAGGTCTACGCAGCTGGCTCGTTTCGTTTCTTCGAAACCTACTCGATCGTCGCCTATATATACCTGATCCTCACGGTTGGTTTGTCGCTTGTTCTCAGGCGTATTGAAAAGGCCATGCGGCGGGCTCCGGCTGGATAAGGCGAGCCCCCGTGTTCCTGCGTGTCATTGATATTGAAGCGCAGGCAGCAATCTGCTAATGAAATGGCCATGGGATCGAAATTCGGATGTCTCGCGCAAAATATTTTCGTGCTGCAGGATCATAAGCGTCTGCCGGCACGTTTCTTCGCGCGCTTGTCCGGGGCGCTCAATAGCCGACTTACGCTCGCCTGATAGCCCTTCAAGGCTGTCAGCCTTTTTGCGAAGCCCATTTCCCTTTTTCAATATCCGATGGATAAAGCCATGAGCGCACCCCGCACCCTTTATGATAAAATCTGGGATGATCACGTCGTTAATAGTGATCCGAACGGAACCTGTCTTCTCTACATCGACCGTCACCTTGTTCACGAGGTGACGTCGCCGCAGGCCTTTGAAGGTCTGCGTATGGCGGGTCGTCCCGTTCATTCGCCAACCCGCACACTGGCCGTGGTCGACCACAATGTTCCAACCACTGCTGACCGTCTTGAAGGCATCAAGAACGAAGAAAGCCGTATTCAGGTTGAAGCGCTGGCACAAAATGCCAAGGAATTCGGTGTTGAATATTATTCCGAGCGCGACAAACGTCAGGGTATCGTTCACATCGTCGGTCCTGAACAGGGCTTTACCCTGCCCGGCATGACGATTGTGTGCGGTGACAGCCACACATCGACGCATGGCGCGTTTGGCGCCTTGGCGCACGGTATTGGCACTTCGGAAGTGGAACACGTTCTGGCGACCCAGACGCTGATCCAGAAGAAGGCCAAGAACATGCTGGTGCGTGTCGATGGCAAGGTGCCGGAAGGCGTAACAGCCAAGGATATCATCCTCGCCATCATCGGTGAAATCGGCACAGCCGGTGGTACCGGTCACGTGATTGAATTTGCAGGCGAAGCCATTCAGTCGCTGTCAATGGAAGGCCGTATGACGGTCTGCAACATGACAATCGAAGGCGGCGCACGTGCGGGCCTGATTGCTCCGGACGAAACGACCTTCGAGTATATCAAAGGCAAGCCACGTGCACCGCAGGGTGAAACGCTGGAACAGGCAATTTCCTACTGGAAGACTCTGAAGTCTGACGAAGGCGCACATTACGACAAGATCGTTGTTCTCGATGGCGCCAATCTACCGCCGATCGTTTCCTGGGGTTCGTCACCGGAAGACGTTGTTTCGGTTCAGGGCACCGTTCCAAACCCGGATGATATCGCTGACGAAAACAAGCGTAACTCCAAGTGGCGTGCGCTGGAATATATGGGCCTGCAGCCGGGCACCAAAATGACTGACGTTGCCATTGACCGGGTCTTTATCGGTTCGTGCACCAACGGACGTATCGAAGATCTAAGGGCTGCTGCCGTGATGGTTGATGGTCGCAAAGTTGCACCAACTGTCTCGGCTATGATTGTTCCGGGCTCCGGTCTGGTAAAGGAACAGGCGGAAGCCGAAGGTCTCGACAAGATCTTCCTCGACGCCGGTTTTGAATGGCGCGAACCTGGCTGTTCGATGTGTCTGGCGATGAATGACGATCGCCTGCAGCCGGGTGAGCGTTGTGCGTCGACCTCGAACCGTAACTTCGAGGGACGTCAGGGCTACAAGAGCCGTACGCACCTTGTGTCGCCTGCCATGGCCGCTGCCGCTGCAATTGCTGGCCACTTCGTTGACGTGCGCGAGTGGAAATAAGTTTTAAGACTGCTGAATAAGACAAAGCCCTCAGGAAACGAAATTTCCTGAGGGCTTTTTTGTTCGGATAGAAGGCGTAATTCGCCGATTATTCCGCGATGATCTTCACGCGCTGTCCGGGCTGCAACACTGCGCCAGCGCCCATCGCATTGATCATCTTGAACAAATCCAGTTTGCGGTCCGTGCCCATCATGCGCGCCGCCATGGTGGCTATGGTTTCGCCTGGCTTTGCCGTTACCACGCGCACGCGCAATGGCTTCAGGGAGGCGATTTCTGCGCTGGTCATCTGCCGGAAGCTGGTACGCAAGACGTTGGCGACCGTATCAAGCTGTGGATTGCCCTTCGGCACAGCGGTCAGGAAGCGGAAAATCTGCTGACCCTGCCTGATGACAGTGACGTCGAAATCCCATTTTTCAGCCGTGGCGCGGGCAGTTGCCGCCTCAAGACCATTGACCTGCGTTTTGCGCACGGTATTCGGCAAAAGCCCTGCGACCCAGCCGCTGGTCAGGTAATTGGCAAGATCGGTCTGCTTGGCATCTGCCACACCATCAAAACGGATGGCCATTTCGCCGGGGCCGGTTGCAAGAACCGCTTCAACCTTGTTGTCGATTTGGAAACCTTCCGGCACATCGAAACGAATGCCGAGGCTGCCATGCAGGAATGTCTGGCCGCGTACATAGCCTTCTTGCGGACTGTCGCCATAAAGCAGGCCGTCAATGCCGTTCAGATACCATTCGCGGCCACGATCTCCGACGCTGCCTTCCTGCCCAAATGCGCGGGCATGGCGACGTGCCAATTCAACGCGCTGTGGCGCATTGGGGTGGCTGGAAAGGAAGTCGAGGCTCTGGTCGCTATCCGGCTCAACGGATGTGTAGCGGGCATAAGCGGCCATGGAATCGAGGAAGCGCGCTGCGGCATAGGGGTCATACCCCGCCTCACCCAGCATGCGTACACCAATGACGTCGGCCTGCAACTCCTGCTGGCGAGAAAATGCTGCCAATCGCAGCTTACCGCGCGCCAATGCCTGTTTTCCAGCCAGATCACTGGACAGCACTTCCGCCACAACACGGCTGGCAATCACCTCAGCCTCTTCGCGGCGCTGGCGTTCAATGCCGTGGTTGGCAGTGACGTGGGCCATTTCATGCGACAGAACGGCGGCAACTTCCGACGCGTCGTTGGCGAGCGCCAACAGTCCGCGTGTCACATAAAGATAGCCACCGGGCAGCGCGAACGCGTTGATCGCCGGAGAATTGAGAATGGTGATGCGGTAGGATTGCTGCGGATTTTCCGAAACGGCCGTCAACGCGCCGGTAATGCGGGCAACCAGCCTTTCGGTTTTTTCATCGCGGTATTCACCGCCATAACTTGCAACAATACGCGGGTGTTCGCGTGCTCCCATTTGGGCACGCGGGTCATTTTTCTGAACTTCTTCAACAGTCTGCGGGTTGTCCGACGGGCGAACACTTGCCTGGTAGGATTGGCTGAACAGCGACTGGCATGCACTGAGCGTCATCGCAGCAATTGTCAGGCCGGCAACAGAGCGCACAAGTTTGCCATAACGCTGCGCGCGCGGATCAGATGTCCTTGCCGGCCTTGCTATTATGGAAATCGTCATCTTGTCAGTCAGTTCCTATGCCCCTGATGTTACGCACTGCTAGTTTATTGTGCGAATACTGTCCATCAATGGACACAAATTGTCACGCCTTGTGGTGTGCTATTATCGATGACGAATCTTTTCAATATTCTTGACCATCTTGCATGGCTCATCAGGCAACCAAAGTAAATTAGCAAATAGACGATCAAATAAACTCAATCCCCTGTTGAAGCCGTACTAAGCCGATTGCCACTTGCCCACGTCGAAATTGTGGCGAACGGCGTGTGCCGCAGCTATCCCTTCAGGAACGTACGAATTTGGGGGATGTTCCCGTTCTCGGAAAAAATCTCCGGTGTGCCCTGGAACAGGATTTTCCCCTTATCCATGAACACGACATGTTTGGCCAGCTGTTGTACTTCCTCGGGTTTGTGGGTGACCAGCAATACAGTGTTGCCGGTTTCCTGATGCAAACTGGACAGCAATTCAGCCATCCCGGCGCGCAAACCGGGATCAAGAGCGGCAAAGGGCTCATCCAGCAACAGAACCGAGCGGTGGCGCACCAGAGCCCGTGCCATGGCAACGCGTTGCCGCTCTCCACCCGACAGATTTGGCGGCAGACGCTTTTCAAAGCCCGCAAGACCGACACGCTGCAGGGCATTTGAAACGGACTGCCGCTCTTGCGCGGAAAGTTTCAGCGAAGGATTGATGCCGAGCGCTATATTGGTGAACACATCAAGGTGCGAAAACAGGTTGTTGTCCTGAAAGATCACCGAGACCGGTCGCTCGGCCGGGGCTAGGTGTGTGACGACCTGCCCGTCAATCATGATGGTGCCGGCATCTGGTGTTTCAAAACCAGCGACCAGATTCAACAGGGTTGATTTCCCTGAGCCGGATGGGCCGGTAATTGCCGTGATCGTGCCCTGCGGCAAGTGGCAATCAAGGGAAAACTCCTGCGATCCAAGTTTCAGCGCTACATCATTAAAACGAATGCCGGAAGGAGCGGTTTCAGTCATTGGTTTTGCTCCTTGCTGGTTTGTGCGGTGCCTGCGCCACCCATGGCCAATATCAGGCAGATCACACCCAGGATCAGCGCATAACCATCGGCGTCATTGGTACGATAGCTGCCCATATTGCTGTAAACCAGCCAAGGCAGCGTGATAAAGTTCTGCGAGCCGAACAGGGCGATTGCGCCGAGATCGCCAAGCGACAGCGCCATTGCAAAGCTGAAGGCCGTTGCCAGAGGTCTACGCAGGATTGGCCAATGGAGGTAACGCAATCTGGCAAAACCATGCATGCCGAGACTGGCTGACAGTCTTGCTGTTCGTGCCTGGTGGGTCTGGAACGCCGGTTCAAGTACCCGCATAACGAAGGGCAGCGCCATCAGCATGTTGATGGAGGCAACCAGCGCCGGTGCAAACAGTGCGATATCGCCGAGCGGCCGTAACAGCAGGAACCAGCCACTCCCCAGCACCACTGGCGGCACCAGCAGCACCACGGATGCGCCACCGGACATCGCGGATGCCATGAGGCGTAGTGGCAGGTTTGCCTTGCGGTTGCCGCGGATCGTCGAGCGCGCGTTGATGAGGGCAACGGAAATGCCAATGGCAATACTGGCCGAAACCAGCGCAATGGACAGGCTGGTTCCGGCTGCCTGCCAGAACACATCGGCCGCCAACAGGCGCGATAAATTGGCGGTGGAGCCGGATATGGCGATACTGAGCAAGGGTGCCATCATAAAAACCACAGCGGCGATGATTAGAATACCGTCGCGCAGCCGTGCCTGAAGCCGTTTTCCATCATAGCGCTGGATGGCCCGGCCGTGGCTCAAACCCTCGTCGTCAGGTCTGGGCAGCCAGCCTAATAAGGCGAGCAACAACCCGGTCATGACGATTTGCAGAGTAGAAAGTGCAATGGCGCGTGGAGGATCGAAATCAAAGCGCAGCGATTGATAGATCGCTACTTCGAGCGTTGTCGCCGCAGGCCCGCCGCCCAACATCAGCACAAGGGTGAAACTGGTGGCGCAGAGCATAAAAATCAGCCCGGCGACACCGGGAACCAGTTTTATCAGCGCAGGCCATTCAATGAACCGGAAAATGGACCAGGAGGGCATGCCAAGGCTTGCCGCCATACGCCAATATTCACCGGGAATACGCTCCAGCCCGGCCAGCAGCAAACGGCTGGCAAGCGGCAGGTTAAAGAAGACATGTGCCAGCAGAATTCCTGACAGGCCATAAATGCTGAAAGGTTGTTCAACACCGAGTGATGTCAGTGTGGTGTTCAGGAAGCCCTGTCTTCCCCATATGGCAATAAGGCCAAGCGCACCCACGATAACCGGTAGCCCCATAGGAACGGCCATAAGGCGGATAATCCAGATACGACCGGGAAACTCAGTTTGCCTTGCCAAAGCCAGTGCGACAGGCAGCGCGAAAAGGATCGATAGTCCGGTCGATAACGTTGCCTGATAGAGGGTGAAGCGCAGGATACGCCAGGTGTAGGTACCGAACAGTTCATCGCTTGCAGCACCTGCATCAAAAGACAGAAGGGCAAATGTGCCAAAGCCAATGAATGCGAGAACAGCGGCAAAAGCCGCCATTCCCGTGCCTATCGATTGCCGTTGTTCGGCCTTTGAAATCATGGCGCTGGCCTGAATTTCCGATCTGGAAAACGTTAATTAATGCTCATGGCTGCCAGCCACTCATCAATCCATGCCTTGCGGTTCTTGGCCACCTCCTCAGGTGACATCAGGAATGTCTTGGTCGGTACAACAAGTTTGGAAAACGCCTCTGGCAGCGGTGCGCTGGTTGCCGCAGCCGGCATCATCCAATTATTTTCCGGTATGGCGTCTTGGAAACCTGGTGTCAGCATGAAGGAGAGGAATGACTTGGCAAGGTCTTTCTCCGGAGCATTTTTCAATAGGCCGGCCACCTCGATCTGAATGTAATGACCTTCCGAGAAACTGGCTGCCTGATAGCGGTCGGTGTTTTCTGCGACCATGTGGTAGGCAGGTGAGGTCGTGTAGGACAACACCATTGGCACTTCTCCCTTGGTGAACAGGCCATAGGCTTCAGACCAGCCCGGCGTGACCGTCAAAATACGGTTCTTGAGCTTTGCCCAGGCTTCCGGTGCCTGATCACCATAAACGGACTTCACCCACAGGAGCAGGCCAAGGCCGGGGGTAGAGGTGCGCGGGTCCTGAATTGCAATCTTCTGGGAAGGATCACCTTCGACCAGATCCTTCAGGCTCTGTGGCGGGTTCTTGATGGTCTGGGTGTCATAGATGATGGCGAAGTGGCCGTAGTCGTAGGGAACAAAGATATCATCCTTGAAGTCGCCTGGAATCTTGGCAGCTGACGTATCGATGCCGCTTGCCTCGAACAGGCCGGTTTCCTTGGCTTCAGCAACAAGGTTGGTGTCGAGCCCCAGAACGACATCGGCGTTGGATGTTTCACCTTCCATCTTGAGGCGCGTCAAAAGCGCAACGCCATCGGCAACACCGACAAAATTGACAGTGCACTGGCAATTTTTCTCAAATGCTTCCTTGACCTTGGGGCCAGGACCCCACTCGGACACGAAGCTTTCATAGGTGTAGACCGTCAGTGCCTTGTCGGCTGCAAATGCTGCGCCGGGCACGGCAAATGCCGCAAGCACCAGTGCCTTGGCAATCAGGGAATTGTTCAAAATGCTGCGCATCCGCGCCTCCTCTTTCATATGTTGAACGGGAATAGGGCGCTGATAATGAGCCGTCTAATCCCTCCGCCGGTGTTAACCGGATCAGGTTCTTCGGGTTGGCGGAAGCCTCTCAGCCTTGTCCACAAAGACAAAGCACCCCGTTAGAGCAAGGCAAGGTGTAATCTTACTGTCATCACTTGGCAAGATAGCCAGTCATGGCAACAGTCGGGTGTCAAATCCGATGGTGTCAGGACTGTCCGGTCATATGGACCAGTTCCCAGACATGGCCGTCGGGATCCTGAAAACTTCCGGCATACATGAAGCCATGATCTTGAACCTGTTTCCATTCGCGGCCGCCGGAGGACAATGCTGTGGCAATCATCCTGTCGATGTCTTCGCGGCTTTCTGCCGTCAGGCAGGTCAGCACTTCGGTCGTGCGGGTGGCGTCGGCAATATCGCCGTTGATGAAATCACGGAAACGTTCTTCCTGGAGCAACATGACGAAGATATTCTGCTCCACGATCATGCACAGCGTCCTCTCGTCCGAATACTCGGGATTGAAGCTGAAGCCGAGTGCGGTGAAGAAAGCTTTTGTCGTTTCGATATTGCGAACAGGCAGATTGACGAAAATCATACGCATTTTCTGAACTCCTCCATCTTTGCCAAGGAAAACGTAAAATCGCTTCCCTGTCAAAGACGGATGAAGAACAGAGGTTCCGGTATGGTGGAAGGAATTTAGCCTTCCAGTTCCTCGCGCAGCATTTCAAGCTCCAACCACTCTTCTTCCATGGTGACCAGCTTGTGTCGCAGCTTTTCCATTTCGTCGGCAAGCTTGCCAAAGGCTGTGGGGTCTTTGGTGAAGAGGTTGGGATCTGCCATCTTTTCTTCGCGCTTGGCGATTTCGATCTGGGCCTTTTCCATCTCCTTGGGCAGGTTCTCCAGAGCGAACTTCTGCTTGAAGGACAATTTACCTTTGGCCTTTGGTGCATCATCCGACACAGTTGAAGAGGAGGTGCTTTTTGCCTTTTCCTGCTTTTCCGCCCTGCGCTTTTCCTCGGCCGCGCCCTTGCGCTGCGCCATCATGTCGGAATAACCGCCGGCATATTCGATCCAGCGGCCATCCGGCGCATCGGGGTTGGCTGGCGCAATGGTCGAGGTCACGGTTCTGTCGAGGAAGTCACGGTCGTGGCTGACGAGAATGACGGTGCCGACAAATCCGGCGACCACTTCCTGCAACAGATCAAGCGTCTCGATGTCGAGGTCGTTGGTCGGTTCATCGAGGATGAGAAGGTTGGTGGGGCGGGCGAGAATACGTGCCAGCATCAAACGGGCACGTTCACCACCGGAGAGATTCCTGATCGGTGTGCGGGCCTGTTCCGGCTGGAACAGGAAATCCTTCATGTAGCCGGTGACGTGCTTCAGTTCGCCATTGACCAGCAGGTTTTCACCACGGCCGTCGGTCAGATAGTCCGCCAGCGTGTCATTCGGGTTCAGTTCTTCACGCTTCTGATCGAGCGTGGCTATATCGAGATTGGTACCGAGTTTGACCGTGCCGCTATCTGGTTGCAGCTGTCCGGTCAGCATTTTCAAAAGCGTGGTCTTGCCTGCTCCGTTTGGCCCAACAAGACCAATACAGTCGCCACGATGCACGCGCAGTGAGAAGGGTGCCACGATGGTGCGATCACCATAGGACTTGGTAATGCTGTCGGCCTCGATCACCAGTTTGCCGGATTCACGGGCATCAACAGCTGTGGTCTGTACGGAACCTTGCGGTCCCTTGTGGCCACGATGTTGGGCGCGCATAGCCTGAAGTTCTCCGACGCGGCGCATATTGCGTTTGCGACGGGCGGTTACGCCATAGCGCATCCAGTGTTCTTCGCGCTCAATCGCCTTGCCGAGTTTGTGCTGCTCGAGTTCTTCCTCTTCCAGCACCTTGTCGCGCCATTCCTCGAAATGGGCAAAGCCGCGGCTGAGGCGACGCGAAGTACCGCGATCAAGCCATACAGTGGAGTTGGAAACTTTTTCAAGGAACCGACGGTCGTGCGAAATGAGGACCAGTGCGCTGCGGCTTTTCTGCAGTTCGTCTTCCAGCCATTCGATTGTCGGCAGATCCAGATGGTTGGTCGGCTCGTCCAGCATCAGGATATCGGGTTCAGGTGCCATCACCCGGGCAAGGGCCGCACGGCGGGCTTCACCACCGGACAGGCTTTTGGGGTCTTCCTGTCCCGTCAGGCCAAGGTGGTTAAGCAGATATGTAACCCGATATGGATCATCGCCCGGTCCAAGCCCTTCTTCGGCATAGGCCTGTACGGTGTCGTAACCACTAAAATCCGGTGCCTGCTCAAGATAACGGATGGTCGAGGAGGGGTGTCTGAACACCTCGCCGGATTGCGCTTCGACCAGGCCGGCGGCAATTTTCATCAACGTGGACTTGCCGGAACCATTGCGACCAACGAGGCAGATACGGTCACCCGGTTCCACTTGCAGGTTGGCACCGTTCAGCAGTGGTGTAACACCAAAGGTCAGCGTGATGTCGTCAAGTTTCAAAATGGGAGGCGCCAAGGCTCAGGCTCCAGTCATATCATAAGGGCGGGCAAGGATGATGGCTCTACCGCTTTTCAGGGAGAGGCGCACCGGACCTTCCGCAACGTTGGAAATTGTGCGGGATGTGCCGAAGGTCAGCGAATAGTCATTCAACGGATAACGGGCGTTCTCGATGTCCAGGCCGTCAAGATCGCTGAAACCGAGAACGGAAAACAGCGAACCGGCGGGCAGGTCGAGTGCTTTCTCGCCACCGGATACCAAGGGGTAGGCCTCTTCTTCACCCGATAGAAGGGTGACGTCGTAACCTTTTTCTTTAAGGCTGATGGCATTCAGCATGTGCTGAAAGGCATGGTCGGTTCGGTCGCCACCCAGTGCGCCAATCAGAACGAGGCTTTGGGCGCCACGCTCAATCGCCTGCGAGACAGCGATCTCGCCGTCTGTTGCGGCCTTGCTTGCGGGAAAGGTGTGACGCTCCACATCCGGCCATTCGGTGAGAAGAGCGGTGTCGGTGGAATCAAAATCTCCCACCCACAATTCCGGTGTCAGCGACAGCGGCTGCGCATGGCGCATGCCATTATCGGCTGCGATGACGCGTGTTCCGTCTGCGGCTTTGCGCACGCGCTCGGTTACCGACAGGTTGCCGCCCAGCAGAATTGTAAAGCCCGTTTTTTCCATGCCCCGCCAATAGCCCAAATGTTCGCAGAAGGGAACGGCCAGCGCCCGCAAATGCGGCTATATTGATTTTCGTGGCATGCGGGATTATGTAATCTCCTAGTGGTGATTTGCCGACCGGCTTGCAGCCACTTTAAAGAAGTCGCTAAAGGGTCGAGGAAACGTGGATTTTCCAAGAACCGGTTGCGATTTCGTTGCCGGTTTTTTTGTTTTGTGCGGTTTGTCCGGGCTGTCTGCCTTGCTTACCCGCCGGATGAGAGTGTTCCAATATGCCCATCAAAATACCCGATACGCTGCCTGCTTTTGAAACCCTCATCAATGAGGGTGTGCGGGTGATGACCGAAACGGCGGCTGTTCGTCAGGATATCCGCCCGTTGCAGATCGGGCTTTTGAACCTCATGCCGAACAAGATCAAAACTGAAATCCAGATGGCGCGCCTTGTCGGCGCATCCCCTTTGCAGGTCGAGTTTTCGCTGGTGCGTATTGGCGGACACCGTGCCAAGAACACCTCTGAAGAGCATCTCTTGTCGTTCTATGAGACCTGGGAAGAGGTCAAACATCGCAAGTTTGACGGTTTCATCATTACCGGCGCACCGGTGGAGACCATTGCTTACGAGGATGTGACCTACTGGGACGAGATGCAGAAGATTTTCGAATGGACGCAGACCAATGTCCACTCAACCCTGAACGTCTGCTGGGGCGCGATGGCTGCCATCTACCATTTCCACGGCGTGCCAAAACATCCGCTCAAGGAAAAGGCGTTTGGTGTTTATCGTCACCGCAATCTTTGCCCGTCGTCCATCTATCTGAACGGTTTTTCCGACGATTTCCAGGTGCCGGTTTCACGCTGGACCGAGGTCCGTCGCGAGGACATTGAAAAGCATCCCGAGCTTGAAATCCTGATGGAGTCGGAGGAGATGGGTGTCTGCCTGGTGCATGAAAAGAAGGGCAACCGTCTCTACATGTTCAACCATGTGGAATATGATTCCACATCGCTTTCCGATGAGTATTTCCGGGATGTGAATGCTGGTATTCCGATCAAGGTGCCGCATAACTACTTCCCGCACAATGATCCTGATATCACCCCGCAGAACCGTTGGCGCAGCCATGCCCATCTGTTTTTCGGCAACTGGATCAATGAAATCTATCAGACGACCTATTACGATCTGAACGAAATCGGAAAGTGAAATTTGCTGATTGCGAAGCGACGGGAAATGACGCAACGTCTGGCCCGTAATTCTTGCAAACGGAGGTCGATATAATGACGAATGGTGCCGCACGGGAAAACTTCGGCGTAACGCCCACCGGTGAAAAAGTGGAGCGCGTCACTATTTCGGCAGGCGGTTTGACCGCCAATATTATCACCTGGGGCGCAGTCATTCAGGATCTGCGCCTCGATGGCCATCAGCCACCGTTGGTTCTCGGCTTTGATAAGTTTGAGGACTATCCGCAATATTCCTCTTATTTCGGTGCAACGCCCGGCCGTAACTCCAACCGTATCGATAGCGGGCGTTTCTCGATTGACGGCAAAGAATACCAGCTTGAACTGAACGAAAAAGGCGTCACCCATATCCATGGCGGCAGTGATGGTATCGGTAAAAGCAACTGGCTGATCATGGAACATGGCCCAAGCCACGTCGTGCTGCAGATCATTGATCCCGATGGCCGTGCCGGTTATCCCGGCAATTGCACGGTAAACGTGACCTACACAATCCGTGAAGGTGGTGTGCTTTCGGTTCTCTATGAGACAACCACTGACCAGCCGACCATCGCCAATATCTGCCAGCATTCCTATTTCAATCTGGATGGTGCTGACACCGCACTCGATCACGAGATCATGATTGCGGCTCACCACTATCTGCCGACGGATGAACGGCAGATCCCGACCGGTGAAATTCGTGCTGTTGAAGGCACTGCATTTGACCTGCGCTCATCCACGCCGATGAAGCGTGAGGACAATGGCGAGCAGGTTCTGTACGATCATAATTTCTGCCTGTCGCCTGAGCGCCGCGAAAAGCGCAAGGTGGCACGGGTGTTTGCACCTGCTTCCGGCGTTGCACTTGAGGTGCACACCACGGAGCCGGGCGTGCAGTTCTATTCCGGCTTCAAGCTCAACACAGCCGTTCCCGGTCTCGATGGCCGTCATTACGGTGCCTTTGCAGGCTTCTGCCTTGAAACACAGATTTGGCCGGATGCAGTGAATCATCCCGATTTTCCGAACGGCATCTTGCGTCCAGGCGAGATTCTGCGTCAGGAAACCGATTATATCTTCACGCGCGGCTGATCAGCCAGTCAATCGAGAACACATCCGACATAGCCGCCGGATGCACGGGCGCGGCGCTCATTGAGCGTCGCCAGCCGCTGCGTGCCACGTCCCGGTTTGGAGGCTACACGTTCGATTGGGTTCGGCAGGCTGACGGCCAGAAGTGCCGCCTGTCTGGTGCTGAGCTTGGAGGCTGATGTCTTGAAGTGATAACGGGCCGCCGCTTCGATGCCGTAAATACCCGGTCCCCATTCGGCGACGTTCAGATATATTTCCATCATCCGCCGTTTCGACCAGACGAAGTCGGCGGTCATGGCCAATGGAATTTCCAGAATTTTACGAACGAAGAAACGACCATTCCACAAGAACAGGTTCTTTGCGGTCTGCATGGGAATGGTGCTGGCACCACGGGTGGTATCACCCTGCAATGTGCCCTCGATCACACCACTCATCTGTTTCCAGTCAACACCGCCATGGAAACAGAACTGGCCGTCCTCCGACATCATGACGGACCGAACAACATTTGGTGAAATGTCATCGATCGATACCCATTGCCGGTCATAGCCCTGTAACGCCACCAGATCGGCAAGCATCAGCGTAGAGACGGGCCGCATGAATGGCAGTGCGTAGACCAGAATGAGAAAATAGGGCAGGGCAAGGAAGATTAAGATTGCCATGACCAGACGCTGCCAGAGGCTGCGTCCCTTCAGCATGGAGGTATCCTGCGCATCGTCATCCTGCGACAGTACAACATCATCATTCTGGTTTTCAGGTGCGACTGCCAATCTTTCAAACCTGTGCCTTTTTGTTTGCCGAACCGTTTCACATTGGCAAGATGCGATCAAGCCTTGCAGATGCTGCAAAAAGCCTGATTTTCATTGCCTGTGTTAACTTCTCATGGCAAAGAGCGCCCATGAAGCCAGAAACAACCTTATTCGAACGCGCATTGCGTGAAAACGCGCAGCAGGTGGAAAATCTGCTGGATAACGTTCTTTCCCCAGCCCATCGCAGCGATGAAATCACCAGACCGGATAACCTGCTGGAAGCGATGCGTTATGGCGTACTGAATGGTGGCAAACGTTTGCGGCCGTTTCTGGTGATCGAGAGCAGCAAAATGCTGGGTGGCAACGCGCTGGCGGCCTTGCGTGTCGGCTCGGCGCTGGAATGCCTGCATTGTTATTCTCTTGTCCATGACGACCTTCCGGCGATGGATGATGATGATCTGCGCCGCGGCCAGCCAACAGTGCATCGCAAGTTTGATGAGGCGACCGCCATTCTGGCTGGCGACAGCCTGCTGACAATCGCATTCGACATTATTGCAGCACCAGAAACTCCGCTGCCGGACGCTTCCAAAACGGCTCTTATCCTGGCGCTTGCACGAGCAGCCGGTATCGGTGGCATGGCCGGTGGGCAGGCGTTTGATCTGGCGGCTGAAAAACAGGCGCCGGACGAGCAGGGTATCATCACCCTGCAGGCCATGAAAACCGGAGCATTGTTGCGTTTTGCCTGTGAGGCCGGTGCGATCATTGCTGGCGCTGATGCCAAGACGCGTCAGCGGCTCAGAACCTTCGGCGAGCGCGTTGGACTTGCGTTCCAGTTGGCTGACGATCTTCTCGACCTGACGGCCGATGCCGCAACCATGGGCAAGGCAACTGGCAAGGACGCGGCACGTGGCAAGGGCACATTGGTTGCCTTGCGTGGGCAGGCGTGGGCTGAACAGCGTCTGGGTGAACTGGTTGAGGAGGCCTCGCAGCTTCTGGAGCCTTACGGCGAACGTGCCGATATTCTAACCGCCGCGGCGTGGTTTATTGCGGAAAGAAAGAGTTGAGATGAGCAAATTCTGGTCTCCTATTGTTGCATCGCTTCATCCGTATGTGGCGGGAGAGCAGCCAGTCATCGCCAATCTTGTCAAACTCAACACCAATGAAAACCCCTGGGGTCCTTCTCCGCGTGTCGTGGAAGCCATCAAGGATGCTGCGACGGATGATTTGCGGCTCTATCCTGATCCTTCAGCCAAAAAGCTGAGAGAGACGATTGCCGCCTATCATGGTGTGTCGCCGGATGAAGTTTTTGTCGGCAACGGCTCGGATGAGGTTCTGGCCTTTATCTTTGCAGGCCTTCTGAAACATGACAAGCCGCTGCTTTACCCTGACATCACCTACAGCTTTTATCCAACCTACAGCCGGTTTTTCGACGTTAAAACTACAACCGTGCCGCTGGACGACAACTTCCAGATCCGTCTGGAGGATTACGAAGGTGAATGTGGTGCGATCATTCTGCCAAACCCCAATGCGCCGACCGGTATCGGATTGCCGCTTGCCGATATCAAAAAACTGGTCAGCGCCCATGGCGATCAGGTGGTGGCGATTGACGAAGCCTATATTGATTTTGGCGGTGAAACGGCCGTTCCGCTTGTCCGCGACCATGACAATCTGATCGTCATCAGGACCTTTTCCAAGTCTCGTTCGCTGGCTGGGATGCGGGTCGGTTATGCAATTGCGCAGCGCCCGCTTATCGAAGCATTGGAACGCTTGAAAGATAGCTTCAATTCCTATCCGCTCGACCGGCTGGCGCAGGTCGCGGCTGTTGCCTCGATCGAGGACGATGTCTGGTTCATGGACCACCGCCAGAAGCTGATCGACAATCGCCAGAGGCTGGAACAGGCACTGCGTGAACGTGGCTTCGATATTTTGCCATCGCAGGCCAATTTCATCTTTGCCCGCAAACCTGGCTGGACCGGCAAGGATCTTTCCCTGGCATTGCGTGAGCGCGCCATTCTGGTGCGTCATTTCGACAAGCCGCGTATTTCGGATTTCCTGCGCATTTCCATTGGCACGGAAGAACAGTGCCAGTCACTAATCACTGCGCTGGATCAGGTTTTCGCATCTGCATGACATAAAAAACGCCGCATAAAGCGGCGTTTTTCAATTGGTGTCTGTGTTAATTTATCAGCTCTGGGTAAGCGGAGAGATCAGCACTTCAACGCGGCGGTTCTGCGCGCGGCCTTCCGGCGATGCATTCGATGCCACCGGCTGCGATGGGCCGTAACCCAGCGTCGAAATGCGGCGCTGGTCTACGCCACGGGCGCCGATGTAGTTGGCGACGGAGGCGGCACGGCGCTCAGACAGACCCTGGTTATGGGCAAGGCTACCGGTGGAATCGGTATGGCCATTGATATCGATCAGCGTGCGGTTGAACTTGTTCAGAACAATGGCGACCGAGTTCAGTGTGTCGTAGAACGGTGGGATCACCTGATCTTGATCGGTTGCGAAAGTGATGTTGGATGGCATATTGAGAACGATGCTGTCACCACGACGGGTCACTGAAACGCCGGTGCCCTGAAGCTGCTGACGCAGTTCTGCCTCCTGGTTGTCCATGTAGTTGCCGACCATACCGCCAGCCAGCGCGCCAATACCTGCGCCCAGCAGGATGGCATTACGGCCGGACTTGCCAGATCCGCCGCCCACAGCCAGACCGCCAAGCGCACCTGCAACAGCACCGATACCGGCGCCGCCTGCCATGTTGGACATCTTCTGTTCGCCAGTATAGGGGTCCGTCGTGGTGCAGGCTGAAAGGAATGTTGCGGCAAGCGCGAGGATTGCAAACTTTTTGATCATCGAATCATGGCTCCTTGATTGATGGACCTGAAATACCACGAATCCGGCAAAATCTCGGCGGGTGTTGATTATTCTGCTGCGTGTTTGTGTCCAAACCGCTTTTCAATGTAGTCGATGACCAGCGCTTCGAAATCTGCTGCAATATCTGGACCACGCAAGGTCAAGGCTTTCTGACCATCGATGAAGACCGGAGCGGCCGGAGTTTCACCTGTGCCAGGCAGGGAAATTCCGATATCAGCATGTTTGCTTTCGCCGGGGCCGTTTACGATGCAGCCCATGACGGCAACGTTGAGACCCTCGACGCCAGGATATTTTTCCTTCCAGATAGGCATGTTCTTGCGGATGTCGTTCTGGATGTTCTGCGCCAGTTCCTGGAACACCGTCGAGGTCGTGCGACCACAGCCGGGACACGCCGCAACAACAGGAATGAACTGACGGAAGCCCATGACCTGCAGAAGTTCCTGCGCAACCTGCACTTCACGGGTACGGTCGCCATTGGGTTCCGGCGTCAGAGAAACGCGGATCGTGTCACCAATGCCGTGTTGCAGCACATAACCCATGGCCGCAGACGACGCGACAATGCCCTTGGAGCCCATGCCCGCTTCGGTCAGGCCGAGATGCAGGGCGTGGTCAGAACGCTCTGACAGCATGGAATAGACAGCAATCAGGTCCTGCACTTGGCTGACCTTGGCCGACAGGATGATGCGGTTGCGTGGCAGGCCAATATCTTCGGCCAGCTCAGCGGAAATCAATGCCGATTGAACGATAGCTTCGCGGGTGACCTGACGGGCAGACAGAGGAAAACCTTCAGCCTGGTTCTTGTCCATCAATGTGGTCAGCAGTTCCTGATCGAGAGACCCCCAGTTGACGCCGATTCGAACCGGCTTGTCATAACGGATCGCCATTTCGACGATATCGCCGAACTGCTTGTCCTTTTTGTCTTTGAAGCCGACATTGCCGGGATTGATGCGGTATTTTGCCAGGGCCTCCGCACAGGCGGGATGATCCGCCAGCAGTTTGTGGCCAATGTAATGGAAGTCGCCAACCAGCGGTACATCAAGACCAAGGCGCAACAGCCGGTCGCGTACTTTCGGTACAGCGGCAGCGCTTTCATCACGGTCAACGGTGATGCGAACGATTTCAGAGCCAGCGCGATAAAGCGCGGCAACCTGCGCAACAGTTGCGTCAATGTCGGCCGTGTCGGTGTTGGTCATCGACTGCACAACAACAGGCGCTCCGCCACCGACGATGACGCCCCCCACATCGACGGCAACCGAGGCACGGCGTGGCTTGGGATCAAAATCAGTGGGTGATGACATCGTTATCTCTACGCTTGCGACAAATGCGCCTATTCAGGTGGATCAAGGCGCGTGCCTTGTCAATATTATACCTATCACGTTTTGCTTTGACTGACATCACAAGCCGCCAGGAAGTGCTGATTTGTCGCCTTATTTCAGGCGCTTTGATGATCATTGTCAGGAATTATCATCAATCACAAAAAATGAAATACATAAAGGCTGCAGATTTTCCTGCGATGCAATCTTTGATTGAGGTCATGATAACAAAGGCGTCTTAAACGATGTCGATATGTCCGCCAGTTGATGTGGCGGACATTTTTCTGCGGTTGAAACCGGTCAGTGGCCGCTGGCACCATCTGCGTGGCGGGCCAGCCTCGAGAGAAGCAGGACGATAACGTGCAGTACCGGCAGGCCGATGAATACTGTTCCAAGCCCGATATGCTCGGCTATGAAGCCGATCGCAGATGGGGCAACCAGAATACCGGAATACCCCATGGTTGTTACAACCGAGAGGCCAATGCCCGGTGCGAGGCCCGGCATGTTGCCAGCCGCCGAGAAGGCAATTGGCACCATGTTGGAAATACCGATACCGGCGATAGCAAAGCCGGCGATAGCGACAACCGGGTTGGTGGCGATGCCGGCAATCAACAGGCCGATAATCGAGATCACCGAGCACACACGCAAGGTGTTTACGGCACCAAACCGGTCACGCACCAGATCGCCTGCGAAACGCATGATGGCCATTGTCATAGAGAATGCGGCGAAGGCAAAACCCGAGGCGGTGACCGAAGCGCCAAGTTCATTGCGCAGATAAAGTGCACCCCAGTCAAGGATCGCGCCTTCCGGCACCATGGAAAACAGCGCCATGATACCAATGATCCAAGGTAGTGGTGTCATCGGCAGGCGAAGCTTTTCGTGGTATTGTTCAGGATGCGGAGGATCGGCAAGAACACGTGGCCATGCGATTGTCAGCAGGATTGCGGCGACCACCGTCAGGGTTATAGCATGGCCATAAACGCCGATCTGTTTGATGAGCAAGCCGCCAAGACCAGCACCGAGCAAGCCGCCAAGGCTCCAGAAGGCATGGCAAGACGACATGATCGAGCGGCGCATGCTGCGCTCTGTTGCGACAGCGTTGGCATTCATCGCCACGTCCATGGCACCTGTAAGACCACCGAACAATACCACTGCAGCCACACCGCTCCAGATGTTGTTGGTGAGAGTGATCAGCAGAAGGGTCGGCAGAAACGCAACGGCGGCTGTCAGTGACACTTTTCTGGAGCCGTAACGGGCGATTTTTGCGCCTGCCACTGGCATCATCAGCAGTGATCCGACGCCGAACATCAAGATGACAAGACCGAGCTGGCTTTCACTCAAGGAAAGCCGGTGGGCAAATTCCGGGATCATTGGTGCCCAGGAACCCATCATGAAACCGTTCATCAGGAACAGCAGAGAAATGGCCAGTCGGGTTCTCGTCATATAGGGCGTGCGGACGGGCAAGGTGGTGTTCATGGCAGAGCCAGACATTGGAGTTATCCTCAGGAATTGGGGATTACGGGTTGTAATGAAGCGGATGCGGCCATGTGAATTTCAATGCCGCGAGCGATCAACGCATCGCTGAAGACCGGATTTGCCTGATGTTCGAGAATGAGCGACAGCGGATCACCGAGATCACACACATTGAAGGCGGCCTTGTGGCCAAGTTTTTCACGGGTAATGGCGGCCAATATTTTTGCACTTGCCTGGCATGCCAGGCGCTTGAAAACCGCATCCTCGTAAATGTCTGCAGCAAGGCCATGTTCCAGAGTCATGCCGCAGGCGCCGAGAATACACAGATCAGGACGTACCTGTTCCAGCTGCCGCAGGGCCGTGGCGTCAATGGAGGCGCCGACATTAGCGTCGACTTTGCCGCCAATCACAATAAGATCAACACCAGATTTACTTGCAAGTTCTGCGGCAATGATGGGTGTGTTGGTAATCGCCGTCAGACGCAAATCCTGCGGTATCTGACGTGCGACCGCGAGATTTGTCGAGCCGGCATCGATAAAAACAACCATTCCCTCGCTGAGCAGAGAGACGACCTTTTGTGCGAGAAGCGCTTTGCGATCGGTTTTTTCGGTCAGCCGCGTCTGTAGTGGCGTTGTGATGCCTGTTGTCTTTAATGCACCACCATAAACGCGTTCACATTCACCGCGGGCGGCCATCTCGCGCAGGTCACGGCGGATGGTATCCTCCGACGTGCTGAAGATCTGGGCGAGTTCCTGCGCAATGACACGACCCTTCGTCTCGAGTTCCGAGAGAATGAAGGCCTGTCTTTCGCTTACAAAATGCTCTGTTTTGGACATTGACTATCAATCGTGAATAAACGTGCAAAAACACGCATAAATCGGTTGAGTTAAAACAGCAAGAACAAAAATGCCCGCCTTTCAGCGGGCATGATGTTGAAGGGCCATGAGTGGCAATTCTGTTACTCGCCGTAGATGACCAGCAGGTCCTTGGCGTCGATCTGATCGCCTGCGCGCACCAGAACTTCAGCGATTGTGCCGTCCTTTTCTGCGTGCAGTGCTGTTTCCATCTTCATGGCTTCGATCGACAGCAATACATCACCTGCCTTGATCGTCTGGCCTTGGTTGACGAAGACGCGAGAGATGACGCCTGGCATTGGTGCGCCGAGATGTGCGCCATTGGCTGGCTCAGCCTTGCGACGAACAGCAGAGCCGGATGCGCCATGGGCACGATCTGGCACCTTGATGCGGCGTGGCTGACCGTTGATTTCGAAGAACACGGTGACCATGCCCTTGTCGTCGGTGCCGCTCATCGCCTGATTGACGATGACCAGTGTCTTGCCGCGTTCGATATCGGCAAACAGTTCCTCGCCATCTGCCATGCCGTAGAAATAGGCGTGGGTGGGAAGAACTGACACAGGCCCATATTGCTCGGATGCCAAAGCAAAGTCCGTAAACACCTTCGGATACATCAGATAGGATGCGAATTCGAAGTCATTGACGGTACGACCGATCTTCGCGTCGATGGTTTTGCGTTCTGCATCCAGATCAGCATCTTCCAGCAGTGAACCGGGACGTACTGTGTAGGGCTTGTCGCCCTTCAGAGCCTTCTTCTGCAGGCCTTCCGGCCAGCCGGCTGGTGATTGTCCGAGATCGCCCTTCAGCATGGAGACAACAGATTCAGGGAACGCGATATCCTTGTCAGGGTTTTCGACATCCGCAACCGTTAGATCCTGGCTGACCATCATCAAGGCCATATCACCAACAACCTTGGACGAAGGCGTTACCTTGACGATGTCACCGAACATGCGGTTGGCGTCAGCATAAGCCTGCGCCACTTCGTGCCAACGGCTTTCAAGGCCAAGCGAACGGGCCTGTTCCTTGAGGTTTGTGAACTGTCCACCGGGCATTTCATGCAAGTAAACTTCTGAAGCTGGTCCCTTAAGGTCGCTTTCAAAGGCTGCGTACTGCCCGCGTACCGCTTCCCAATAGAAGGAAATACGTCTGATCCATTCCGGATCAAGGCCAGTATCACGCTCGGTGCCGGAGAGGGCTTCGACAATCGAGCCCAGGCAAGGCTGGGATGTATTGCCGGAAAGCGCATCCATGGCTGCATCCACCGCGTCCACGCCTGCATCGACGGCGGCAAGAACGGTCGCAGCCGAAATGCCTGACGTGTCATGGGTGTGGAAGTGAATTGGCAGGGATGTCGCTTCACGCAGCGCGGTAAACAGAACCTTTGCGGCTGCTGGCTTCAGCAGGCCGGCCATGTCCTTGACGGCGATAATATGGGCGCCAGCCTTTTCGAGTTCGCCTGCAAGGTTGGTATAATATTTCAGGTCATATTTCGGGCGCGCCGAATTCAGAATATCGCCCGTGTAGCAGATGGTTGCTTCACACAGCTTGTTTTCTTCGGCTATGGCATCCATCGAGACGCGCATGTTCTCAACCCAGTTGAGGCAGTCGAACACACGGAACAGGTCTACGCCACCCTTGGCAGCCTGACGCACGAAATATTTGACGACATTGTCCGGGTAATTCTTGTAACCAACGCCATTGGCACCGCGCAGCAGCATTTGAAGCAAGAGGTTCGGTGCGCCCTCACGGATCAGCGACAGGCGTTCCCAAGGATCTTCCGTCAGGAAGCGCATCGATACGTCAAATGTCGCGCCGCCCCAGCATTCCAGAGACAGCAGTTGCGGCAGTGCCTTGGCGTAAACATTGGCAACGCTGGCAATGTCATGGGTGCGCACACGGGTGGCCAGCAGCGACTGGTGGCCATCGCGCATGGTGGTGTCAGTGACGAGAACGCGCTTTTCATTGCGCATCCACTCGGCAAAACCTTTCGGCCCTAGCTTGTCCAGCAGTTGCTTCGTGCCGTCGGGAATGGCCTTGTCGATGTAAGGTACAATCGGCTTGGCAGCTTTGTCCGATGGTGTGGCGCGACCCTTGGTTTCCGGGTGGCCGTTGACGGTCACATCAGCCAGATAGGTCAACAGTTTGGTGGCACGGTCCTGCCGTTTGACCTGTTGGAACAGCTCTGGTGTCGAGTCGATGAAACGTGTCGTGTAGGTGTTGTTGCGGAACTTTTCATGGCCGATGATGGCTTCAAGGAAGGTCAGGTTGGTTGCAACGCCGCGAATACGGAACTCGCGCAGCGCGCGGTCCATGCGGCTGATGGCTTCCTGTGGTGTTCCGCCTGATGCTGTTACCTTGACCAGCAGCGGGTCGTAATAACGGGTGATGATAGCGCCGGTGTAAGCCGTGCCGCCATCCAGACGAATGCCGAAGCCGGCTGCCGAACGATAGGCGGTGATACGGCCGTAGTCAGGAATGAAGTTGTGTTCCGGATCTTCGGTGGTGATACGGCACTGCAGTGCGTGACCATTGAGACGAATGTCAGCCTGCTTTGGTACGCCGGATTCGGGCGTGCCGATCGCTTCACCTTCGAGAATATGAATCTGCGCCTTGACGATATCGATACCGGTCACAACTTCGGTAACCGTGTGTTCCACCTGAATGCGCGGGTTAACTTCGATGAAGTAGAATTTTCCGGTGTCGGAATCCATCAGGTACTCGACGGTGCCCGCGCCGATGTAATTGGTGGCAGCGGCAATTTTCAGCGAGTAATTGGCCAGTTCCTGACGTTGTTCTTCCGAAAGGTAAGGGGCAGGCGCGCGTTCGACGACCTTTTGGTTACGGCGCTGAATGGAACAATCACGCTCAAATAGATGCACGACATTGCCGTGCGTATCGCCAAGCACCTGGCTTTCAACGTGGCGTGCACGCTCGACCAGCTTCTCCAGATAAACTTCATCCTTGCCAAAGGCAGCCTTGGCTTCGCGCTTGGCTTCCATAACCTCACGCGCCAGATCTTCCTTTTTGCGGATGGCGCGCATGCCGCGTCCGCCCCCGCCCCAAGAGGCTTTCAGCATTACCGGATAACCGATCTGTTCGGCCATACGCTCGACCTCGGCCATGTCTTCAGGCAGCGGGTCGGTTGCCGGTACGACGGGTACGCCAACAGAAATTGCCAGATTACGGGCTGCTACCTTGTTGCCAAGCTGGCGCATCGTGTCGGCGGTAGGACCGATAAAAATGATACCTGCAACGTTACAGGCCTCTACAAACTCTGGACTTTCGGACAGGAGGCCATAGCCTGGATGGATGGCATCGGCGCCGGAAAGTTTGGCAACGCGAATAATTTCCTCAATCGACAGGTAGCTTTCGATTGGTCCCATGTCCTTGGCCAGATGGGGGCCGCGACCAACCTGATAGCTTTCATCCGCCTTGAACCTGTGCAGCGAAAGTTTGTCTTCCTCAGCCCAGATCGCCACCGTTTTTATTCCCAGCTCGTTGGCTGCACGGAATACACGGATCGCTATCTCGGATCGGTTCGCTACAAGAATTTTCGATATCTTCAAGACGGTCTCCCAAAATCGTCGCGGATGCATATATGTTGCAGCGCGAAATTAAGCAGCAAAACCCTGTCTTGGGAAGGGCTATTCAGCGCCAAAGCGTTCGCTCGACAGAAGACCAATCGGTTGAGATCAGGAAATAAGTCCGTAGCGGAATGCCAGAGCGATGGCATGTTGGCGATTGCGGGCATGGAGCTTCCGCTGAATGCCGTTGATATACCAGTCGACCGTATGGCTGGAGATTGACAGCTCTTTGCCCATTTCTGGGGACGTCATGCCCTTTGACAGCAAAATCAGAATATCCATCTCTCTCTGGGTGAGACGAATTTCCGGTGGCAGCGGCATGTCCAGCTTTGCAGCATCGTCCTGTGAGAGTTCCAGAAGGCGCCAGAAGGTGGCGCGGGCAGCGGCATCAAAAAGTGCCAATTCCGAAGGCGCCATGTCGCCCGGTTCGCCTGCAATCCAGACGCTGCCCAACAAGCCGCCACGGCCGTGGATCGGGAAGACATATCCGTCTGTCATGCCGTAACGGGCACTATCTTGAAACAATCTGGCAATACGCTTGCGATATGCGGTTGGCTTGAACGGGCCAACGCTATTCTGCCATCTGAACGGACGATGGGAAGAGGCCAGCATTTTGCGTGTCGGATCGATCAGCGGGTATTTGCGGCTGTGATAATAATCGCGCCAGCCCTCCGGCAATTTTTCGCCGAGAGGAGTGCCAAGATCGTCCACATCGTCCTGCGAACGCTTGAAAAATATGAAAAACTTGAAGTTATACTGTTCCAGAAGGCGTCCGAAACCAGTCAGAAGTTCTTCTCTCGTGTCGGCTTCCGAGCAGATGAAAAGAAACTCATTTATATGACGCATGACGATGCACGTCCCGAAATTGGCATAAATCCTACATAACTATGGACCCGAACCGTTTTTTGGTGACGTCATGTTACGCAGGTTAGACCGCGGTCAGGTTTCACCCCATTTGGTTATCAATACCTAAAACACAACGGCTAAATCTTGCCATGCTCTCCAGGAAATACAAACCATTGAACCATCAAATGCTATGAGTTGTGCGGTTTATTTGATAGTTCAGCACAGGGACTTTTTTTGAACTTCGCGTGCGATTTGCGCGTGCACCCGAAGGCGAAAAATGAATACCGGAGTTTGAAGCCGGCTTCATGAGGATTGGATACGAAATTGACACTGTTTCAGGTTTACGCAAGAGCCCTTCGTTATCTCGCAGAAAACCGTTTGCGCGTCGGGATCGTTGTGATCGCCAACGTCATCCTGGCGGCAATCAGCATTGCCGAGCCTATTCTGTTCGGTCGCATTATTGATGCGATTTCGAGCGGCAGTGATGCAACCGGCATCCTGATGATCTGGGCGGCCTTTGGTGTTTTCAACACCATTGCCTATGTGCTTGTGGCGCGTGAGGCCGATCGGCTGGCGCATGGACGGCGCGCTACCCTGCTGACAGAAGCCTTCGGGCGCATCATTTCCATGCCGCTTTCCTGGCATCAGCAACGTGGTACTTCCAATGCGCTGCATACGCTCCTGCGCGCCAGTGAAACCCTGTTTGGCCTGTGGCTGGAATTCATGCGCACGCACCTGGCAACGGCCGTTGCCCTTCTGCTGCTTATCCCGACAGCCATTTCCATGGATCTGCGTCTTAGCTTCGTGCTGATTGCGCTGGGTGTGGTTTACTGGATCATCGGCAGAATGGTCATGCAGCGGACGAAGAATGGTCAGGCTGCTGTGGAAAAACACTACCACACGGTTTTTTCGCATGTCAGCGATTCGATCAGCAACGTCTCCGTGCTGCACAGCTATAACCGGATTGAAGCAGAGACAAAGGCACTGAAGGGCTTTACCGAGCGCCTGTTGAGCGCACAGTATCCTGTTCTAGACTGGTGGGCGCTGGCTAGTGCGTTGAACCGCACGGCATCCACCGTATCGATGATGATCATCCTGATTATCGGCACACTTCTGGTTCGCAGCGGCGAACTGCGCGTTGGCGATGTCATTGCCTTTATCGGTTTTGCCAACCTGCTGATTGGTCGTCTTGATCAAATGCGTGCCTTTGCGACACAGATTTTCGAAGCCCGCTCCAAGCTCGAAGACTTCTTCACGCTGGAGGACAGCGTAAAGGACCGTGAAGAACCACTGGATGCCAAGGATCTTGGCCATGCGGCAGGCACGGTGGAATTCCGCGATGTGTCCTTTGATTTTGTCAATACCACGCAGGGCGTTCGCAACGTCTCCTTCATTGCGCAAGCGGGGCAGACAATTGCCATTGTCGGGCCAACCGGTGCCGGTAAAACCACGCTCATCAACCTGTTGCAGCGTGTATATGATCCCGGTCAGGGCAAAATCCTCATCGATAATATCGACATCTCGACGGTGACGCGCAAATCCTTGCGCAACAACATTGCCACTGTTTTCCAGGATGCCGGTCTTCTCAACCGCAGTATCCGTGACAATATTGGTCTTGGCCGCATGGATGCAACGGATGCCGAGATTGCTGAAGCGGCGACAGCGGCTGCGGCGACCGATTTTATCGTTGGTCGTTCGGAGGGATATGACACCCATGTTGGTGAGCGCGGTAACCGTCTGTCGGGTGGTGAACGCCAACGTGTTGCGATCGCACGTGCCATCTTGAAGAATGCGCCTATTCTGGTTCTTGACGAGGCGACCAGTGCGCTAGACGTTGAAACAGAAGCGCGCGTCAAGGCGGCGGTCGATACGCTGCGCAAGAACCGCACCACCTTCATTATTGCCCACCGTCTTTCGACCGTGCGGGACGCTGACCTCGTGCTGTTCCTAGATCACGGACGCATCATTGAAATGGGTACGTTTGATGAGCTGAGTGCCCGTGACGGCCGCTTTGCATCGCTTCTGCGCACCAGTGGCATCTTGTCGGAAGAGGGCAATCGCCAAACGGCTCCTGCCTTGACCTGATGGGTTGAACCTCAGTCATCTGTCGATTGTCATTAATCTGAAAACCTCCGTTTGCGAACGGAGGTTTTTTTGTGCCGTCCATCGTAGGCTGTCTGGTCGGCCAGAACCTCCGTATTGCTGGCTGGTATTGAGCGCCCCTCATTTGAAATACGCAGACTGCAGACAAAAAAGAACCGCCACCCTTGCAGGTGGCGGTTATCGTCTGAGGTTCGTCCTCATCCCGAACCGGTGTCGGTTCGGGGAAGAGACTTAGCCGAGCTTGATTGTACGCTTTGCGGCGTCCAGTGGCTTGCCATCCACCGAGACAGTCACAGTATCGCCGGAGCGCTTAACCGTGATTTTGCGGACCTTGCCATCGACGTTGATGTCGGCAGAGAAGCCATCCCATTCCTGCGGAATAGCAGGATTGATGTGAAGCTCGCCATTTTCACGTTTCAGGCCAAGAATGCTCTCGACGGCTGCGCGGTAGAGCCAACCGGCAGAGCCAGTGTACCAGCTCCAGCCACCACGACCGGCAAGAGCGCCTTCGCCGTACACGTCAGCTGCTACGACATAAGGCTCAACGCGATAGTGTTCCGCCGAGGTGGCATCGGTCGCATGGTTGACCGGATTCAGCAGCGAGAAGCATTTCCATGCATCCTGCGTGCGACCAAGTTTGGCCAGCGCCATCACAACCCAGGTGGCTGCGTGGGTATACTGGCCACCATTCTCACGCACACCGGCCGGATAGGCCTTGATATAACCGGGATCCTGATCGGTTTTGGAAAGCGGTGGTGTGAACAGGCGAATGATGCCTTTTTCACTATCCACCAGCTGCTCAAGCACGGCATTCATGGCTTGCTGCGAACGGGCATCTTCACCTTCACCGGACAGAACACTCCAGCTCTGTCCAAGAGAATCGATACGGCATTCGTCGCTTTCAGAGGAGCCGAGTGGCGTACCGTCGTCGTAATATCCACGACGGTAGTAGCTACCGTCCCAACCGGCTGTTTCGAGTGCTGAACGCAGTCGATCGCGATGGGTTTTCCACGCTTTGGCGCGTTTATGGTCGCCGCGCTGTTCGGCAACACCGATGAAGTCACGCAACGTACCGGCCAGGAACCAGCCAAGCCACACGCTGGTGCCGCGTCCGCTGGTGCCAACACGGTTCATGCCATCGTTCCAGTCGCCGCCCAAAATGAGTGGCAGACCGTTTTCGCCGGTGCGGGCAATTGCCAGATCAAGCGCCAGCGCCGCGTGTTCATAGAGGCTTACCGTTTCGCTCGAAACTTCAGGCTCAAAGAATGCGTCGTGCTGACCCGGCAGAAGCTGCTGGCCTTTCAAGAACGGGATCTGTTCCTCAAGGATAGCGGTGTCGCCCGTTGCCGCCAGATACTGATTGATGGCGAAGCCAAGCCAGACAACGTCGTCCGAGATCAGTGTCCGTACACCCGCGCCGCTGTTTGGCAGCCACCAGTGTTGAACGTCGCCTTCCGCGAACTGGCGGCCAGCTGCACGAATGATCTGGCCTCTGGCCAGTTCCGGCTGCTGGATGAGGAAGGCAAGTGTATCCTGCAGCTGGTCACGGAAACCAAATGCGCCGCTCGACTGGTAAAAGGCGGTGCGTGCCATCAGACGGCAAGACAGGGCCTGATAGGGCAGCCAGCGATTGACCATGTGGTTAAACGCCTTGTCTGGCGTTTCAACCTGCAGGCGGCCGGTAAAGTCATTCCAGAAATCGCGGTTTGCTTTGACGGTTGCGTCAAAATCCGTCGCGCGAATATCCTTGACCAGTGCCTTGGCAGCGTCAGCACTGTCGGCGTCGCCAAGATAGAACAGGACACTCTTTTCTTCGCCCGGCGCCAGTGTCAGATCCTGGCTCAGTGCTGCGCACGGATCACCGTCCTGCTCGATGCTGCCGGACAGGCTTGCACCTGTTGCCGCACTCTTTGGTTTGACAACACTGCCATGGCGACCGATGAACTCGCGTCTGCTGGTCGAGTAGCCGGCTTTGCTGCTGTCTGACGCAAAGACGGCGAAGTTGCCGCTATAGTCAATGCTGTAGGCATTGGTTGCCAGCAGTGCACCGGTTTCTTCGTCATGCGAACTGAGGATGAACGGTGCGGTTTTCTGGCGATTATTGCCAAGCACCCATTCAACATAACCATAGGTCCGCAGGCGGCGGGTTTCGCAGCTGGTGTTCTTGATGGTCAAGCGTGACAGCTTGACCGGATGATTGCGGTCTACCGTCTGCGTCAGGCCAAGCGCCAGACCATTGTCTTCAACCGTGAAGCTTGAAACGCCAAAGCCGTGGCGGGCTTCAAAGACAAGCTCCGGATTGCGTGACAGCGTGGCGAGCGGGCTGTGCAGTTTGCCACTGTCCAGATCAGTCACATAAAATGCTTCGCCAGGACGGTTGCTGACCGGATCATTCGACCATGGTGTCAGCTGATAGTCGCGCGAATTGCGGCTCCAGCTAAATCCTGCGCCTTCCGCTGAAATGTGGAAACCGAAGTTTTCATTGGAGATCACATTGATCCACGGCTGCGGCGTCGACTGACCGCCGCGCAGACGCACGATGTATTCGTCACCAACCTTGTTGAAGCCGCCAAAGCCGTTCCAGAAATCCAGATCGCCCGCGTTGTCCACGGCTTGGGCTGCCGGGAACTGCTCGGCGGGCAGTGGAACAATACTGTCGCTGCCATCTGGTGTGCGGTGCGCTGCAAATAGCGACACTGCACGGTTGACCTGATCGACAATCTTGCCATTGCGGGCGTGCAGGACAACGCGTGACGCAGCCAGCAAGGCTGCCCATGTTTCCTCATCCGTCAAATCCTTGCGGACGGAGAAGACATGCGGTTTGCCGCCATCTGCCGGGTTGATACGGCGCTGTCCTTCGGAAATGACATCCAGCGCGTGCTGCATGTCCTGCGCGTAAGAGGTGGCGCGTTCATTAACGATTACCAGATCGAACAGTACACCGCGCGAACGTAGATATTCATGGGCACTGAGCGCCTCACGCGCAATTTCCATGTCCATGTCGTCATTGATGCGCAGGCTGAAGATCGGATAATCGCCCGAAATGGACAATGGCCAGAGCTTGCGTTGTGATGCGAGCGTGTTTTGGACAGTCGCCGCATCGATGCGCATGTGCATGTCCGGATAGACCAGATAACGGCCGAGATGCTGGAAAGCGGCAGCCTGCTGCGAGGTAACGCCAACGTGGCGCATCTGCACCTGGGTTCTTGTCCAGGCATGAACAAGCTCGTGGGCAAACGCATCCGGGTGACGGTAGCGGTCAATCGCCTTATCGACTTCTTCGCGGCTTGGTCCAGCAATCGTCCAGAAGATGATGCTGACTTTCTTGCCGGCCGGAACGCGGACAACACGGCGCAGAGACAGGATTGGATCGAGCGTAACGCCGTCCGAACCTGAAAGGCTTGCGCCGGAATCAAAGGCTGCTGCTTCCGCAAGCGTGCGGCCGCGGCCGATGAAGCGTCTGCGATCGGTTTCGAATTCTGTCGGACGCGATGTACCGGTGGTGTCGGCTGTCAGGTGCGCGATAACGGTGCCCGGTTCATTCGGGGTGCGTTTATTTCGCCATGCCCGAATGACGTCGCCACGACGGCCGATTTCGGTTTGCAGGAACATGCGTGAGAAGACAGGGTGTGCGTTGTCATCGTCTTCTGCACCAATGACCGGCTCCATATAGGACGTCACTTCGATGTAACGGTCTTCCGAACCAACGTTCAGCAATGTTACACGACGCCCTTCGGCATCATGCTCGGTGGCGACAATGCATTCGACGGTGCTGGTCAGGTCGCCTGTGGTCTTATGGAACTCGGCCTTGTCATCGCTGAACACGACCTTTGTCTTTTCTCCCTCGGCTACTCTTGGTTCCGTGGTTGCGCTCCACCATTCACCTGTCGTCGTGTCGCGTAGGAAGATGAAGGTGCCCCAACGGTCTTCGGTCGGATCTGCTTTCCAGCGGGATATGCCAAGGCCGTTCCAGCGGGAGTAACCCGAACCGGTGGCGGTTAGCATGGTCGAATAGTGACCGTTAGACAGGAACACGACTTCGCGGTCCTTGATGGCCGGGTCTGTCACGGTGCGCACTTCCGAGCGCAACAGATCTGCCTGTTCCTTGCCGGGTGTTTCCGGCTCGTATTTGGCGCTCATGACCGGTATTTCGCGCGGTGCCTTTTCCTGCAACAGCAGTTCCGCGGCTTCGATAACCGGATCGGAATGGAAAAGTTCACGCAGACGGCCGTCGAACACCACGTTGGCAATGGCTGCAATCGACATGCCGTGGTGGTGGGCATAGTAGTTGTAAACCACGGCGCATGTCTTGCCATCCGGCACGCGGGTTGGCGTGAAGTCCACGGCGTCGTGGAAACCATATTGGCCAAGTGCGCCGAGTTTACGCAGCTTCTCGAGGTTTTCGAGGGCTGCTTCCGGATTGTACTGGCTGGCGAGGATCGACGCATAAGGTGCGATCACTGCGTTCTGGCCAAGGCCACGTTTGAGACCGAGGCTCGGCACACCAAAGTTAGTGTACTGGTAGTTCATCTGGTGGTCGCGGGCGTTAAAGGCCGCTTCAGAAATGCCCCACGGCGTGCCGAGGCGACGACCGTGGTTCATCTGTTCAACAACCACAAGATTGTTGGTCTGGTTGAGAATACCACCCTGACGCTCCTGCATGACCAGTGGCGGCATCAGATATTCGAACATGGAGCCGGACCATGATACCAGCGCACCCTGCGCACCAACCGGCACGACCTGGCGGCCAAGACGATACCAGTGTTCGGTTGGCAGATCGCCCTTGGCAATGGCGAAAAGGCTGGTCAGACGGCACTCGGATGCCAGAAGGTCGTAGCAGGCTTCGTCCAATTCCTTGCTATCTGCGCGGTAACCAATTGAAAGTAGACGACGATCCTTGCGATAAAGGAAGGTAAAGTCCATCGAGAAGGCGAGGGAGCGCGCGCGGTCACGCAGAGCGGCGAGTCGCTGACGCACCGGTTCAATATTGGTCAGGTCGAAAGCGCTGTCAGAGATATGTGCTTCACAGACATTGACCAGAAGTGCCGCCCAATGGGTGACTTCGGCGCTCTGTGTGGAATCGACCTCGTGATCAAGGTTGAAAGCGAGTTTCTGGATGTCACGTGCCAGCACAGCAAGATTGATGACGCGGATCGATGCAAACTCGTGTTCGCGCTTGACCGATGCTAAGGCATTGGCAAAGCCGGTGATGCGCTCTTCGAGACGACGGTGCAGCGGTCGCAGGTTCTTGCGATCGTCCGGCAGGGACTTGAGGCATTCCTGAAGAATACCGGCGACGTCGCCAATACCATTGAGGTTGCCCTGAAGGTGAGCGGATGGCGCTTCACACCATTCACGGCACGCAGACGACACCGCAATCAAATGACCCGCAAGGTTACCGCTGTCCACCGCCGAAATATAGTGCGGGCCAAGAGGCGCCAGCGTATCGGTGTGGTACCAGTTGAGCAGGTGGCCGCGGTATTTCTCCATGCTCTCGACGGTGGTGATGGTTTTTTCCATCCGGTCGATGGTGTCTGCAAAGCTGATCCAACCGAAATGGCGGGCCGAAATCACCGACAGCAGATAAACGCCGATATTGGTCGGAGACGTTCTCTCGGCAACAAGCGGCTGCGGTGTTTCCTGGAAGTTGTCCGGCGGCAGGTGGTTCTGCTCGGGCGTGACAAACTCTTCGTAATAACGCCATGTCCGACGCGCGATCTTGCGCAATTCGTCAGAGACGTGATCGGCCACAAACAGACGGTCTTCGGTTTCAGCCGACTGGCTGACATACCAGGCGACGACTGGAGACAATACCCACAGCACAGCAAATGGAATCCCGACCAGGAAGGCATTGTCGCCTGGAAGTGCCGCAAACAGCAGACCCAAAAGCGCGATAACCGGTGCATGCCACATGGTGCGGTAATAGTCGGTAATACTGCCCTGCGCGCTGGATTGCACGCTTGCCGCCGTTTTCCATTCCAGCATCAGCTTGTGGCTGACAAACAGGCGGTAAAGCGAGCGACCAATCGCGTCGGTCATCATGCAGGCAGAATCAGCAATAAACACGATACGCAGAGCAACCTGCGCATTTGTGGCGCGAATTTCAGACCAAAGCGTGTGGAAATGCGCGCGTGGAATGATGTCGGTGCTTGGCGGAACAATGCCCGAAAGAATGGACAGGGTCGGAGCCACAAACAGCGAGAAGATCAGCAGGATCTGCCAGATCAGCGCGCCGAGCGGGTCCATGAAGTACCAGCCGAGAACAGATGCGAAGAACCATGCGATCGGCGTCAGCGAGCGACGGAGGTTGTCGATCATCTTCCAGCGGCCAATGGCTGTCACACCACGCTTGGCTTCCAGAATGTAAGGCAGCAGCTGCCAGTCGCCACGTGCCCAGCGATGCTGGCGTGATACTTCCACTTCGTAACGGGTCGGGAAATCTTCGACCAGCTCAACGTCGGTGATCAGGGCGCAGCGCGCAAACGAACCTTCGAGAAGGTCGTGGCTGAGAACGGCGTTTTCATCCACCTGACCCTTAAGGGCGGTTTCAAACGCGTCAATGTCGTAAAGGCCCTTGCCGGTAAAGGTGCCTTCGGCGGTCAAGTCCTGATAGACGTCCGACACGGTAAAGACGTAAGGGTCGATACCTCGGTTGATCGAATAGACGCGCTGGAACACCGAAGCGTCTTTGCCCGTGGTCAGGGATGGCGTTACACGCGGCTGCAGAAGGCCGTAACCGTAGATGACACGTCCGGTTTCTGGATCGTGAACCGGGCGGTTGATCGGGTGGTGCATCTTGCCGACAAGCTTGGTAACTGCTTCACGCATCAGGCGTGTGTCGGCATCAAGCGTCATAACGTAACGGACATCGAGCGGTACATTTTCGAGACCTGCGATAAAGCTGGTGTCCTTGTCGCCGCGCAGAAGCAGATTCAGTTCGTGCAGTTTGCCGCGCTTGCGCTCCCAGCCCATCCACACGCCTTCGGACGGATTGTAGAGACGACGGCGGTGGAAAATGTGGAAACGCTGGCCGTCACTGTATGGGTAACGCGTATTGAGACGCGCTATTTCCTTGCGGGCATAATCCAGAACTTCCTGGTCGCCGGCCATTTCCTCGGTCTTGGCGTCACGCCAGTCGCTGATCAGCGCAAAGGAAATCGCGCCATGCGGATTGGCGAGGTAATGGACCTCGAGGTTACGCACGAGTTCATCGACGCTATCGCGGTTGGTAATCAGACAGGGAACCGCAACAAGCGTGCGGGCATCCTGCGGGATGCCTTCCTTGAACTCGTATCCGACAAGCCGGAACGGCTTGACGAACAGCGTGACCAAGGTGTTGAACAGGCCCGTTGCACCTTCGGATGCAGGCAGAGAAAACATCAGCAGGAAGGCAAGAATGACGTACCATTCCATGCCGGCGCGACCCAGCAGCCAACCGGCTACGGTCATGGCAAGCACTGTCAGCAGAACAACTGGAACCGCAACTGCCATCCAATGGAATTTGCGCACCGAACGAACGACATGCTGGGCAATCAGCGGGCGATAGCCAATCGCTTCCTCCAACTCCTTGCGGCGGCGTCCGACCAGGAATGTGCCGACGTTAGGAACATGCGGATGGTGTTCATTGGCCTGTTCTGCTGCGGTGACCATGTCGACCGCCAGCTGTGCCACTTCCACTTCTGTCTTACCGGAACGGCGCGCCAGCAGCTCGATCGTGTTGCGGTAGGTGTTGCGCGAACCGAAATCCAGAACGCTGTAATCGGTGTGCTCACGCAGCACCTTGTCGATATGGCTGACCTCTTCAAACCATACAGACCATTCGGTATCGTCGATTTCACGCAGGCTCTTGACGATGTTGCCCATCGTCACGTTGCCAGAGGCGAGGCGGTTATGCTCCGCCATCATCACTTCTTCGGCGTCTGTACCGGCGCTGATCAGGCGCTCTTCCAGCCAGGAGACGGCGAAACCTGAGCTCTGCGAACCGTTGCGTAGGCGATACAGGAACTGCGTCGCGAAGGTGCGATCTTCAGCGAAATTGTCGATGCGTTTGAGAACCTCGACGGATGCTTCCGGGTCATTCAGGCGAATGATCTCGTCGGCAACCTCATTGGCCTTCTGGCGCATACGACGCGAGCGGTCGACGCGAAACGCGATGCGGCGCAGGTTTTCGATAAGCACAAAACGCAGGATGGACGGAAGCGCCCAAAGCTCGCCGATCTGCAGGGTATTTGTGGTCTGGTAACCTTCAATCAGTGCCGTCAGGCTTTCACGGGAAACCGTGCTGTGCGTGTGGGCAACATAAAGCCATGCCAGCGCCATGACGCGCGGGATAGTGACATCACCGATCTGCATGGTTGGAAGCTGGCGATAGAAGCGTCGCGGGAAATCGCGCCGAACTTCCTGAATGGCTTCCTCGATGACGTAGTGATTGTCCAGCAACCATTCGGCCGCCGGCGTGATCGTTGCGCCATTTTCTACATCGGCCGCTGTTGCGCGATAGACGCGTAAAATCTCCTTTTCATTCTCCCGGTGGCGGGCGAAGAAATCGAAGCTCATGAACCCAGGGAGGTCACTTGCACCGTCCCGCGACAGAGAGGCGCCATATGCATTCAGCTCCTCCATAGCAAGATAGTCAGAGCGGATCGAATCGTTGTGATCGATCTGCTTGCTCTCGGCTTCACGGGCGGCGGCTTTCGGCGTGATATGGAAGGACATCGGCTCGTAATTCTGTGTGATGAAAGATTTAATTGTTTACCCGCTTCGCAACATCAAAAAGGACTTTCGGCGTTGCGGGCAGGCCAGTCTATAGTCTGAACGAAAATATGGATTTTTTGTTCAGACAGTCATTAATTCACTACAACTCTGCTTTCCCATGATAGTGGCATTTTTGGGTCGCAGTGTCGGAAATCGTTGAATATCAGTCGTTTGAGGCAAGCGCATTCTTCAGGACAAACTGCCCCAGCAATCGCGTGCGATCTGGCGAACTCCCCCCAAGCCAACATGGTTTTCCGGTTTTACCTTCGTGATCATCATTTCACTCGTAAGAACGTTTAACCGCCTGTAGCAAAAGACCAAACCGGACCATTTACAGTTCCATGCCACCTGTTGCGTTTGGATGCAAGAGTTGAATCATTTCAATGGCCTTGGCCCCTTTGCGCGACAAAACGTAGTCGGGGCCGCAAAGTCATTTTTGCCCCGCTGCTTTGGTGAAATTCACGGACCATGTGGAGGCCTTACAAGCCTGTCCGGATGCTGCTAAAGCTTCATCTTTCAGTGTGTCGGATCTCGATTGTCCAAGCACATGTTCGTATGACTGAATAAACCGGAAGCTGATCATGACGCGCCAATTCTCCGTTTCACAAAAATTTGCAAACCACATGCCCGACGTGGTTGCCACGCGACAGCATTTGCACCGGTTTCCTGAAATCGGGCTTTCGGAATTCAAGACCTCGGATTTTGTCGCGGAACAGCTGGTGGCTCTGGGCTATGAGGTAACGCGCGGTCTGGCCGGTACAGGTGTTGTCGCCACTCTTCGCAATGGCAGTTCCACGCGTTCTGTCGGTATCCGGGCGGATATTGACGCGCTGCCGATTCATGAGGAAACCGGTGCCGCGTATAAGAGCGAGCATCCCGGCGTGATGCATGCCTGCGGACACGATGGTCATACGGCAATGTTGCTGGGCGCGGCCAAGATCATTGCCGAGCGCCGCAATTTCGACGGCGTCGTGCACCTGATTTTCCAGCCCGCCGAGGAAAATTTCGGTGGGGCCCGCATTATGATTGAGGACGGCCTGTTCGAAAAATTCCCCTGTGATGCGGTATTTGGCCTGCACAATGATCCCGGCCAGCCTTTTGGCAAGTTTATCCTCCGTGACGGACCGCTGCTGGCGGCCGTCGATGAATGCACCATCACCGTAAAGGGTTATGGAGGGCATGGAGCCGAGCCCCAGGATGCTTCAGATCCGATCGTGGCGGGTGCAAGCATCATCATGGCGTTACAGACCATCGTGTCGCGCAACATTCACCCGCAGCTGTCGGCCGTCGTGACGGTTGGGGCGTTCCATGCCGGTGTTGCAAGTAACGTCATTCCCGAGACATCGCAGATGTCGCTGACCATTCGTTCCTTCGATCCCGGAGTGCGTGATGAGCTGGAAAAGCGCATTCGTCAGATCGCGGAAGGACAGGCCGCAAGCTACGGCATGAGTGTCGATATCGACTATCAGCGTGGTTATAACGCCACAATCAATCACAAGGTTGAAACGGATTATATCTTTGATCTTGCTCGACATTTTGCCGGAGATGACAATGTAGCCGAGATGCAGCGCCCCTCGATGGGGGCTGAAGATTTTGCCTATATGCTGGAAAAGCGGCCCGGTGCATATTTCTTCCTGGGCAGTGCGCGCACGGAAAACGATCCGCCGCTTCACCATCCCAAATATGACTTCAATGATGACATTCTGCCGATCGGCACGGCGTTCTGGGCAGAACTGGTCGAGGATTACCTCAAGGCGTGAAAGCGATCTCCCGGACAATAAAAAGGCCAGTTTAACAACCGGCCTTTTCTTAAAATATGGGAGGATTTTTAAAAAAATATTAGGCAAACAGTCCGCAGACCACAGCTGCGACAAACAGGAAGCTTGCGCCGACAAGTGCACTGTTCAGCGTGCTGCTCCACGTGCTCCGGGGTGTAGACGATGTCGAAAAAGTTTTGACTTTCTCTGCCTTCATATAGGTCATCGCGGTTTCCTCCATTGCGGCTTTGCCGACTGTTAACAAAGATTAATCTTATCTCTACCAATTGTGTAGAGATAAATTTTCAACCATGCGGCCCCTTCGGAAAAATACTGATGTTTTTGGCCTCGATCGAGCAAAGCCTGTCCTCATCTCCGTCTAAAGAACGCCGCTTGGCCCAGTCGGTTCCGTCGCTGGCTCATTTGGCATAAAGTTTAAGGCTGCCCGATCCATCAGGCGTACCGGGAGAGTGCGCCGCGCATGACGTCCGGCTCGACATTGCCGCCTGACGCGACAACAATAACTTCGTCACCAGAAAGTGCATCGCCGCGAAAAAGTGCGGCGGCAAGTGCTACGGAACCACCGGGCTCCAGCACGATTTTGAGACGTGTGAATGCCAAGACCATGGCTTGCAAAGCTTCTTCTTCAGTAACCACGATTCCCTCACCACACAGGGCTTTCATGATTGGAAAAGTGATGTTGCCCGGTTGCGGTGTGATGATGGCGTCGCACGGTGACCCGGCCAATCTGGCATTTCTTTCGATCTTACCGCTTTTCAGAGAGCGGGTTGTGTCATCGAAGTCTTCGGGTTCGCAGGGGCGGGCGGTCAGGCCCGGTGCCTTGGCCTCCAATGCAAGTGCGATGCCGGAGGTCAGTCCACCGCCACCGCAAGGGATCAGGACGTCAGCTTTTTGAATGCCCAGTTCTGCCGCCTGTTCTGCGATTTCTAGACCAACGGTACCTTGGCCCGCAATGACCTGAGGTTCATCGAAGGGTTTGATCAACGTCAGTTGGCGCTCGCTGGCCAGACGGGCGCCAAGCGCATCACGATCATCCTTGGCACGGTCAAAAAGCACCACCTCTGCGCCAAATGCCTTGGTGTTATCTATTTTGATCTTCGGAGCATCTTCCGGCATGATGATGACGGAGGGTACACCATGCAGCGCTGCGGCATGAGCAACGCCCTGCGCGTGATTACCAGAGGAAAAGGCAATAACGCCGCGACTTCGAACATCTGGATCCAATGCTGAAACGGCGGACCATCCTCCGCGGAATTTGAAAGAGCCGGTTCGCTGCAAGCACTCAGCTTTCACAAGGATTTTTCGCCCGGCAATCTCATCCAGAAAGTGAGAGGACAGCAATGGTGTGCGGCGCGCCTGATCGCCAATACGCTGACGTGCGGCTTCAATCATTGCAATACTGGTCATGCGGGATATCCTTTCAGGCGGGGATGGGGCACGGGGTAGGTCGGCAAAACCATAAGACGGTTTTGCGGCCAGTCAAACCGCAAAAGGATGACGCGTTTCAGGTGGCCAAACGAAAATCCCCGGCGCTTGGCCGGGGATCGTCTTGTCTCATAATTCGTTGGCGGATCAGGCCAGAGTGTAAGCTGTCTTCACAGTGGTGAAGAATTCTGAAGCGTACTTGCCCTGTTCGCGAGGACCAAAGGACGATGCCTTGCGTCCACCAAACGGAACGTGGAAGTCCACGCCTGCGGTTGGCAGGTTGACCATGACCATACCAGCTTCAGCATTGCGCTTGAAGTGGGTGGCGTGCTTCAGGCTGGTGGTGGCGATACCGGATGCCAAACCAAACGGCGTGTCGTTGGCAACAGCCAGCGCTTCGTCGTAGTTCTTGACGCGGATAACAGCAGCAACCGGTCCGAAGATTTCTTCCTGCGAAATACGCATGTCGTTGGTCGCTTCGGTAAACAGAGCAGGCTGCAGGAAGAAGCCGGGGGTGTCGCGCTTGAGCACTTCGCCACCGAAGGCCAGCTTCGCGCCTTCCTTCTTGCCGATTTCAATGTAATCGGTGTCCTGCTTGAGCTGCTTTTCATCAACAACCGGACCAACATGGGTGTCCTTGTCGAGCGCGTTGCCAACGTTGATCTTGGCAAGACGTTCGGTCAGGGCGGCCACGAACTTGTCGTGGATGCCTTCGGTCACGATGATGCGCGAAGATGCCGTGCAACGTTGTCCGGTGGAGTAGAAGCCGGAGTTTGCAGCAGCTTCAACGGCAACGCCGAGATCAGCGTCGTCGAGAACGACGAACGGGTTCTTGCCACCCATTTCAAGCTGGAATTTACGGTTGAACGGCAGTGAAGACGCTGCAACGCGCTGGCCAGTGCCTGTCGAACCGGTGAAGGTGATGCCGGCAAGGTCCTTGCTGTCAAGCATGGCCTGACCAACGACCGAGCCACGGCCCATAACGAGGTTCAGAACGCCCTTTGGCAGGCCTGCGCGGTGCAGGATGTCAACGATGGCCCATGCGCAACCTGGAACCAGATCGGCAGGCTTGAAGACGATGGTGTTGCCGTAGCACAGTGCAGGTGCGATCTTCCACGCTGGAATAGCGATCGGGAAGTTCCATGGCGTGATGATGCCAATAACGCCGAGCGGTTCGCGGGTGATTTCAACACCGATGTTTGGACGGGCAGACGGCAGAACCTCACCGGCCAGACGCAGTGCTTCGCCAGCAAAGAAATCAAAGATCTGCGCAGCGCGGATGGTTTCGCCGATACCTTCAGCCAGAACCTTGCCTTCTTCACGGGCCAGAAGCGCGCCGAGTTCTTCCTTGCGAGCAAGGATTTCGTCCGCAGTCTTCTTCAGAATGCTGTGACGCTCCAGAATGCCGGAACGCGACCATGCAGGGAATGCTGCCTTGGCGGCTGCGATAGCAGACTGGGCATCTTCAGAAGAAGCCTGCGCGTAAAGGCCAACAACTTCGTTGGTGTCAGATGGATTGATGTTCTGCGAACTGTTGGTTCCAGTCCACTCACCGGCAATAAGATTTTGATAGATGGTCATTTAAAAACATGCTCCCTGTTCATGCTCGGACCTTGCGGTCAATGATTGTGCCGCGGCATTTTCTCGGCGATCCGGCGAAAATCTGCTGCACCTTCCAAAATTGCACCATCCGAAAGCTGGGTAACCGACTTTCGATAGATGCGCTGCCACGGCGTGGCATCTGCCGGAACCGGAGGGATACCATCAGCCTTGCGGCGGGCAATCTCCTCGTCCGGGACGAGCATATTGCATTCTCCGACGTTAAAGTCGATGCGGATAATGTCTCCGGAACGCAACCAGGCCAATCCGCCACCTGCCGCACTTTCAGGTGATGCATTGAGAATGGAAGGGCTGTCGGCCGTGCCGGACTGGCGTCCGTCGCCAATGGTCGGCAGGCTGGTAATACCACGCTTCAACAGTGCATCCGGTGGCTGCATGTTGACCACTTCGGCAGAGCCCGGCCAACCGAGCGGACCAGCGCCACGAATAACCAGGATCGTACGCTCATCGATATCCAGCGAAGGATCGTTGATGCGGGCGTGATAATCCTCAGAGCCGTCGAATACCACGCATTTGCCCTGGAACACACCTTCATTACCCGGTTCGCTCAGATAACGTTGGCGGAACTCGTCGGAGATAACGCTGGTTTTCATGATGGCGAAATTGAACAGATTGCCCTTCAGAACAAGGAAACCTGCACGCTCTTTTAACGGCGCATCATAGGGCAGAATAACGTCACGGTCGGTGGCTTCGCGGCCTGACAGGTTTTCCGCCATCGTCTTGCCGGTAACGGTGCGACAGCTGCCATCCAGTTTTCCGGCTTGCAGCAGTTCCCACATGATCGCCGGCGTGCCGCCTGCGCGGTGGTATTTTTCACCCAGCCATTTGCCGGCCGGCTGTACGTTGGCCAGCAGTGGAATGTCGTAACCGTGAACCTGCCAGTCCTCTTCCTTCAACTCGACACCGGCATGCTGCGCCATGGCAGCAAGGTGCGGCTGGGCATTGGTGGAACCACCAATGGCGGAGTTGACGCGAACGGCATTGAGGAAGGATTCGCGGGTCAGGATGTCCGATGGCTTGATGTCTTCGATGACCAGTTCCACGGCGCGTCTGCCGGTACGGTAAGCCATCTGGCCCCGCTCGCGGTAGGCGGCAGGAATGGCTCCGCAGCCGGTTAGCGACATGCCGAGCGCTTCAGCCATGGCGTTCATGGTCGATGCTGTACCCATGGTGTTGCAGTGGCCGACCGATGGTGCCGATTCGAGTGCTGCCTCGAGGAATTCTTCGCGGGTGATTTCACCTGCACCGTATTTGCGGCGCATACGCCAGATCACCGTGCCGGAGCCAACCAGATCACCGTCGTGATATCCGTCAAGCATTGGGCCGCCGGATAGAACAATGGCCGGAATGTCGACCGTGCTGGCTGCCATCAGCGCAGATGGCGTAGTCTTGTCGCAGCCGGTGGTCAGAACGACGCCATCGAGCGGGTAACCGTAGAGAATTTCGACCAGACCAAGATAGGCAAGGTTGCGGTCGAGGGCTGCTGTCGGGCGTTTGCAGTTCTCGAAGATCGGATGGGTGGGGAATTCGATCGGAATACCACCGGCATCACGAATGCCGTCGCGCACGCGCTTGACCAACTCAACATGGACCCGGTTGCATGGGGTCAGGTCGCTGCCGCTCTGGGCAATGCCGATGACGGGCTTGCCGGAACGAAGTTCTTCCGGCGTCACGCCGTAGTTCATGAAGCGCTCGAGATAGAGCGCTGCCATGTCGATGTGATCGGGGTTGTCAAACCAGTCCTGCGAACGCAAGCGGCGTTTTCCGGTAATCTCTTGGGCCATGGCGCAGCTCAGTCCTTCTGACGGTTGTTCAGTTTTTCAAGGTGGATCAGCAGACCGCTATGATCGATATCGGCGCCGCCGTCATTAACGAAGTCGGCAAATTCCTGCCTAACCTGTGCCGTCAGCGGCAAATCAAGCGACAGTTGTTCCGCCATGGCCATGACGCCATTGAGGTCCTTGAGCTGGAATTTGGAAGGACCGCCGGGCACGAAATTACGCTTCACCATGCGCTCGCCATGCAGTTCCAGAATGCGGCTTTCGGCAAAACCGCCACGGATAGCATTGCGGAAACCTTCGCGGGATGCGCCACCGGCTTCCACCAGCATCATGGCTTCCGCCACAGCGCCAATCGTTACGGCAACAATCTGCTGGTTGGCGAGTTTGCAAAGTTGGCCTGCACCGGAAGGACCAACATAAGTCACGCGGCCCATGGCAGCAAAAACATCTGCCAGGCTGGCAACGATTTTCTCGTCGCCGCCGGCCATGATGGCCAGCGTTCCAGCGGTCGCGCCGGGAACGCCACCGGATACCGGAGCGTCGACGTGAGCCAATCCGATCTCCGCGAGTTTGCCGGCATGTTCGCGGGCAATCGGTGGAGCGATCGAACTGCTGTCGATAATGACCGCGCCTTTTTTTAGAGCGTTGGCAACGCCCTTCTCAAACAGCACTTCACCAACGGCCTGGCCGTCGCTCAGCATGGTGACGACAATATCCGCGCCCGTGGCAGCCTCTGCCGGGGAGGGAGCCAATACTGCACCGTGAGTGACAAGTGCCTCAGCCTTTTCAACGCTGCGGTTCCAGACACGCACGGTAAACCCGTTCTTCAACAGGTTGTGAGCCATCGGCCCGCCCATAAGGCCGGTGCCGATAAACGCGATTGTTGCTTTCCCTCCCACGTTGCCCATCAGATGTTTCCACCGAGTTCGTCGTCGATGTGGGCGCGAATGATCTCTTCGAAGGAGTTTTCAGCGGTGAAGCCGAGTTCGCGTGCGCGCTTTGCTTCAAAGCCGGGTGCCCAGCCGTCGCACATGCGCATGATCATTTCGTTCGGTTCGCGACGGATGAGGCCAACAGCCTTTTCACCGGCAACCTTGCGCAGTGCTTCGATCTGTTCGCCAACGGTGGCGCTGAGGCCCGGCATGGAGATGTTGCGGCGTGGACCAACCTTTGCAACGTCGATAGTCGCGCCATGGATGAGGAAGCCGACGGCAGAGCGCGGCGAAGCGTGCCAGTGACGAACGCTTTCTGGAACTGGCAAGACTGCTTCCTGACCAACCAGTGGCTCGCGCAGGATGTTGGAAAAGAAACCCGATGCTGCGGCGTTTGGCTTGCCGGGACGAATGCAGATGGTTGGCAGACGAATGCCGATACCTTCAAAGAAACCGCGACGGCTGTAATCGGACAGCAGAAGTTCGCAAATTGCCTTTTGGGTGCCGTAGCTTGTCAGCGGTGTGGTGTGGAATTCGTCAGGGATCGGATAAGGCAGTGGTGCGCCAAATACCGCAATCGAAGACGTGAAGACAACGCGTGGCTTGTAGCCATCCTTGCCGTTGGCAATGCGAATGGCATCAAAGAGATAACGGGTGCCATCAAGGTTGATGCGGTAACCCTTGTCGAAGTCCAGCTCTGCTTCGCCCGATACGATGGCGGCGAGGTGGAAAATCACGTCCGGGCGGCTTTCAACCAGCTTTTCAGCTTCGCCTGACGCCGAGAGATCGGCGGCGCGGGTTTCAACAGCACCGGTAAAGCCTGCTGGCTTCTCAGGCTGAATGACGTCGAGCAGAGTGAACTTTTCGATGGTCTTGCCATCCAGAGCGCCATCACGAACAAGGCGTTCAGTGAGTTTGCGGCCAACCATGCCTGCCGCGCCGATAATTGCAATATGCATTAATGCCTCCCTTTGCGTGTTCCAGCCTTAACCTAATCCCTGGCTTGAAACACTTTGATTGCTGTATCGTGAGAAAATATCTTGTAGGGTTGTCTGATAACCTTATATGGTCGGTTTGAAAATAGTATTTTTCACGCACAGCCAAAAACGACACGGCGATCGCCGCATCTGATGCGTGGGCAGGAACAGTCATTATAGAGGGTATAACATGGCCGATGCGGTTAGCGGGACTGAAAGCCTGCGCGAGAAGCTCAAGGCGGTGCTGGGCGAAGGTTTGCTTTTGACGGCGCAGGAAGACATGCAGCGTTATTGCAGCGATTGGCATGGCGACGTGAAAAGCTCTGCGGTTGCCGTGATCAGGCCCCGTTCGACGGAAGACGTATCGGCAGCCGTTCGCGCTTGTGCCGAGCTAGGTCTGGCGATCATCCCGCAGGGCGGTAATACAGGTCTGGTTCTCGGTGGCACGCCTGATGATCCTGCCCGCCAGGTCGTTATCAGCCTTGAACGTATGAATGCTATTCGCGCCATTGATGCGGATGATTTTTCGGCTGTCGTTGAAGCCGGCTGCATCCTATCTGAATTCAAGGATGCCGTTGCCGAACAAGGCATGTTCTTCCCGCTGTCGCTTGGTGCGCAGGGCAGTTGCCGTATGGGCGGCAATGTCTCCACCAATGCCGGCGGTATCAACGTCCTGCGTTACGGTATGACACGTGAACTGGTGCTTGGTCTTGAGGTTGTGCTGCCGGACGGAACGATCTGGAACGGCCTTTCGACCCTGCGCAAGGACAACCGTGGTGTTGACCTCAAGCAACTGTTCATCGGTGCAGAAGGTACGCTTGGCATTATCACTGCGGTTTCGGTCAAGCTTTATCCGAACCCGGAACATGTCGAGACAGCTCTTCTTGGCCTCAACTCGCTGGATGATGCCATCAAGCTTTACCGTCGTGCGCGCCGCGAATGCTGTGACCTGATGTCGGCCTTCGAGTTCATGCCGCCTGTTGCCTTCACACTGGCAATCGAAGCCATTCCGGATCTCAAAATGCCGATCGCGGGCGACTATCCAGCCTATGTGCTGATGGAAATTTCCGGTTCCGGTCTGGTGGATACGGCTGACTTGATGGGCCGTTTCCTGGAAGGTGTGATGGAAGATGGTCTGGTGCTGGACGGCGTTATCGCGTCGTCGCGTGCACAGGCGCAGTCGCTGTGGCTGTTCCGCGAAGGCATGAATGAAGGTCAGGCGCTGCGCGGTGCGCATATGCGTACCGATATCTCGGTGCCGCTTTCCAAGCTCGCTGAATTTGTCGCTGAGGCAGAAGCCGAACTGCACGCAAAGCTGCCGGAATGCCTTGCTGTATCTTACGGCCATGTCGGTGACGGCAACGTTCACCTCAACGTTCTGCCGCCGGATGGCTCCAGCCGCGAAGAGCGCGATGCCTACATCTACAAGTCGAAGGTGCTGGTGAACGAGGTTCTTGACCGTTACGTCGGCAGCATCAGTGCCGAGCATGGCATCGGTCGCTTGAAGCGCAGCGATTTTGAGGCACGTCTGCCTGAAGTTCAGCGAAACATGATCATGAACTTGAAAAAGGCGTTCGATCCGGAGTTTCGTATGAATCCCGGTTGCCAGATCACCCTGCAAGCGCATAGCTAATGCTCGGAGGAATTCGAGAGCGGCTCTCACGGGCCGCTCTTGAGCAAATATGACGGCAGGCTCGGCTTGCCTTTCCGTTCAATCGTCGACCCTCGCAAAGGGTACGAAGCTGTAAGGGCTGGGAGGCCGCATGTCGCTCGAATTCAACCAGATTCATCGCAATGAACATTTGCCCGGCAGAATTGCCGCCGAAATCACGCGCGAGATCACCGAATCAAAATTGGGGCCGGGCGACAGATTGCCGACCGAGCACATTCTGGCGAAGACCTTTGGTGTCAGCCGTTCAGTGATCCGTGAAGCAATTGCCCAGCTGCGTAATGAAGGCTTTGTCGAGACCCGTCAGGGTGTCGGTGCCTTCGTGACCGATCCACGGCAAAGGCTTTCGGTGCGCATTGAGCAATCCGCGCTTAATGATCCCGAAAACTTCCGTGATCTGATGCAGCTTCGCATGTCGCTGGAAATCGATGCGGCCGGACTTGCAGCCCTTCATCATAAGCCCGAACATCTGGAAAAATTCGACAAGGCTATCTACGGCATGCGCAATGCCATTGAGTGGTCGAAGGACGGCGTTGAAGCCGACCTCGACTTTCACCGCGCCATGGCCGAAGCGACGGGTAATGAATATTTCCTGATTTTTCTGGGCTTTATCGCGCAGCGTATCAGCCTGGCGATCAACACCGCATTTTCACGCGCCGTCTATGGAGAAATCCTTGAGGTCACTATCAATGAGCATGTGATTTTGCGCGAAGCTATTGCATCGCGAAATGTCGTGATGGCACGTGATGCGATGCGTAAACATATCATGGGTGCTGCCAAGCGGCTAAACATCGATCTCGACGTGTTCTGACAGTTGAATTTTTTCAATATCTTGTCAGACCGGTTTGACTTTTGGGCGTGATAATCGTCAGAAACTGTCGACAGCTTTTGTTGCAAGTGCAATAACGCGACGCACAATAAAAATTAAGGCTTACGACATTTTCTGGGCGATGCGCTGGACTCGGCTCAAAAGTCATACTATGAAGATCGTCAAAGCTTGTCAGACATCCAGACAATACGACTGCTTGGAGTGCAGCCGCTGGAATTGCCTGGGTGGGAGGAGAACAATATGACTGACCGTTTGTCGATCACGACAGATATGATTTTGCCTGAAGATGCTGCAACTGCCGTACTGGTTGGTCGCGTCTGGTCCAAGGCTGCCAATGGCCCTTGCCCTGTCGTTCTGAAAGACGGCACCCTTTACGATATTACCAAAATCGCGCCTGTCATGTCCGAGGTTCTCGAAAAGAAGAATCTTGTCGAATTGCTGGCAGATGTCTCCGCCTTCCCGGCGTTGGGCGATTTACAATCTTTCCTCGATGGCGTTTCCGGTGAGCTTCTTGCTCCAAACGACCTTCAGGCCGTCAAGGCAGCTGGCGTTACCTTCGCCGACAGCATGCTGGAACGTGTCATCGAAGAGCAGGCCAAGGGTGATCCGCTGCGTGCGCAGGAAATCCGTGGCCGTCTGGCACCTGTGCTGGGTGACAATCTCAAGGGTCTCGAAGCTGGTTCTCCCAAGGCCGCCGAGGTGAAGGCCCTTCTCCAGGATATGGGTCTGTGGTCGCAGTATCTCGAGGTCGGTATCGGCCCGGACGCTGAAATCTTCTCCAAGGCTCAGCCCATGTCCTCCGTTGGCTGCGGTGCACTGATCGGTGTGCATCCGAAGTCGCAGTGGAATAATCCCGAGCCGGAAGTGGTTTTGGCGGTCACGTCCGACGGTAGTATCGTCGGTGTTGCTTTGGGTAATGACGTCAACTTGCGTGACTTTGAAGGCCGTTCAGCCCTTCTGCTCAGCAAGGCGAAAGACAACAACGCTTCCTGCTCGATTGGTCCGTTTATCCGACTGTTTGACGGCAAGTTTACGCTTGAAGATGTCAAGAAGTCGCAGATTTCTCTGGTTGTTGAAGGCGAAGACGGCTTCACCATGACGGGCGTCAGCCCGATGGAAGCCATCAGCCGCACACCTGAAAATCTGGTATCGCAGCTTCTCAACCGTGATCACCAGTATCCTGATGGCGCGGTCTTCTTCCTCGGCACCATGTTTGCTCCAGTCAAGGATCGTCATGGCCCAGGCCTCGGCTTTACCCATGCAAAGGGTGACCGGGTGGAAATCTCCAGCCCGAAGCTTGGCAAGCTCATCAACCGGGTTGCCTCGACTTCCGATTGCCCTGAATGGACATTCGGCACCGTGGCGTTGATGCGCAATCTGGCCGGGCGTGGCCTTCTTTAAGGACTTCGGGTGTTCCAGCGAACACCCGTTTTTCTCATTCTCAGTTTAGTAGCAGTGCGTTTTTGAAAGCATCCTGGACCTTTCGACGTCTGCTCATGTTTTCTCAGGGAGGGAAAATGCAAAAGGCGATCAACCTTTTTTACCGGCTTCTCGAGATCATTCTGGTTGCTCTGCTTGCTGGCATGGCGATCATGGTTTTTGTGAATGTCGTCATGCGTTACACCATGAACTCCGGTATCAACATATCGGAAGAAATGTCGCGCTACTTCTTCGTCTGGCTGACCTTCATCGGTGCCGTTTTGACCTTCCGTGAAAATAGTCACATGGGTATCGAAACGTTGGTCATGTTCCTTTCGCGCGGCAAGCGCGTGTTCTGCATGATTTTGTCGAACCTCGTCATTCTTGGCTGTTCTGCGATCTTCTTCTGGGGCACCTGGAAGCAGTCAGGCATCAACGCCAGTATGCATGCGCCGGTCACCGGCCTGTCGATGATCTGGGTTTATGGCGTCGGCCTGTTCACAGGAGCAGGTCTCTTCCTGATTGCTCTCGAGCGATTGTTCCGGTTGCTGACCGGTCGGGTCACCGAAGAAGAAATCGCCGCTTTTGCAGGTGAAAACCTGACAATCGAACAGCTTTCGGAGCGCTGATACATGACACTTCTCGTTTTTGTTGGCTCCCTGCTCGGAGCCATGGCGATCGGGGTTCCGGTTGCATTCTCTTTGATGTTCTGCGGTGTTGTGCTCATGGCCTATATGGGCATGTTCAACACGCAGATTATTGCCCAGAACATGATTCAGGGTGCAGATACATTTACTCTGCTTGCCATTCCGTTCTTCATTCTCGCTGGTGAGTTGATGAACTCCGGTGGTCTGTCGCGCCGTATCATCGATTTCGCAATTGCACTTGTCGGTCACATTCGTGGCGGTCTTGGTATCGTGGCCATTGTTGCTGCAGTTATCATGGCGAGTATTTCTGGATCGGCTGCTGCTGATACCGCAGCTCTGGCTGCTATCCTCATTCCGATGATGGCGAAGGCAGGTTATAACGTTCCCCGTTCTGCTGGCCTGATTGCCGCTGGTGGTATCATCGCGCCGGTTATCCCGCCCTCCATGGCATTTATCGTCTTTGGTGTTGCTGCCAACGTTTCGATCACCCAGTTGTTCATGGCTGGCATCGTTCCTGGTATTTTGATGGGGTTGTCGCTGGTTGGTACATGGTTGTTCGTGGTTCGTAAGGATAATATTCAGCCTTTGCCGAAAACCAGCGGAAAAGAGCGTCTTCAGGCGACGTTTAGAGCCGGTTGGGCTCTCGGTATGCCAGTCATCATTCTCGGTGGTATCAAGGCTGGTATCATGACGCCAACCGAAGCTGCGGTTGTCGCCGCTGCGTACGCCTTGTTTGTCGGCGTCTTCATTTACCGAGAACTGAAGCCTTCCGACCTCGGCCATGTTTTCTTGCGCGCTGCAAAAAGCACGTCGATCATCATGTTCCTGGTTTGCGCCGCTCTTGTTTCCGCATGGCTGATCACTGCTGCGAATATCCCGAACGAAATCGTCGGTTTCATTGAGCCGCTGATCGACCGTCCGATGCTATTGATGTTTGCCATCATGGTGCTCGTTCTGATCGTCGGGACTGCCCTCGATTTGACGCCAACGATTCTGATCCTGACACCTGTCTTGATGCCAATCATCATGAAGGCGGGTATCAATCCGGTGTACTTCGGTGTGTTGTTTATCATGAACACATGTATTGGCCTTATCACGCCACCAGTCGGCGTCGTTCTGAACGTCGTCAGTGGCATCGGTCGTGTTCCACTCGGTAAGGTAACGGTCGGTGTTGTGCCGTTCCTCCTTGCCCAGATCGCGGTCCTGTTCCTTCTGGTTCTGTTCCCCGATATCGTATTGGTGCCGTTGAAATACCTTCGCTAATCGTCAACCTGCTTTCTCGCTAACCGTCCAAGGGAGGATATTATGAGAAAACTTCTTCTGACCACCACCGCATTTGCTTTCGCAGTTGGCGCTGCAGCGCCAGCGTTCGCGGAATTCAATGATCGCAACATCCGCGTTTCGAACGGCATCAACCAGGACCACCCTGTTGGTAACGGTATCGAAGCCATGCAGGCTTGCCTTAACGACAAGACCGGCAGCAAGCTGAAGTTGACTGCATTCTGGGGTGGCGCTCTCGGCGGCGACTTGCAAGCTACGCAAGCACTGCGTTCCGGCGTTCAGGAAGCCGTTGTAACGTCTTCGTCTCCACTTGTTGGCCTTATTCCGGCTCTCGGCGTATTCGACCTGCCATTCCTCGTTGGCAATACGAAGGAAGCTGACGCCCTGATGGACGGCGAATTCGGCGACATGCTGAACAAGAAGCTGGAAGAGCAGGGCCTCGTAAACCTTGCTTACTGGGAAAACGGTTTCCGTAACCTGTCCAACTCCAAGCAGGCCGTTAACAAGTGGGAAGACTTCTCGGGCATGAAAGTGCGCGTGATGCAGAACAACATCTTCCTTGACACGTTCCAGAACCTTGGCGCCAACGCGACACCAATGGCTTTTGGTGAAGTGTTTTCCGCTCTGGAAACACACGCTATCGACGCGCAGGAAAACCCCTACGTGACTATCGATACGTCGAAGTTCTACGAAGTTCAGAAGTTTGTTACAGAAACGAACCACGCTTACACGCCGTTCCTGTTCCTCTTCTCCAAGCCAATCTTCGACAGCTACACAGCTGAAGAACAGGCAGCTCTTCGCGAGTGCGCCATCGTTGGCCGTGACGTAGAACGTAAGGTTATCCGCGAACTGAACCAGAAATCTCTGGAGAAGATCAAGGAAGCAGGCCTGCAGGTAAACACGCTTTCGCCAGAAGAGCAGGCCCGTATTCGTGAGAAGTCGGCTGTTGTTTATGAAAAGCACAAGGCAGCCATCGGTGCAGACGTTGTCGACGCCGCTTTGGCCGAACTGAAGAAAATTCGCGGCGAATAAGCCGGTCATTTTCGACTAAAAAACCCGGCTACTTTTCGGTAGCCGGGTTTTTTGTTGCTTTGTTTTTTGCTTATGCCGCCACTGCCTTGTTCTGACGGTTGGCGATGAGATCTTCAACGACAGCCGGATCGGCAAGGGTCGATGTATCTCCCAGAGACCCGAAGTCATCCTCGGCAATCTTGCGCAGAATGCGGCGCATGATCTTGCCGGAACGGGTTTTCGGCAGGCCTGGAGAAAACTGGATCTTGTCTGGGGTGGCAACCGGGCCGATTTCATTACGGACATGCTTGACCAGTTCCGCGCGCAATGCGTCGTCGCCGACCTGCCCTGCCATCAGCGTCACATAGCAATAGATGCCCTGTCCTTTGATGGAATGCGGATAACCGACCACCGCTGCTTCCGACACTTGATGGTGCGAGACCAGCGCAGATTCGACCTCCGCCGTGCCGAGACGGTGGCCAGAGACGTTCAACACGTCATCGACACGTCCGGTTATCCAGTAATAACCATCTTCGTCACGTCGGCAGCCATCGCCGGTGAAATACTTGCCCTTGTAGGTGGAGAAGTAGGTTTCCACGAAACGGTTATGGTCGCCGTAAACCGTTCGTGCCTGCCCTGGCCAGCTGTCTGTGATGCACAGATTGCCGTCGGCCGGCCCTTCGAGCACATTGCCTTCCGCATCCACCAACTGTGGCTGGACACCGAAGAACGGACGGGTTGCCGATCCGGGCTTAAGATCCGTCGCACCCGGCAGTGGTGAAATCAGAATACCCCCGGTTTCAGTCTGCCACCATGTGTCGACAATCGGGCTCTGGTCCTCACCAACCACGTGGTAATACCATTCCCATGCCTCTGGGTTGATCGGTTCTCCGACCGAGCCGAGCAGCCGCAGGCTGGAGCGGGAGGAACGTTTGACGAAGTGATCGCCAGCGCCCATCAACGAACGAAGTGCGGTTGGTGCGGTGTAGAAAATATTGACTTTGTGTTTGTCGATGACTTCCCAGAAACGACCCTGATCCGGGAAGTTCGGCACGCCTTCAAACATCAGCGTAGTCGCGCAATTGGCGAGTGGTCCGTAGACAATATAGGAGTGGCCTGTCACCCAGCCGACGTCAGCCGTACACCAGTAGATATCGCCGTCCTTGTAATCGAACACATATTCATGCGTCATCGACGTGTAGACAAGATAACCGCCCGTGGTGTGCAGCACGCCCTTCGGCTTGCCGGTGGAGCCCGACGTGTAAAGAATGAATAGCGGGTCTTCCGCCCGCATCTTGACCGGTTCGCAATGCGGCTTCACGCTTGCAATTTCCTGATGGTACCAGAAGTCGCGACCAGGTGCCCAACCGGTCTTGCCGCCGGTACGGCGCACAACCAGCACTTTATTGACCATGACATATTGCTTGGCAGCAATGTCGATCGCGGTGTCGGTGTTTTCCTTCAGTGGAATAGGTTTGCCGCCACGAACACCTTCGTCGCAAGTGATAACAAAAGTCGATTCGCAGTCAACGATACGGCCGGCGAGTGCTTCGGGAGAAAAGCCGCCAAACACCACGGAGTGAATTGCGCCGATACGGGCACAGGCCAGCATCGCGTATGCCGCTTCCGGGATCATCGGCATGTAGATGGTAACGCGGTCACCCTTTTTGACACCATGCTTCTTGAGAACGTTGGCCAGACGGCACACCTGTTCGTACAGCTGGTTATAGGTGATCTTCTTGTCGATATAGGGGTTGTCACCTTCCCAGATGATGGCGGTGCGTTCGCCATGCGTCTTCAGGTGGCGGTCGATACAGTTATAGGAAACGTTGGTCAGACCGTCCTCGTACCATTTGATCGGTACCTTGCCTTTAAATGAGGTGTTTTTGACCTTTGTATATGGCTTGAACCAGTCGATGCGGCGGCCGTGTTTGTCCCAGAACTTTTCCGGGTCTTCTACGCTTTCCTGATACCACTTCTGGTAACGGTCATTATCAATCAGTGTTCGGGTTTTCGCCGTTTTCAACACTGGATAGACTTTGGCTGACATGAACTCCTCCTAAAAGCATTACGTCAATTTCGGTTCGGAGACTCCCACCTCCGATATGTGTTCAATTCATAACACTTCGCACTCGCACGGCAATTAGACAAAGGTCATTTGTATCCCAAAGAATTGCAATTTCGATACAATACGTTTATAGAGCAGACATATCCCGGAAATTGGTGGTTAATATCCACGGACCGCGACACCGGAGCGGACGGACAGAAGGACTGTATCTATGGCTCAAACACTGCTTATGCCAAAGGCAACCGCCGTATGGCTGGTTGACAACACTGCACTGTCGTTCGAACAGATCGCGACATTCTGCAAGTTGCATCCGCTTGAGGTGAAAGCGATTGCCGACGGCGAAGCGGCACAAGGCATCAAGGGCCTCGACCCTATTGCTACAGGTCAGTTGTCGCGTGATGAAATTGTTCGTGGCGAAGGCAACCCGAACCATAAGCTGAAGCTTTCCGAGCCTAAGGTTCGTGTACCGGAATCCAAGCGTCGTGGCCCACGTTACACACCAGTTTCCAAGCGTCAGGACCGCCCGAACGCTATTTTGTGGCTGGTGCGTAACCACGCAGAACTGAAAGACGCGCAGATTTCGCGTCTCGTCGGTACAACCAAGTCGACGATTGAACAGATTCGTGATCGTACGCACTGGAACTCTGCGAACCTCACACCAATGGACCCGGTGACGCTCGGCCTCTGCAGCCAGATCGATCTGGACCTGGAAGTAGAACGCGCATCGCGCGGTCGTCCGCTGCCGACAGCTGAAGAGCTGGATGCAACGCTGCAGCCAGCTGCCCAGACCGAAGGTCTGGATTTCAACTACCAGCGCGAAGAAGAAAAAGAAATCGACGCTGACGCCGTATTTGCGAAACTGGCATCCCTCAAGTCTTCCAAGAACGACGATGATGAAGAGGATGATCGTTTCTGATCATCTGCCGTTACAAAGCGGAATTGTTAAAACCCCGGTCATGAGCCGGGGTTTTTCTTTGGTCATCTGTGCGGTGCAAATCTCGGCATAAAAAAAACCGCCCCGGAGGGCGGTTTGAACGTTTCGAGATGCGAGGCCGTAACCTCGCACCGGGTTATGTATCTTAGTTGTGGTAAGCAGCTTCGCCGTGCGATGCGAGGTCAAGACCTTCGCGTTCTGCTTCAACCGGTACACGCAGACCAACAATGAGATCAACGAGCTTGTAGAGGACGAAGGAGCCGATGCCGCACCATACGATGGTGAGGATAACAGACTTGATCTGTACCCAGACCTGAGCGCCCATCGTCACGCCTTCTGCGTAGCCTACGCCACCCAGAGAAGTGCTTGCGAAGATGCCGGTGCCGATAGCGCCTACGATACCACCAACGCCGTGTACGCCGAATACGTCAGCCGTATCGTCGTAACCGAACTTGTTCTTCACGACGGACACGAAGAAGTAGCAGAATGCCGAGGCAATTGCGCCGAGGAAGATCGCGCCGATTGGGCCAACCGCGCCAGCGGCCGGAGTAACGGCAACGAGGCCAGCGATAACACCGGAAGCAGCGCCGAGCATCGAAGCTTTGCCACGGGCGAAGCTTTCAATCACGCACCATGCAACGATTGCACCTGCTGTTGCAGTGAGCGTGTTGATCATGGCGAGACCTGCAACGCCGTTGGCAGCAGCGGCGGAACCGGCGTTAAAGCCGAACCAGCCAACCCACAGCATCGACGCGCCGACCATGGTTAGGGTCATTGAGTGAGGAGCCATCATGTCCTTGCCGAAGCCTGTACGCTTGCCGACCAGGATTGCGCCGATAAGACCAGCAACACCAGCATTGATGTGAACAACCGTACCACCTGCGAAGTCAAGTGCACCCCAGTCCCACATCAGGGCGCCGTCGCCCGACCAGACCATGTGAGCAACCGGGAAGTACACGAAGGTAACCCACAGAATGCAGAACAGGATCACGGCAGAGAACTTGATACGCTCTGCAAATGCACCAACGATCAGCGCTGGCGTGATGCAAGCGAAGGTCAGCTGGAACGAGATGAAGACGTATTCCGGAATGCTGCCGCTGACGCTTTCAGAGGTAACGCCGGACAGGAATAGCTTTTCGAAGCCGCCGATGAAGGTGTTGAGACCACCACCGTTGGAGAAGGCAAGACTGTAACCGTAGAATACCCAGACGATCATGATTGCTGCGGAAACCACGAGGCACTGCATGAGTACTGACAGCATGTTCTTGGAGCGGACGAGGCCGCCGTAGAACAGAGCGAGGCCCGGCAGGATCATGAAGAGCACCAGAACGGTCGACGTAAGCATCCATGCGGTGTCGCCGGAGTCGATTGTCGGTGCAGCGGCTGCTGCTTCAGCGGCAGGAGCGGCTGCTTCCTGCGCGAAAGCGAAGGCAGGGGCCAAAAGGGCCGCCGTGCCGGCGCCCAGCCGACCGAGAGAGGTAGAAATTCTTGAAAACGACATTGTATAAAACTCCCTGATCAGCCGATTACAACGCTTCAGTGTTGGTTTCGCCGGTGCGGATGCGAACTGCCTGCTCGATCGAGTAGACAAAAATCTTGCCGTCACCGATCTGGCCGGTCTTGGCGGCGGATGCGATGGCCTCGACAGCCTTTTCAACCACATCCGAAGGAACGGCGATTTCAATTTTCAGCTTCGGAAGGAAGCTCACGGCGTATTCCGTGCCACGGTAGATTTCCGTGTGTCCCTTCTGGCGACCGTAACCCTTGACCTCGGTTACGGTCAGGCCCTGGATACCGACAGCGGTGAGTGCTTCGCGCACTTCGTCCAGCTTGAACGGCTTGATAATGGCCATCACAATTTTCATCAGGTTTCCCATCCTTTGTTTTTCCTCGGCACGGAGCCGACTCTCCTTGCCGCTGGCGGCGCACTGAACAGCGACTGCAGCTATACATTCAAGGCGCGTGCCAGTTTTGAGGACGGGGAATAAGTTATTGAAAAGTAAAAGCTATATTCTTGCAGTCTGTTTTGGAGGCATTTGTTTGCACAATAATCGCGCAATAATTATGCAGTTTGAAATTTAAGCGCAAAATTTAATCATTTGCTCTTTTCCGAATCAAACCTTCCTGTGTAACCGATGCAATCAGCACACCATCTCGCGTCATGATACTGCCGCGGGTAAGACCTCTCGCTCCGGATGCACTTGGGCTGTCCTGCGAATAAAGCAGCCAATCATCCAGCTTGCATGGACGGTGGAACCACATGGCGTGGTCAAGGCTGGCAACCTGGATACTGGGATCAAAAATCGTTGTGCCATGCGCATAAAGCGAGGTGTCGAGCAGCGTCATATCCGAAAGGTAGGCGAGAATTGCTGCCTGGAAACAGCGGTCATCGGGCACGTCGCCAACGGCGCGCACCCAGACATCCTGATTGGGCGCCAGCTTCTCGTTGGAGATGTAATGGGCCAGCGATACCGGCTTTATCTCGATAGGCCGTTTGTTCTGCCAGTATTTGCGGATCATCGGCGGCGCTTTTGCCAAGAAGGCTTCCTGCAATTGGGTTTCGCTGAGCAGCGATTCAGGTGCTGGAACCTTCGGTGCTGGCATTTGATGGTCGTAACCTTCTTCCTCGATCTGGAACGAAGCCGACATCGAGAAGATCGGTTCGCCGTGCTGGATGGCGACGACACGGCGGGTATTGAAGCTGGAGCCGTTCCGGATGCGTTCAACCTGATAGATAATCGGCACCGAGGGATCACCGGGTCGCATGAAATAGGCATGCAGTGAATGGATGAACCGATCTGCATCGACGGTGCGATGTGCAGCCACCAGAGCTTGAGCGATGACCTGTCCGCCGAAAACCCGTTGCCAGCCAATTTGCGGGCTTGTGCCACGAAACAGGTTCTCCTCGAGCTTTTCCAGATCGAGTGTATCAACCAGTTTGTGCATGGCGGATTTTTCCGTCGGATCGGAATCAATCGTCATTCAGCTTTGCTCCTGCTGTAGGAAGATGGATTTCCATGGTCTATAGTGCCGGGGCAATATTCTCAAGAATGCAGGAGTTTGATTATGCTGGATGTGGTGATTGCCGGGGGCGGATATGTCGGACTTGCCGTTGCTGTCGCCATCAAGCAGGCGGCTCCACATATGCAGGTCGAGATCGTCGAGGCGGCACCGCAGGATGTGTGGAAAAAGGATATGCGTGCCTCGGCGATTATTTCAGCGGCAACCCGTATGCTCGACGTGTTCGGCATCTGGAGCGAGATCGAGCCGGAGGCTGAGCCTATCCGCAAGATGATCGTGACGGACTCCAAGACGACAGATCCGGTTCGCCCGGTATTCCTGACCTTTGATGGCGAAGTAGAAGAGGGACGCCCCTTCGCGCATATGATTCCCAATGTTGCGATCGTCGGCGCCTTGAGAGGCCTTTGTGATCGTCTCGGTATTACCATTCGCCACGGTCTCACAGTGTCCGGTTTTGTTACCGGTGCCCAGAGCACCAGCATCAGCCTGTCCGATGGCAATGTTCTCGAGGCCAGACTGTTGGTCGCCTGTGACGGCGTTCGATCCTCTCTGCGCGATATGGCCGGTATCAAGACGGTTCGCTGGGACTATGATCAATCCGGCATCGTCACGACGGTAGAACATGAGCGCCCACATAATGGTGTGGCTGAAGAGCACTTCCTGCCATCCGGACCATTTGCTGTACTGCCGCTCAAGGGCAATCGCTCATCGCTGGTGTGGACTGAACGTCGCGCCGATGCCGACAAGTTGGTGGCATCCGATGACTTCCTGTTTGATGAAGAACTTGAGCGCCGCTTTGGCCACAAGCTTGGTTCTGTCCGTGCGGTTGGTCCTCGGCGGGCGTTTCCGCTTGGCCTGACACTTGCGAGGGCTTTCGTCGCACCACGCTTTGCGCTGGCGGGCGATGCTGCCCACGGCATTCATCCAATCTCAGGCCAAGGCCTGAACCTTGGTTATAAGGATGTAGCAGCGCTGGCCGAAACGATCGTTGAAGCAGATCGGCTGGGCCTCGACATCGGCTCGCTGAATGTTCTGGAGCGTTATCAGGCATGGCGCCGGTTCGATACGCTACGCATGGGCATAACGACAGATGTGCTCAACCGCCTTTTCTCGAATGACAGCACGCCAATCCGCGTTGTGCGTGATCTGGGCCTGGGGCTTGTCGACCGACTGCCAGCTTTGAAGTCTTATTTCATCGATCAAGCCGCGGGTCTGGCGGGTGAAAGCAGTCCGAAACTTCTGGCAGGACAGCCGCTTTAAGGGCGTTTCCTTCGCCCAAAAAGGGATGATGTTTGATGTCAAAGACGGCTCGGTTGGGCCGTCTTTTTGCATTTGGACATCACTTGGGTGTCGTCTCGAAAACCCCTCGGGTTTTACGACTGCCCGCTACCCTGCAAATGTTAACGCTGCGATGAAATTGCGCGTCAGCAGTTTGCGTTATCCACATAATCGTATGGTTAACAAACTATTATTCCACAATATATGGTGGAGAACAAACCGGGAAAGTGTCGATGTCTGTGATTCGTCAGCGATTCGTTCTCCATTTACTCCAAAGGTTAATGCGTCAACATCATTTTTTCAGAAGAGTTCGAGAATTATCGTTATTTTTCAGATGTTTATATGTGGTTCATTCAAATTTTAACAATCTATTCACAAAGGTAAATGAAAGCTCGCTCAAATGCATCGCGTGCTCTTAACCGGATTCAGCATGTCGTGTAGGTCGACGATTTAGAAACCATATGTTGCGGTGAACAAACCCTGAATCTCATGGAGTCAGCGATTCGTCGCTGATTCGTTCGCACGCTGTTCCAAATGTTAATTCCGGCATTGTTTTCCCGGATTCGAAAACCGTCACAGACATGGAAAAATGCGCTTTGCTGCAAACATTCCTTGCCTTTGTCGCTGCTCATCGCCATGTGTTAAGTCCATGCTTCTGGCGGATTGTCGTCCGGTGAAGCGACAGGCATGACCATCGCACGGACAGTACGTTGAATTTTCAACCAATGATCTTGAGCGGGCGCGGCGTAACCGCCGTACTCGGACCTACCAATACCGGCAAAACGCACTATGCGATTGAGCGCATGGTTGCGCATGGCAGCGGTATCATTGGTCTGCCTTTGCGTCTGCTCGCACGTGAGGTTTACACGCGTCTGGTCGAGAAGGTTGGCGTAGCCAATGTCGCGCTGGTGACAGGCGAAGAGAAGATTTCTCCGCCCAAGGCACGTTTTTCCGTCTGCACGGTTGAGGCCATGCCACGCGAAACCAATGCGTCTTTTGTGGCCATCGACGAAGTCCAGCTGGCTGGCGATCTGGAACGCGGGCATATTTTTACCGACCGCCTGCTGCATCTGCGCGGACGGGAGGAAACACTTTTCCTCGGTGCCGGTACCATGCGGCCCATTTTACAAAAGCTGCTTCCCGGTATCACCATCGTTGAGCGTCCGCGTCTGTCGCAACTTTTTTATGCCGGGCAGAAAAAAATCACCCGTCTGCCGCAACGCTCCGCGATTGTCGCGTTTTCGGCGGATGAAGTTTATGCGATTGCCGAGCTGATAAAACGTCAGCGTGGTGGTGCTGCCGTGGTTATGGGCGCTCTGTCTCCGCGCACCCGTAATGCGCAGGTCGGCTTATACCAGGCGGGTGATGTGGAATATCTCGTTGCGACCGATGCCATTGGCATGGGCCTCAATCTGGATGTCGACCACGTTGCTTTCGCTCAGGACCGCAAGTTCGACGGTTATCAGTTCCGCAATCTGAACCCCGGAGAGCTGGGGCAGATCGCCGGTCGTGCTGGCCGTCATCTGCGTGATGGCACTTTTGGTGTCACCGGTCGCGTCGAACCGTTCGATGAAGAGTTGGTGGAACGCATTGAAGCGCATGAATTCGATGCGGTGAAGGTTTTGCAGTGGCGCAGCAAGGCGCTTGACTATTCCTCGATTGGAAATCTGCGCTCAAGCCTTGAAGTGGCACCTGCTCTTCAAGGCTTGTCGCGTGCTTTGCCTGCTGTGGACCAGCAGGCGCTTGATTATCTTGCCCGTTATCCGGAAATCATTGATCTCACCACTACCCCGGAGAGAGTGGAACGGCTATGGGAAGCATGTGCACTGCCTGACTACCGGCGAATCACACCTGCCCAGCATGCCGATCTGATTTCGACACTCTATTTCGATCTCGTTCGTCGCGGCACGGTGAATGAAGATTTCATGGCCGAGCAGGTGCGCAGGGCTGACCGAACTGATGGCGAAATAGATACGCTGTCGGCACGGATTGCGCAGATACGAACATGGACGTATGTATCCAACCGTCCCGGATGGCTTGCCGATCCGACACACTGGCAAGAAAAGACGCGGGAAATCGAGGATCGATTGTCCGATGCGCTACATGAAAGGTTGACGAAACGCTTTGTAGATCGCAGGACATCTGTGCTCATGAAGCGCCTGAGAGAGAATGCGATGCTTGAAGCTGAAATCAGTGTGAATGGTGATGTCTTCGTTGAAGGACATCACGTCGGTCAATTGGCGGGATTCCGGTTTACGCCAATAAGCGGAACCGAAGGTCCAGATGCCAAGGCCGTGCAGTCGGCTGCGCAGAAGGCGCTTGCCCTCGAATATGAGGCGCGTGCTGCCCGTCTGCATGCCAGCGGCAATAATGATCTGGCGCTTGGCTCGGATGGTGCGGTGCGTTGGCTCGGTGAGCCTGTTGCCCGACTTGCCGCCGGCGACAATATCATGAAGCCACGTGTCATTATGCTGGCTGATGAACAGTTGAACGGAAATGCGCGTGAACACGCCGTTGCCCGTATCGAACGTTTCGTCAATCACCAGATTGCGACGATCCTCAAGCCGCTGGATGATATTTCCCGCGCTGAAGATTTGCAGGGACTGGCGAAGGGGCTGGCTTTCCAGCTCGTCGAAAACCTTGGTGTGCTGTTCCGTCGCGACGTGGCCGAAGAGGTCAAGTCGCTCGATCAGGACGCGCGCGCATCCATGCGCCGTTACGGCGTGCGTTTTGGCGCTTACCACATTTTCCTGCCTGCGCTTTTGAAGCCAGCACCAGCCGAACTTGTGACCCTGCTTTGGGCGCTCAAGAACGACGGTCTTGGCAATGCCGGTTATGGCGATCTTATCCCGGTTCTGGCTGCTGGTCGTACGTCTGTCGTCACTGACCCGAGCTTCGACCGCATGTTCTATAAGCTGGCCGGTTTCCGTTTCCTCGGAAAGCGCGCCGTTCGTATCGACATTCTGGAGCGTCTGGCGGATATCATCCGTCCGCTGCTGCAGTGGAAGCCCGGCGCGCAGCCGCGTCCTGAGGGCGCATATGACGGCCGTCGTTTCACCACGACTACGGGTATGCTCTCCATCCTCGGCGCTACGCTGGACGACATGGAAGAAATTCTCAAGGGTCTTGGTTATCGTGCAGATCAGGTAAGCGCTGAAGATGCAGCGACCTTCCTGGCAGGCCAGAGTGGTCAGGCTGCTGCTTCCGCTGAAGCGCCAGTTGGCGAAGAGGCTGGTGACGAGCATGACGCTGATGCGGCTGAACACGAGGTTTCTGCCGAAGAAACCAAGGCTGTAGCGGAAGAGGCGGTTGCATCTGCTGAAGCGCCTCAGTCTTCCGAAGCGTCTGCTGAAACAGCCGAACCAAAGCCGGTTCTGTTGTGGCGTCCAGGTGGACGTAATGAAAACCAGCGTAACGACAACCGCCGTCAAGGTCACGGGCAGTCCCGTGGCCAGGGTGAACGTCGCAACGAAGGTGGCGAAGGTCGTGACCGCAATCGTGCCGCTGCCGGCCGTGATGGTAATCGCGAAAACAATCGTGACGGTGAACGCAAGCGTGATGGTGGTCAAAGACCAGATCGTGGCAACCGCAACGACCGTGGCGAGCGCAAGGACAAGCACGATCGCAATGACCGTGGCGGAAAGCCGCAGTCGCAGCGTTTCGAATCCAAGCCACCGCGCAAGGAGAAGCCGTTGGATCCGGATTCACCTTTTGCGAAGCTCGCAGCGCTCAAGGAACAGATGAAGAAATAAGCTCATGGACGAAGAACAGTCAGGTCAGCACGCGCGCCAGCGCATCGACAAATGGCTGTTCTTCGCTCGCATGGCGAAATCCCGTTCAATCGCGCAAAGCCATGTCCAGTCCGGCCATGTGCGTGTCAACGGAACAGTCATCCGGCAGGCAAGCCATATGGTGAAGCCGGGTGACAAGCTGGAAATCAGCTTCGACCGAATGGATCGTATTCTTGTCGTGAAGTCGGCTGGTGACAGACGCGGACCTTATGAGGAAGCCAAACTCCTCTATGATGACCAGACGCCACCGCGTGAAAAGACGACGCGGTTGACCCTGCTTGAGCAGGCGGTACGGCAGCCGGGAGCAGGGCGCCCGACCAAAAAAGAGCGTCGTGAACTGGATAAGTTCATCAATACTGCCAACGACGTTTCCGACTAGAATATATGACTAAATCACACATGTTTTGTGAAATAATTATTCTTGCCTTCACTGTGTAAAGGCATTACGTCACTGGCAAAAATACCAATACCGCAAGTCCGGGCTGCGGATTTTTGCCAAAGCCTTCATTCCCGGAACGTGTATTCTGGAGTTCTTCATGACATATGTCGTGACCGACAATTGCATTCGCTGCAAATATACTGACTGCGTTGAAGTCTGCCCTGTGGACTGCTTCTACGAGGGTGAGAACTTCCTCGCCATCAATCCCGATGAATGCATCGACTGTGGCGTATGCGAACCGGAATGTCCCGCCGAAGCCATCAAGCCGGACACCGAGCCAGGTCTTGATGAGTGGCTGAAGCTGAACGCCGAATATTCGCAGATCTGGCCTAACATCACCATCAAACGTGACGCGATGCCTGAAGCCAAGGAATTGGATGGCGTCTCAGGTAAGCTGGCGCTGTATTTCTCTGCCGAACCCGGTAGCGGCGACTGATACGGTTTTGATAAGCTTGGAAATGGAAAAGCCCTTGTTGCTGCTGCACAAGGGCTTTTGTGTATCTGTTACCCGCTGCGGCCGGATTGCAGCGTGGTAGACAACAGCGTCAGGAGAGCCACGCTGTCCTCCAGGCTTTGACGCTGGCGGCTCTGCAGGATCGCGGCCTGCAACCGGTTCATCTCACGCGCAATCGCCGCTGGCTGCCATGTACGCAGCGCACGCTCGATGATCGGCTTGCGGCGGAAATGGATATGCCGGCCAAGTGTCTGCATGACCTGGCCTGCCTGCAGTTTTTTTTCGTCCATTTCCGCGCGCATCTGGTCCAGAAGCTGGAATTGGCGAAGGCAGCCTTGCAACACCAGAAAGATTGGCGTTTTGGACGATACGATTTTTTGCGTCGCATGGAAAAATGCGTTGCGGTCACCCTTCAGGATGGCGTCTACCGCATCGTCTGCGGATATCGCGCTGGCATCACCAATAATGGCCAGCACGTCCTCTTCCTCGATAACGCTTTTTCCACGGCAGTAGAGGCCCAGCTTGCGGATTTCGTTGCGCGAGGCAATGCGATCACCCCCCAGCGATTCTATCAGCCTCTGGCGGGCTGCAGGCGCTATTCTCAACTCATCCTGAGCCAGTTCATGATCAATCAGGGCGTTGAGCGCTCGGGCATCGTCGGCATAGCAGGGAATGATGGCGATATCTCTGGATGCCTCAGCGATCTTGCGAAGGCCGGTCCCTTTTTTCAGATCTCCGGCTTCGATGATCAGGAATGCAGATTGCGGAGGGGTCTCGTTGAGAACCTGCAATGCGTCGACCAAAGCTTTTTCGTTTGCCGCACCCTTGACCCATACCAGCTTTTCGCCACCGAACAGTCCGATAGCGTTGACTTCATCCAGCAAGCGGCCAGGATCGCCCTGCAAATCGCCGACGTTCAGTTTGAGTGAGGAGAAAGCGTCGCTGGCATCAATGCCTGTCTTGGACGCGATTAGCGATGCACGCTCCGATACGAGGCCGCGATCGGGACCGTAGACGACAAACATGCGAAACCGCTCCACCGGTTTTTCGGCGAAGCGGTCAAATTCATGGGACTTTATTTCCGCCATGCTGGCGTCTCAACGGCTCAGTGCAGAGGCGATGTCCGTACGGATCACTTCCGCGACTTCACGCACGGCACGGTCCTGTGCATCACGGATCGCACGCATATTGGCGAATTGCTGCTGCGGAAGGTCAACCATCGAGGTCACCGTCCGTGTGGCGGAGCGAATGACCTTCTGGTCGGAAATGCGAACCAGAACATATTGTGCTGATACGTCGACACGGCCTGGATAATGACCTTCAAACGTATTGTCCGGCAGGTTCAGATAGAGGTCATTGTCGTTTACTTCTGTCGAGGTCGACGATGACGACACAACGAGCTTCACCTCATATTCCGGCTTCACAGGTTCACCTGCGCCACCAGCGGACTTGAAGATCAGTTCGTTGCGCAGAGCCTGCGCAATGCGGCCGGTCACCGGTGCGTACTGCACCGATGCCAGCTTTTCAGTGGTTCCTGATTCCTTGGAATACAGCGGGCGCACCTGACAGCCGGCGAGAGCACCGGACAAAACAATTGCGCAAACCACGAACGCGATGCGGCTCCATCCGGAAGAGACGTTAGACGACAATGTTCACAATCCTTTGAGGAACCACAATGATCTTTTTCGGCGCGTTACCTGCCAATGCCGTGACAACGGCATCGAGCGCAAGCACGGCAGCTTTGACGGCATCTTGATCCGCATCGCGCGCGATTGTCAATTCTGCACGTTTCTTGCCGTTTATCTGTACTGGCATAACGACTTCATTTTCCTCAACCAGCTTTGCAATGAATGCTGGCCAAGGGGTTTGAGCAACGAGTCCGTTATTGCCAATTACAGTCCAGCACTCTTCCGCCAGGTGCGGCGTCATCGGTGCGATCATGCGAATAAGGATTTCAGCGGCATCACGTGCTGCTGCCTTGTCCGCATCGGATTTGCCACCGGCCGCGATATCGGCAAACGGGCCGGCAATGGTGTTGACCAATTCGTAGATGCGGGCAATTGCCTTGTTGAATGCCAGCTTGTCCAGGTCTTCCTGCACTGCCTTCAGCGTCTTGTGCGCGGCCTTGGACACTGCAAGAAGCGGGCCCTCGGTTGCCGGAGCCGCCTTGACAGTCTTCAGTTCGTCGGCAGCCTCGCCAATGATGCGCCAGACGCGCTGCACGAAGCGGTGTGCGCCTTCAACACCAGATTCTGACCAGATCACGTCACGATCAGGTGGTGAATCGGATAGTACGAAGAAACGCGCCGTGTCGGCACCGTAGGACGCGATGATATCATCGGGATCAACGACGTTTTTCTTCGACTTCGACATCTTTTCGATGGAGCCGATTTTGACCTCTTCGCCGTTCGACAGCAGGAAAGCACGACGTGTGCCGTCGGCCTCGTCAATCCGCAGGTCAGCAGGCGGCACCCATTCGCGGCTCATACCTTCGCCACGGCTATAGGTTTCGTGCACGACCATACCTTGTGTGAACAGGCCCTTGAAGGGCTCCTTCACATCCACATGTCCTGTGTCCCGCATGGCGCGCGTAAAGAAACGCGAATAGAGCAGGTGAAGGATCGCGTGTTCGATACCGCCAATATACTGATCGACTGGCAGCCAGTGGTTGGCGACCCTCGGATCTGTCGGCTTGTCTTCCCATGGCGCCGTAAAGCGGGTGAAGTACCAGCTGGAATCGACGAATGTATCCATTGTGTCGGTTTCACGACGTGCATCCTTACCGCATTGCGGGCAGGAAACGTGGCGCCATGTGGGATGGCGGTCCAGCGGGTTGCCAGGGACGTCAAACGTTACATCGTCAGGCAGCTTGACCGGCAGGTCCTTCTTCGGAACCGGCACGACGCCGCAGACTTCGCAGTGAATGACCGGAATCGGGCAGCCCCAATAACGCTGGCGTGAAATACCCCAGTCACGCAGGCGGAAGTTCACCTTGCGCTCGGCTTGTGGCTCATTGCCCAGCGTCTGTGCCGACAGCTTGGAAACAACGGCTTCAAAGGCGTCGGTGGTTGTCATGCCGTCGAGGAAGCGTGAGTTGATCATCACGCCGTCATCGACATAGGCCGTGTCGCCAACCGCAAATGTCTGCGCATCTTCGCCTTCCGGCATAACGACAGCCACAACCGGCAGATCGTATTTGCGTGCGAAATCAAGGTCACGTTGGTCGCCGGACGGGCAACCGAAAATCGCGCCGGTGCCGTAATCCATCAACACGAAGTTGGCGATGTAAACGGGCAGTTCCCAGGATGCGTCCAGTGGGTGAACGACCTTGACGCCGGTATCCATGCCCTTCTTTTCAGCGGTTTCCAGTGCTGCCAGCGATGTGCCCTGACGGCGGCATTCTTCGCAGAATGCAGCAATCTCTGGGTTGTTGGCAGACAATGCGCGGGCCAGCGGATGGTCGGCAGAGATGGCCAGGAACGATGCGCCAAACAGCGTGTCAGGGCGTGTGGTGTAGACGGTAACGTCAGAGAAACCCTGTGGCGCGGTTGCAGCCACGGTTTCCCAACGCAGCGAGAGGCCTTCGGACTTGCCGATCCAGTTCTTCTGCATCAGACGTACTTTTTCTGGCCACTGGTCGAGCGTGTCCAGCGCTTCCAGAAGATCTTCCGCAAAGTCGGTGATCTTGAAGAACCACTGAGTCAGCTCGCGCTGTTCAACCAGAGCGCCGGAGCGCCAGCCACGACCGTCGATAACCTGCTCATTGGCAAGAACGGTGTGGTCGACCGGGTCCCAGTTGACCTTTGACTGCTTGCGATGAACCAGGCCCTTTTGCATGAAGTCGATAAAGAGCGCCTGCTGGCGATGGTAATATTCCACGTCGCATGTCGCGAACTCACGGCTCCAATCCAGGGACAGACCCATGGACTTCAGCTGGTTACGCATGGTTGCGATGTTCTGATAGGTCCAGTCCTTCGGGTGAACCTTGTTCTGCATGGCGGCGTTTTCAGCAGGCATGCCGAATGCGTCCCAACCCATTGGATGCAAAACATTATAACCGCGGGCACGCTTGTAGCGCGCGACGACATCACCCATGGCGTAGTTGCGTACGTGGCCCATGTGGATGCGGCCCGACGGATAGGGAAACATCTCAAGAACGTAGTACTTCTCGCGCGGGTCGGCGTTATCGGTTTCGAAGACCTTGTCTTCGTTCCACTTCTGCTGCCAGCGTGGCTCGGCATCGCGAGGATTGTAACGTTCGGTGGCCATTCTCAAAATCCGGTATCCATGGGAAAATTGCGCTGACCTTCACCATGAAACAGCCGGTGCGTCAAGTTTGGTGGCATCACAGGGCGTTCAAACTTTGCAATTGGCACACAAAGGGCACAAAGCGGCTTGGCTTTCGATAGTGTGGCGTCTAGGTAATTGCTGGTATTATCAGGAATGAAAGCGGCATCATGGAAATCGAAGCACGCCTCGCAGAGGTCAATAACCGCATAACAACAACGGCCAAGAAATCCGGTCGCAAGGCTGGCGATGTCGCACTTGTTGCGGTTTCGAAAACGTTCGATGCCGATGATATCAGGCCGGTGATTGCGTGCGGGCAGCGGATTTTCGGTGAAAACCGCGTCCAGGAAGCGCAGGGCAAGTGGCCTGATCTGAAGCAGGAAACCGCTGATATTGAACTGCGGCTGATCGGACCTCTTCAATCCAACAAGGCGGCCGATGCCGTGGCGCTATTTGACGTGATCGAAAGCGTTGACCGGGAAAAGATTGCCCGGGCACTGGCGGACGAATGCCAGAAGCAGGGCCGTACACTTCGCTTCTATGTGCAGGTCAATACCGGGCTGGAGCCGCAGAAGGCGGGCATTGATCCGCGGGAAACCGTTGCATTTGTAGCTTTATGCCGCGATGAGCTGAAACTTCCCGTCGAAGGGCTGATGTGTATTCCTCCAGCCGATGAGAACCCAGGTCCACATTTTGCGCTGCTGGCCAAAATTGCCAAGGAGTGTGGCTTGAACAAGCTTTCCATGGGCATGTCCGGGGATTTTGAAACGGCGATCGAATTCGGCGCAACCAGTGTGCGGGTCGGGTCGGCCATCTTCGGATCGCGCTGAATATCGTTTTAAAGACCCGTAAAATGAAAAGCCCCGGCAAAACCGGGGCTTTCGTTTGCAAGGCACAAGCCTTGCGTATCCTGTCGCTTATTCAGCGGCGTCGGCGGAATCAGCGTTGAGCTGACCGTATTTTTCTTCGCCAATCTTGCCGAGAAGCTCAAGTTGGGTTTCGAGGAAGTCGATGTGACCTTCTTCATCGATCAGCAGTTCTTCGAACAGCTTCATCGATACGTAGTCACCGACCTCATAACAGATGTCACGCGACTTCTTGTAGGATGTGCGTGCGTCGTATTCGCCAGCCAGATCAGCTTCCAGCACTTCCTTGACGTTCTGGCCAATGCGTAGCGGTGCAACGGTCTGCAGGTTCGGATGACCTTCAAGGAAGATGATGCGGTTGATGATCTTGTCGGCGTGCTGCATCTCTTCGATGGATTCAGCGCGCTCCTTCTTTGCGAGCTTGGTGTAGCCCCAGTCGTCAAGAAGGCGATAGTGCAGCCAGTACTGGTTTACTGCACCGAGTTCGAGGAACAGTGCCTCGTTAAGCCGCTCGATGACTTTTTTGTCGCCTTTCAATGTCCGCTCTCCTGTTTTCATCATGGAACTGTCTCAGGCGGGACATGAAATCAAAAACTTCGGCTTCCGTCGAGTGGTGACGGGCGTGGTATTCTTCGGTTGTCTTGATGATAAGGTCTACGACGGTCGGAAAACAGCCGCAGCAGCGACCCCGTTTTTCCATCGCGTGGTACACTTTTGCAGGAACGATGAGCTGCCAACAGTCTTCGTCCAGGAGCTCGTTAATGACGTCCCGGATGTCGTGGTCAGTGATGTAATTGCAGCTACAAACCAGCATGGTGAAGTTAGACCGTACTACGCAACATATTGTTTTTGCACTTAAAGCAAAACAGGATGCTAATTGTCAAGAAAAAGCATCGCCAAATTGTTTTCCGAATAAATTAGATTCATTCTAAACTTGATGGAATTTATCGTATTTTCATTTACTTAGTGAATTCAGCGAGCGTAAAAATTTTAGTATTCTTATTTTCAATTCTCTAATAACTGCGACAAAATGCCGCAGTTATGAATGCGCGATGTTTGTAATTCCACAGGCGATAAAACGAAAGGTTGTAGTCGTTACTCACACTGCCTCAACACACATGGCGATACCCATGCCGCCACCAATACAAAGGGTAGCCATTCCCTTGCTGACGTTACGGCGCTTCATCTCAAACAGCAGCGTATTGAGAACACGGGCACCGGAGGCCCCGATTGGGTGGCCAATCGCAATAGCGCCGCCGTTGACATTGACGATGGCCGGATCGAGTTCCAGATCCCTTACAACTGCGCAAGATTGGGCGGCAAATGCTTCATTCGCTTCTACTAGTCCCAAGTCTGACGTCGACCATCCCGCCTTTGCAAGCGCCTTGCGAGAGGCAGGGATCGGCCCTGTTCCCATGATGCTCGGATCCACACCGGCGGTTGCCCATGAAACAATACGTGCCAGAGGCAGGATATCACGTTGCCGCGCTGCATTTTCCGTCATCAGCAGGACGGCTGCTGCGCCATCGTTAAGCCCTGATGCGTTCCCGGCGGTGACCGTACCGTCTTTGTCGAAGGCTGGTTTCAGTTTCTCAAGCAGTTCGATGGTGGAGCCCGCCCTGATATATTCGTCCTTGTCGACGATGATCTCGGCCTTGCGGCTCTGGATGGTGAAGGGCACGATCTCGTCGTCAAAACGGCCGGCCGCCTGAGCGGCCTCTGCCTTGTTCTGCGATGCCACAGCAAAGCTGTCTTGAACCTCGCGTGACAAATCCCACTGGCGGGCAATATTTTCAGCGGTGATGCCCATGTGGTAACCGTGGAAGGCGTCGATCAGGCCGTCCTTCAGCATGGTATCAACCATCTTGAAGTCACCCATTTTTACGCCACCGCGCAAATGCGCGCAGTGTGGCGCCATCGACATCGATTCCTGACCACCAGCCACGATGATCTCGGCGTCACCGGCAACAATCTGCTGCATGCCAAGTGCGACCGCGCGCAGTCCGGAGCCACATAGCTGGTTGATGCCAAAGGCGGTCGCCTCCTGCGGAATACCCGCGCTCATGGCGGCCTGACGTGCAGGGTTCTGGCCGGCGCCGGCGGTGAGTATCTGGCCAAGAATGACTTCGTCGACTTCGGATGCTTCGACATTTGCCCGTTGCAGAACGGCCTTTATGACCGCTGCGCCCAGTTCATGGGCTGGTGTGTTGGCAAAACTGCCATTGAATGAGCCAACCGCAGTGCGCGCAGCGCTGGCGATGACGATGGACGGGGAAGTCATGCTCTGTCTCCTCTTGAGAGGGCGGCAGACTGTCAAAGCATATCAGCCAAGTCAAATGTTGTTCACGCAGGCTTTGAGAAGCAATCGGCATGACTGCACTGCACATTATGCTATTGCGACGCACAATTCTGTTGTCATAGCGTCACATTTGCGCTTACACTTGCCGACGGGAGAGCATGAAACACCATAGATTTATAATTTGCTATATCGTGAGGAGGCGAGAATGGCGAAGCGCATCAGTGATGAGATAATCATCAAGAAATACGCCAACCGGCGTTTATACAATACCGGCACCAGCACCTATGTCACGCTTGACGATCTGGCCCAGATGGTCCGGCGGGAAGAGCAGTTCAAGGTTCTTGATGCCCGGACATCTCAAGACATTACCCACACCGTTCTGACGCAGATCATTTTCGAGCAGGAAGCGAAAACCGAAAATTCGCTGCTGCCCGTATCGTTCCTGCGCAAGCTGATTTCCTATTACGGCGATCAGATGCAGACACTCGTTCCGGCATTCCTTGACCAGTCACTCCGGTCTTTTTCGGAGCAGCAGGTACAGATTCGCGATCAGGTGAACCGCACTTTCGGTAACACGCCGCTTGCCAAGGATATTCCGGTTCCGGCCGTGGATGAACAGGTGCGTCGCAATACAGAAAATTTTCGACAGAACCTTCAGGCTTTTTCACCATTCCTGGCAACCAAACCAGCCAGCGATCGTGAACCAAGACTTGGTGCATCGGAAATCGATGATCTGAAGGCACAGTTGAAAGTCATCCAGCACCGTCTGGATCGCCTCGACCACTGAATGAGCGGCGATATGAGGCATTGGGAGGTGCCTCATATTCCTCGTTAGTAGTTTCGTCTTAGTTGGCTGTTTTGATTGTGTCGGGAACGCGCAACATCAGCAGCAGCCCCGCTACCAGAAAGATAAGCAACGTTGCCATGCCAAGGTGTGCAGAGCCCGTGGCATAGGTCACGATTGAGAAAAACAGTGTGGCCATGAAACTTGTGGCACGGCCGGTCAGCGCATAGATGCCGAAATATCGGCCAGCTTCCGACAGAGCGACATTCCTTGCCAGATAGGAACGTGACGAAGCTTGTACTGGACCAAAGGCAAAACCGATCAGAATGCCAAACAGCAGATACGCCTTTTCGGCCCCGGTGGCAAAAATCCCGCCATTGTCGTCCTGCGATAATTGCAGCAGTCCAAATAAGGTCGAACCTCTTTCCGTTGAAACGATGCCCAACGTCGCCACAAGCAGTAATATGAGGCTGATCAGGATGGTTGTTCGGGAGCCAATACGGCTATCGAGCGAGCTGGCAATCATGCATCCAAAAATCGCGACGACATTGAGGATGATGCCGTAAATGCCGATTTCCATGGTTGCCCAGCCGAACATGCCGGCCGCGAAAACCCCACCCAAGATCAGCAGTCCGTTTACGCCGTCCTGATAGATCATCCGTGCCATCAGAAAGCGGGTCAGGGAAGGTCTGTTGCGCAGTTCCTGCAAGGTGCCACGCAATTCGTGAATGCCTTGGCGGATCGCTGTTTTAAATGCCAGGCCTTTGGGAGCGTCTGGCGTAAACAGAAACATCGGTATCACGAAAATCAGATACCAGACGGCCGAGATGGGACCTGTTATCCGGGCGTCTTCGCCTTGTTGCGGATCAAGCCCGAAGAGTGGCTGCACACCAATGATCGTGGTGCCTTTTTGTGGGTCGGCGGCCAGCAAAGCCACCACGCCGATCAGAACGATCATGCCGCCGAGATAACCCAGCCCCCAGGCGATATTCGAAAGCCTGCCGATCTCGCGTGAGGGTACCAGCCTCGGCATCATCGAATCGTTAAAGACGATTGAAAACTCTGCGGCAATCGAGGCGAGAATCATAAACAGTACCGGCCACAGGATGGGCGATCCGGGGGCGGCAAACCACAGCATGAACAGGCTGGCGATCTTGATAGTCGCAAAAAAGGCGATCCACGGCTTTCGCGCGCCAGACTGGTCGGCAATTGAACCGAGAACCGGCGACAGGATGGCAATAATGATAGACGAGATGGTCGCCGTATTGCTCCACATGGCCTGCGCGGAAACCGGGTCGCTTGTCAGGCGCGATACGAAATAGGGTCCGAAGATGAAGGTGGTGACAACCGTAAAAAAGGGCTGGGCTGCCCAGTCAAACATAATCCATCCGCGAATGCCGCGTTTGCTGACGGCTGTCTCAATCGAAGTCTCGGTCAAAGGCAGCCCCGTTTTGGCAAGGGATCAGATAATAGTACGTCTCTTCAATAGTGAAAGATGCCCGGCTCCGCCATGGTGACGGAGCCGGGCATGGTTGTTTTTTAGACCTTGTCCTGCGCGATATCGGACAGCAGGCTGGCTGCTACCGTCAACCGTGCCAGATTAAGTTCACTGGTATCCGTCAGGCTGGAAAGCTCCGAGGCAATACGGTTCACGCGTACGCGGTCAGCCGCGTACCATGCCTGCACCGGATCTTTTTCCTTGGGATATGCAGTCAGCGCCGAGATGACGATGCGGCGGCGTGAGGAGGCAATCAGGTCCTGTCCACGTGACAGGGCGAGGCTCTCGTAGTGGTCGCCGGTGATGATACGGCTGCCTGCTTCCAACAGTCTGGTCACGCGGAAGGTGGTCGACACGGAAGCGTAGCTTTCTGCCGCACGCGTCAGCGTGGTGCCAGCACGTTCCGTGATCTGCATGATTTCCGGTGTGAAGACCAGATGTGCGAGGACGGAGAGTTCTTTCTCCAGTTCTGTTGGCACACCGTTTTCTTCCAGAACATCCGCCGATGGCAAACGCTTGACGAGCAGCGGCTGCAGGCTCTTGATCGCATCTTTGAGACGGGCAATGCCATCGCCCATCGAGCGGTCATCCATTGTTTGGGTCTGCAGGAACAGCCGTGTCGCATCCAGGAAAATCTGCGAGACACGAGCATAGAGACCGTTCTGGATGTCGCCCGGCAGAGCATTGTCGAGCTTGTCGATTGCGTCCCACAACCGGTCAAGACCAAAACCGTCCTGCACGATGATTGCGGCTTTCACCACGTCAGCAGCAAGCAAACCGCTGGCATCGCACAGTTTCTGCACAAAGCCCGGGCCGCCACGATTGACAACATCGTTGGCAAGCACCGTTGCGATGATTTCACGGCGCAGACGATGGGCTTCGATGTCGCCAGCATAGTTCTTCTGCATTTTTGCCGGGAAGTAGGAAACCAGCAGATGCTGCAGATAGGCGTCGTCAGGCAGATTGCTGGCCACCAGCGTATCGAACAGTGTCAACTTGGCATAGGACAGCAGGACGCCGATTTCCGGACGGGTCAGCAGTTTTCCGGCGGTGTAACGCTCGGTGAACTCCGCGTCATTCGGCAGGGTTTCCACCTTGCGGTTCAGTTTGCCGGCCGCTTCCAGTGCGCTCATCAGGCGCCCCAGTTCTTCACGGTTTTCCAGCCCCTTGCGCTCGGCAAGCGAGATGGCCAGTGATTGCAGGTAGTTGTTGCGCAGCACAAGTGAAGCCACTTCACTGGTCATCGAAGACAGCAGCTGGTTGCGCTTGTTGATCGGCAGTCTGCCGTCCTTGACCGCCGGTGACAGGGCGATCTTGATGTTCACCTCAACGTCAGAGGAGTTAACGCCAGCCGAGTTGTCGATGGCGTCAGAGTTGCATCGGCCACCGGTCAATGCATAGGCGATACGGCCCTTCTGGGTGACGCCAAGGTTGGCGCCTTCACCGATTACTTTGGCAAGAACCTCGCCGGCATTGATGCGGATGGCATCATTGCTGCGGTCACCGACTTCAGTATTGGTTTCCGCTGCCGCCTTGATGTAGGTGCCGATACCGCCAAACCACATCAGGTCCACAGGCGATTTCAAGATCGCGGTCATGATTTCAGCCGGTGTTGCCACGGCCTTGTCGATGCCGATTGCCGCGACAGCTTCGGGTGTCAGCGTTACAGATTTTTCCGCACGCGAGATAATCATCGCACCCTTGGACAACGTGGCGCGATTGTAATCCTGCCAGCTGGAGCGCGGCAGATCGAACAGGCGCTTTCTTTCGGCGAAGGAAACATCGGTGTCCGGATTCGGATCGATAATGATGTCACGATGGTCGAATGCCGCGATCAAGCGGATTTTCTCCGACAGCAGCATGCCGTTGCCGAACACGTCACCGGACATGTCACCCACACCGGCAACGGTGAATGGGGTTGTCTGGATATCGATATTCATTTCACGGAAGTGGCGTTTCACCGTTTCCCATGCGCCGCGTGCGGTAATACCCATTTTCTTATGGTCGTAACCGGCGGAACCACCCGAGGCAAAGGCGTCATCCAGCCAGAAACCGGCGTCCTGGGCCAGACCGTTTGCCGTATCGGAGAAGGTGGCAGTGCCCTTGTCGGCTGCCACCACAAAATACGGATCGTCACCATCAAGACGCAGCGTATCGGCCGGTGCAATAATGTCGTCGCCGACAATATTGTCGGTGATGGACAGAAGCGTGCGGATATAGGTCTTGTAAGCTTCACGACCAGCGTTGAAGATTTCATCACGGCTGCCACCAACTGGCAGGGTCTTCGGGAAGAAACCGCCCTTGGCACCAACCGGAACGATCACGGCATTCTTGACCTGCTGAGCCTTGACCAGACCGAGAACTTCGGTGCGGTAATCCTGGCCGCGATCCGACCAGCGCAGACCACCGCGTGCGACTTTACCGAACCGCAGGTGAACACCCTCGACTTCCGTGCCGTATACGAAGATTTCGCGGAACGGACGCGGGTCTGGCAGACCATCCAGCAATTGCGGATCGAACTTGAAGGCCAGCATTGCCTTTGGCGTGCCGTCTTCATTCTTCTGGAAATAGTTGGTGCGCAGTGTGGAATCGATGGCATTGACGTAGCGGCGCAATGTGCGGTCTTCATCAATGCTTGGCACCTGTGCCAAGCCGGTTTCGATGGCCTTGTGCAGTTCAGACAGTTTGCGCGGGCGGTTCTTTTCCGACAGCTTCGGATCGAAACCGTGGCGGAACAGTTCAAAGATATCGCGGGCGATATGGGGGTATTTGAACAGCGTCTCAGAAATGTGCTCCTGAGCGTAGACAATGCCGGTTTGGCGCAGGTAACGCGCATAGGCACGCAGTACAGACACTTCACGCACTGTCAGGCCGGTTGCCAGCACAAGGCGGTTGAAGTTGTCGTTGTCGACCTGGCCGCTGAAAGCAGCGAGAAATGCGTCTTCAAGCTGCTGGCCGTGCTTGGCGAGGTCAATCGTCATGCCGTTCTGAATGGAAAGCTCCATGTCATGCAGCACGATATGGCGGTTTTCGTCATCCTTGACGACGCCGATGTCGAATGTGCGTTCGCTGATGACGCTGAAGCCAAGGTTTTCCAGCAAAGGCACGCGGCGTGACAGCGGCAGGTGGCCGTCGCGATGGAAGATCTTGAGGGACAGATGTTCCTGCCGTTCACCGGCCGCACGATAGAACTCGATACGTATTGCATCACCGGCCGCGCAGGCGATGATATCGGTCATATCACCAAAGGCTTCCTCCGGTGTGAAGGCTTCCTTATAAGCCTGATCGACATCCAGTGTCGGTGCACCGGCTTCACCCAGCGCGTCGAAATGGTCGATCCAGCGGGCTGCGATATCGCTGACGGCCTCTTCCAGCTTGTCCTGGGCAATGCGTGGGGTCTTGCCGTCGGTGCGACCAATAATAAAGTGAACGCGTGCCACCGCACCTTCCGGGAAGGCCGGATAATAAGCGGAAACGTGGCCTTCATAGACCTGGCTGAGATAGGCGCCGATCTTTTCGCGAACCAGCGAGTTGTATTCCTCACGTGGTACGAACACGATGACCGATACAAAACGGTCGAAACGGTCAATACGCGGCAGGACACGCACGCGCGGTCTGTCGATGAGATCCATGATCTGTTCGCTGAAGCGAACCATCACATCATTTTCGATCTGGAACAGATCGTCACGTGGGTAGGATTCCAGCGTGTTCTGCAGAATGCGGCCCGAGTGGCTGTTCTGGTCGAAACCGAAATGCCGCTCGACCGCTGCCGCCTTGGCGCGCAGAAGCGGAATGTGTTTGACCTGACGGGTGTAGGCGGTTGCGGTAAACAGGCCGACGATGCGTAGTTCACCAATGACATTGCCGTCAACATCGAAACGCTTCACGCCGATATAGTCCATATAGGCGCGGCGGTGCACAACGGACTTCACGTTGGCTTTGGTGATGATCAGGAAATCAGGGCCATCAAGGAACGCCAGAATTTCTGGTGTCGTTGTAACGGCATCTTTGCCGAGGCGCAGTACGCGCACATCCGGATTGGTCAGAATGCCGAGCCCGGTTTCATCGCCGCGTTCAACCTTGGCATGTTTGCCCTTGCCGGAATAGCTATAGTCGCGCATGCCAAGGAAAGTGAAGTTGTTGTCACGCAGCCATTCGAGAAAAGCAACAGCCTCTGTGCGCTCGGCCTTGCGACGGTCCGAACCGCGCTCTGCCAACTCGCTGATGGCCGTGTCGAGTTTGGCCAGCATTGGCTTCCAGTCGTTGGAAGCGGAATGAACCTGTTCAAGGATGGTCTGCAGCCGTTCAATGAGATTGGCTGCCGCATGAGCGGCGATCGGTGCGATATGCAGTTGAATTAGACTGATACTGTCTGCAGGGTCGCTATCGCCTGCCGCCAGATGATAATTGTCGCTGGCCTTCTTGTCGGCCACGAGAATAGGGTGAACCGCCAGATAGAGATCGCGGTGGTTGCTGGTGACCTCCCCCATGATGGAATCATAAAGGAACGGCATGTTGCGATCGATCACCGTCAGAATGCAGACTGGAACGCCCTTTGGCGAAACGCCATCAATCTGGCTGATGTCGACATGCGGTTTCTTGCCGTTCCATTTGGCTAACTCATTATGGGTATGGGCTGCGGTTGCTGCCAGCATGGCGGCAGAATAGTTTTCAAGGTCGTCTGCACTTGCACGCCCATAAAGAAGCGCGGTGTCGAGGAATGGCTTTTTCAGTGATTTCGCAACCTCACTGGCCTGAGAGAGCTGTTTTTCTTTCTTGGGATTATTCCTGTAGACCATGTGTTCCCCCGTGCGGACGACGAATCCAATACAGTTTTGCGATTTTTTGGGCCTCTTGCCCTTCGAATCGCGATCATGGACGCTAAATATGAATAGTTTTGAGGCGGAATCTCGCAAAAATGTCCAAAAACTGAAAATTTGTTTGTAAGGGCGTCCGAATCTCTTTAGGCCGGAAAAATCATCACTGTGGACAGTGTGAAATTAACGGCCAAGCCACCTTATTGCCACCAAAAGCGTGGCCGCTTCGCCACGATTGAAGCAAATTATTGATTTCCACGTATTTTTGTGATACACCAAAAGAACTGATCCACTTAGTGGCATTTTGCGTGCCCGAAACCGCCACGAAAGCAAATATCATTTTGCACGTTGTCTCCGTGACATAGTCTAGTTTTATGTTATCGAATCTACGATTGCGATGGTGTTTTTTTATGCGTGCTGGATTGGATCAGTATGGAGTCACCTGACGGTTTCCCCCGTCTCATACGGGCCTGACCGACCCGAACCCGGAGAAAACTCCGGGTGTGTAACAGGGAGTTTTTAGAACGAATGACGACCCAGCAGAAGAAATCTCCGGCGCGCCACGGATTCAAGACCGGCGAAGCGATTGTATATCCCGCTCATGGAGTCGGCACCATTTCCGCTATTGAAGAGCAGGAAGTGGCTGGCATGAAGCTTGAGCTTTTTGTCATCGACTTCGAAAAGGATAAGATGCGCCTCAAGGTTCCTGTTGCCAAAGCGGTAAGCATTGGCATGCGCAAACTTTCCGAGACTGATTTCGTTGAGCGTGCGCTGAAGGTTGTTCAAGGCAAGGCGAAGGTAAAGCGGACCATGTGGTCCCGCCGTGCCCAGGAATACGATGCCAAGATCAACTCGGGCGATCTGATCGCTATCGCAGAAGTGGTTCGCGATCTGTACCGCGCTGAAAACCAGCCGGAACAGTCCTATTCCGAGCGCCAGCTTTATGAAGCCGCACTTGACCGCATGGCACGCGAAATCGCTGCCGTTAACAAGATGTCGGAAACAGAAGCTGTCCGTCTGGTTGAAACCAACCTCAACAAGGGACCAAAACGCGGCAAAGTCGTTGAAGAAGACGAAAGTGACGCGGATGATTCCCAGGAAGAAGCTGCATAATCCCAGCTTTTTCAGTCTTTAAAAAAAGCCCGTCAGTGATGGCGGGTTTTTTTTACGTCTATATTCCAGGCCTAGATAACCTTGAGCGTCATGCCTTTGCGCAGATGTGGCAACAACCGTTGCATGTCACGCAGGCTAAGCCCGACGCAACCAGCCGTCGGCTGATATCCGGGCCGGATCAGGTGGAAAAATATCGCCGATCCACGATTGCGACTGCGTGTCGAAATATTCCAGTCCAGAACGATGCAGATATCGTAGAGACCATCCTGTCGCATCAATTCTTCATGGCTGGCCTTGAAGGGCGCAGAAACCGGCCGGTTATAAGAGGCATGGTCGGGTGCGTCACACCACAGCATGGTTTTGTGGACCCGTTTCAGGTTCAAAGGCGAGCGCACATTTTTAAGACGGTCGCCGCGGATGAAGCCGTCCAGAATGCGCATGCTGGCAATAGGTGTTTTGCCGTCGCCTTCTTTTTTCAGGACTGTGCGACCGTTACGGCCAATGGCGGCCTGAAATGTCAGCCCACAATATTGCAAAAGTGCCCGGCTTTTTTGACCGGGAGCTGGTCGCACGACTAGACAGTTGGAGTAGTTGCGCATTTCGCCGCGTGGTTTTGCCATGGATTTCCTGATTTACCCCACTTCCAGAGATCGCTGTCATATCAAATATTCGATGGTTAATGCGACGTTAACCCTCCTTCGGATATTTTGACCTGTCATCTGGAATTGTGTCTATGGGCGTCCTTGCCTGTGGGACTGCGAATTTACGGGTTCAGGACATGGGAAAAATGAATTCTCCGGCTTGGGACGACGGTCCGCATCGCTTTGCGCTGAGCGCATTTCTGATGCGTCAGATCATTGCGCTTGCTGGTTTCACTGTTTTTATCGCGCTTGCGCTGGCTGTTGCCGCTCTGGCGACGTGGAACGTTTCTGATCCGAGCTTGTCATACGCAACATCGAATCAACCGACTAACATTCTCGGTTATAGCGGTGCGGCCTTTGCCGATCTTCTGATGCAGTTCTTCGGCCTGTCGGCAATCGTCAGTTTGCTGCCGATATTGGCGTGGTCATTCTGCATGATCTCGGGTCGACGGCTGCGGCGTATTCCGGCGCGGGTTGCCGCCTGGCTTGGTGGTGCATTCGTGTCTGCCGCTGCGATTGGCTGTTTTACCGCACCCGCCACCTGGCCGCTGCCGAATGGCATTGGCGGAGTGATCGGTGACATGATCCTGCGTTTTCCAGCCCTGTTCATCGGTGCGTATCCTACCGGTACCTTCGCCATGATCATCGGCTGCATTTTTGCTGTACCGGCGACCTGGATGCTGTTGTTTGCCTCTGGCATCATTACCGGTGCGCAGGCCGATGAAGATGAAGAAGACGACAAGCCTGCCGTAGTCTCGACCAGCAAGGCGCGCAGCTTGCGTGACATGGAAGAAGATGATGAGGATGATAGCGAAAGTTTCCTCTACCGTATTCTGCCAATCGGCGCTGCTGCCCACTACTGGTACATTACGCAGGCGCGGGCACGCCGCATTTTCGGCATCAAACCACGTGCGTCTTTCCGCAATGATTTCGAGCAGCCTTATGACTTCAACGACGAAGACGATGATTTTGTCGCGGATGAAGCACCCGCCCGTCATACCCCAGCGCAACCAGCCCGCATAACACAGCGCACCGAACCCTCGTTCGAGCAGCGTGCAGAAGCGCGTGCACAGTCCGAACGTCGCGTCGTTGCGCCGCCGCCAATCTCGATTGGTGATGAAGAGGATGACGAGCCACCATTTGATGTCGATGAACGCCGTCTTCCTGCAGGTATCCTGTCTGCGGATGACGATGATGATGATCTCGACATGCAGGCAGAGAACTTCGTGGCAGGCACACCACGCCCGGCCAATGGTCAGAAAAACCCGCTGCGTGTAACGCCGCAGGTTACGCGTCCGCAGCCAAGTGCGCGGGTCATGCGTGAGGCACAGGCATCCTTTATCGATCCTGATGGCTTCCAGCTTCCTTCGGTTCATCTTCTGGCAGAGCCAAAGGGTGTGGTGCGTGACCATACGCTGAGCGAAGAAATGCTCGAGCAGAATGCCCGCATGCTGGAAGGTGTTCTGGAAGACTTTGGCGTTAAGGGTGAAATCATTCATGTCCGCCCGGGTCCTGTTGTTACGCTTTATGAACTGGAGCCTGCGCCAGGTATCAAATCGTCGCGTGTTATCGGCCTTGCCGATGATATTGCCCGCTCAATGAGTGCGATTGCAGCGCGTGTTGCCGTGGTCCCCGGCCGTAATGCCATCGGTATCGAATTGCCGAACCACAGCCGTGAAACGGTTTATCTGCGCGAACTGATCGGCAGCCGTGATTTCGAGGGCAGCAAGGCAAAGCTCGCCATGTCGCTCGGCAAGACCATTGGCGGTGAACCTGTTATCGCCGACCTTGCCAAGATGCCTCACCTGCTGGTGGCTGGTACGACCGGTTCGGGTAAGTCTGTTGCCATCAACACGATGATCCTGTCCTTGCTCTACCGTTTGTCCCCAGAGCAGTGCCGCCTGATTATGATTGATCCGAAGATGTTGGAATTGTCTGTCTATGACGGTATTCCGCACCTGTTGTCGCCAGTGGTGACCGATCCGAAGAAGGCTGTTGTCGCGCTCAAGTGGACCGTGCGCGAGATGGAAGAACGTTACAAAAAGATGTCGAAGATCGGTGTGCGTAACATCGATGGGTTCAACTCGCGTGTTCAGCAGGCGCTGGACAAGGGTGAAGTGCTGACACGTACCGTTCAGACTGGCTTTGACCGCCAGACCGGCGAAGCAATCTATGAGACGGAGGAGTTCGATCTCAAGCCGATCCCCTATATCGTTGTGATCATCGACGAAATGGCCGACCTGATGATGGTCGCCGGCAAGGACATTGAAGGTGCCGTACAGCGTCTGGCACAGATGGCCCGTGCTGCCGGTATCCACGTTATCATGGCAACGCAGCGCCCATCGGTTGACGTTATTACCGGTACGATCAAGGCCAACTTCCCAACCCGTATCTCCTTCCAGGTAACGTCGAAGATCGACAGCCGCACGATCCTTGGAGAGCAGGGCGCCGAGCAGCTTCTTGGCATGGGTGACATGCTTTACATGGCGGGCGGCGGACGTATCCAGCGTGTTCACGGTCCTTTCGTATCGGATAATGAAGTCGAGGAAATCGTTGCCTATCTGAAGACACAGGGTGCACCGGAATATCTCGAAGCCATCACCATCGATGAAGATGAAGACGGTGGTGCCGGTGGTGGACCTGCCGGAACCAGCAACCTTGCGGATTCGGAAGATCCTTACGATCAGGCCGTTGCCGTGGTTCTGCGGGATGGCAAGGCATCGACGTCCTACATCCAGCGACGTCTTGGCATTGGTTACAACCGTGCCGCTTCACTGATCGAACGTATGGAAAAGGAAGGCGTCATCGGTCCGGCGAACCATGCCGGCAAGCGCGAAATTCTCGTGCCGACGGAAGCCGACATCATCGAGCGATAAATCTGCGCAACCCCTTGGGCAGCATGAACGTTTGTTAACCTGAAACGTCATGAAGCTGCCGCCTTTTCAAGGCATTTGGGTGAGCGATGAAGGAGAATAGTATGAACGAAATCACACCGGTCCGTGACACGAATGAAGGCTTGGAACAACCGGGCGTTACACGTCGCGGATTGTTGTCGGCCGTTTCCATGGCGGGTGTGTTTGCCGCAGTTGGGCTTTCGCCGGTTGCTGCTTTGGCGCAGGCCCCGGCCAACGCAACCGCCCAGAAGATTGCCAATCACTTTTCGTCCGTCAAAACCATGATGGGTGAATTTGTGCAGTTTGGCCCACGTGGCGAACAGACCGGTGGCAAGTTTTACATCGAGCGGCCCGGCAAATTGCGCTTCAATTATGAAGACCCATCGCCAATGCGTGTTATCTCTGATGGCAACAACGTCGTCATCGGCAATATGAAGCTGAAGACCTGGGATATTTACCCGCTGTCCAAGACACCACTCAGCCTACTTTTGTCCAACAAGATCGACCTGTCCAACGACAAGGTTAAGAACGTCAAGGAAGAGCCAGACCTCACCACCATCGTGCTTGGTGACAAGAGCATTTTTGGTGAAGCCACAATTACATTGATGTTTGACCCTAAAACCTTTGATCTGCGCCAGTGGACGACCACTGACACCCAGAACAAGGACACCACCGTGATGATCTTTAATGTTCAGACCGGTGTCGACTTTGACAAGCGTGTGTTCAATATCAATTATGATGAAGTGCGTCGCCGCGGCAAATAAGCTGCTGGCGGTTTTGCACTGTTCCACGGAAAGGCGGCTTTAGGCCGCCTTTTTTGTTCAGGTTTCCGGTTCGATAGTGTAAGCCTGCCGCAAGGGTTACCGGCCTTGCCGGTACATGGGAACGCGGAGCAATTCATGACATTTTCGATAACCACCTGGAACATCAATTCCGTGCGGTTGCGCATGCCGATCGTTGAACAGTTTCTTGTCCGTTACCAGCCCGACGTACTGTGCCTTCAGGAAACGAAATGTCCCAATGGTGAGTTTCCTCTGAAGCCGCTCAAGGCGCTGGGATATGAACATGTGATGATCCACGGCCAAAAGGGCTACCACGGCGTGGCGATTGCCTCCAAGCTGCCGCTGAGCGAAGATCACCGTCAGGACTATTGTGGCGTGGGTGATGCCCGTCATGTTTCGGCAATCGTGGAAGCCGGTTCACGTCGGATTCGCGTTCATAATTTTTATGTGCCGGCTGGTGGCGATGAGCCGGATCGCAGCATCAACCCGAAATTCGGTCACAAGCTGGATTTTATCGAGGAGATGAAGGTGCTGAAGTCCAATGCCGGTCCGGGGCTTTCCTCCATTCTGGTCGGTGATCTGAACATCGCGCCACTGGAGAATGACGTCTGGTCACACAAGCAGCTTTTGAAGATCGTCAGCCATACACCTGTCGAAACCGAAGGTTTGCTGGATGTGATGAAGAAAGGCGACTGGCTGGACCTGATGCGCCTTAACGTACCGGACAGCGAAAAGATTTACACGTGGTGGAGCTACCGCGCCAAGGAATGGGATGTGGCCAACCGTGGCCGTCGTCTGGACCATATCTGGTCATCGCCGGATCTTGGCCCATCGCTGGACAAGATCGAGATCCTGCGCGAAGCACGCGGCTGGAACCGGCCATCCGACCACGTTCCGGTGACTGCCCATTTCAAGTTTTGAACTCGGTTTCGGGAATTTTTAGTTGAAACGGTGCTGCATGGCCGCAGCCCCAGATGCCAGTGATGCGAGGTTATCGCGAATACGTGCGATAACCATGTCGGCCACATCAGGATATTCTTCGACCAGACGGTGGAAGAGGGTGCGGGTTATCCTGATAACCTCTGAATCTTCGGCTGCTACGGCCGTGAATTTACGTTCACACAGCGTAAAAAGTGCGAGTTCCGACAGAAGCGTGCCTTCACCCGACCGTGTGGCCAGAACAGGCTTTCCGCCACGCCCCATGTTGGACAGTTCAAACAATCCCTTGATCACCAGAAAAGCGCATTCGGCCGGTGAGTTTTCGCGAAACAGCAACTGACCCGTCGACACCCGGCGACGCTCGGCACCAAAGGCGATCAGACGCAACTGATCTTCGCTGAGGCCCGCAAACAGCGGAACCTGCGAAAGCAGCCGAATGTCGTCCATCAATGCCATAACATGCTCCGCAATGCGTTGCGTTTTTTAAAGAAATATTGCGCGCATCAAAACACCAAAACGCAGTGCATTTCCAGCCCGAGCAAGGTATGGAAACGCACTGTCATATCGTTTTCCTGCGCTTGTAGTGCGATCTGACGTGTCGGTCACACTTACGAACGCAAAATTCACGGAACGATCTTGTAGCCGCCGTTTTCAGTAATAAGGATTTCGGCGTTGGAAGGATCGCGTTCAATCTTCTGGCGCAGGCGGTAGACGTGTGTTTCCAAAGTATGAGTGGTTACACCAGAGTTATAGCCCCAGACCTCTTCCAGCAGAACGTCGCGGGTGACAACCGCATTTCCGGCTCTGTAAAGATAACGGATGATCGCTGCTTCTTTTTCCGTCAGGCGGATCTTCTTGTTGTCTTCCGTCGTCAGAAGCTTCTGGCTCGGCTTGAACTGGTACGGACCAACCGTAAAGACGGCGTCTTCACTCTGCTCGTACTGGCGCAACTGTGCGCGGATGCGCGCCAGCAGCACCGCAAAGCGGAACGGTTTGGTGACGTAGTCGTTAGCGCCAGCCTCGAGACCGAGGATTGTATCGGAATCGGTGTCATGGCCTGTCAGCATGATGATTGGTGCCTTGAAGCCGCCCTTGCGCATCAATTTGACCGCTTCACGCCCATCCATGTCAGGCAGGCCAACATCCATGATCAGCAAGTCAACCTGCGCGTCCTTGACCGTCTGGATGGCCTTGGCAGCGTTTGCGCCTGTCAGCAGCGAGAACTCCTCATAGGGCGACAACTGCTCGCTCAGCGTCTCACGCAGGTCATCATCGTCGTCAACAAGAAGGATTGTTCGAGCCGTCATGCGTTGCTTGCCTTTTGTTTCAATAACTTGTTTGCGGTTCGAACTCATATTTAGTGCTCAGAACGCAGGATAAAAGGCAAAAAAGCGTGATAATGGGCGATTAGTGCCTCCTGCCATGATTTTCGGGTTGTTTTTCGCGCTCAAAGCACCTCGTCAGCGCAAATAAAAAGGCCGCCCCGTTTCCGGTGCGGCCTTCCGATATCCAGAACGAGGCCGAGGCCTCATTCGAAATCTTATTCAGCAGCTGCTTCTGCTGCCTTTGCTGCTTCTTCAGCAGCCTTTGCTTCAGCGGCTTCTGCTGCTGCCTTTTCGGCGGCCAGAGCCTGTGCTGCTGCAACCTTTTCAGCTTCCAGACGTGCCTTTTCTTCGGCAATTGCCTGACGCTCAGCATCGTTCAGCTTGCGAGCGCGTGTACCAGTGTTTTCAATGATACGTGCAGACTTACCGCGACGGTCGCGCAGGTAGTACAGCTTCGCGCGACGAACCTTACCGCGACGAACAACTTCAACGCCTTCAACCAGCGGAGAGTACATCGGGAATACGCGCTCAACGCCTTCGCCGTAGGAGATTTTGCGAACTGTGAAGCTCTCGTTGATGCCGCCGCCGGAACGGGCGATAACGACACCTTCGTAAGCCTGTACGCGTGTACGGGTACCTTCCGTAACGCGTACGTTAACGCGAACGGTGTCACCTGGGGAGAACTCAGGCAGGGTGCGCTTGGCAGCAATCTTGGCGGCCTGTTCGGCTTCCAGCTGTTCGATAATGTTAGTCATATTAACCTCTGATTTCTTCTGAAACAGCCAGAGCGCTCAACATGGTCCTCTTGGATCAAAGCCTCGAGGGTTTGCCTTGCGGCAGGAGCGAATTCACCATTCTTTGCTTGCGGTTAAGGGATATTTCCCATTTCCACGGGCGCAAATACAGCAAAGTGGCGCATTTGTCATCCCATTAAACGCAATATTTATCACCAAAAGCCGGTTCAGCATGGATTGCGAGGCTCAAAAGCACGCTATATGGCATGCCCATTCCCGGGAGAGGTTCCATGTCGATCTTTATGGCAGTTCTTTTATTTGCGACAGGGCTTTTTGCCGGAGTAGCCAATGCCATTGCCGGTGGTGGCACGTTTTTGACATTTGGTGCCATGACACTGGCTGGCATCACACCGATCTCGGCCAATGCGACATCCGCGATCGTGCAGTTTCCGGGCTATGTAACCTCGGCCATCGCCTACCTACCGGAAATCAGGCGCCATTGGCGCGAGGCCGTTGTGTTATGCATCGTTTCAGTGATTGGCGCATTGATGGGTGCGCTTCTCTTGCTGTCGTTGGACAACAGTTCCTTCCGGCAACTGGTGCCTTGGCTGTTGCTTGCTGCAACCGTGCTTTTTGCCGCCGGTCCGTGGCTGAGGCCCAAATCCAGCACTGAAAGTTCGGCGGGTAACCTGTCCAGTGTGCTGTGCCAGGGATTGGTGTCCATCTACGGCGGCTTTTTCAGCGCCGGTCTTGGCATCATGATGTTGGCCGTCCTCGGCCTGACGACGGGTGGCAGCTATCACTACATGAACGCGTTGAAAAACCTGCTGTCGGTCGTCGTTGCCTTTATCGCCATTGTTGTTTTTGTCAGTGGAGGCGTTGTCTCATGGATGGCGGCGCTGGTGATGATCCCAGGTGCTGCGATCGGCGGATATGTTGGGGTTCATATCGCAAGACGTGTGCCGCAGTGGCTGGTGCGTCTGCTTGTCGTTGCCGTCGGAACCATGCTGACAGGGTATTATTTCTTCACGCTCTGACTGTCTTTTGGCAGAAGATCAGGCCGACGTTCGCGTGTCAGGGCGAGTGCCTGTTCGCGTCGCCATTTTTCAATGGCAGCGTGGTTTCCAGAGGTCAGAACAGCGGGAATATCGCGCTCTTCCCACACTTGAGGACGGGTATAGTGCGGGTGTTCCAACAGGCCGCCCTCGAAACTCTCATGCACGCCAGAGAGGTCGTTGCCCATCACGCCTGGCAGAATACGCACCACCGCATCCAGAAGCGTCAGCGCTGCCGGTTCACCGCCGGACAAAATGTAATCGCCAATGCAGACCTCTTCGAGATTGCGGGCATCAATCACCCGCTGGTCGATGCCTTCAAAGCGACCGCAAACGATAATGGCGCCTTCTGCCTCGGCCAGTTGGCGCACGCGCTCCTGTGTCAAAGGCTTTCCGCGTGGGCTCATCAACAGACGTGGTCTGTTATCACCCTGCGAAACGTGATCAATGGCCCGTGCCAGAACGTCCGGTTTCAACACCATTCCGGCACCACCGCCTGCGGGCGTGTCGTCTACGCTGCGATGTTTGTCTGTTGCAAATTCGCGGATCTGCACCGTTTCCAACGACCACTGTTCACGCTCAAGCGCCTTGCCAGCGAGTGAGTAGCCCAAATGTCCCGGAAACATTTCCGGGTATAGTGTGAGTACGGTGGCCTTGAAGGTCATGTTATTTCTTCTTGCCGAAAACCGGATGGTCAGGATCGTCCTTGCCATCATCGGGATTATCGATCAGTCCGGCGGCCATCGGGTCAATGAGGATCTTGCCAGCTTCGAGATCGATTTCCAGAACCGCCGCTTCCGAGAAAGGAATAAGGGCAGGACGTCTTCCCGCACCTTTCAGCTCCAACAGGTCGCCAGCGCCAAAGTCATGAACGGCGGTGACCGAACCATAGCTCTTGCCATCGGCGTCAACGGCTTCAAGCCCTTCCAGATCGGTGTAGAAAAACTCGTCATCATCAAGTTCGTCGTCGGGCAGATTTTCCCGATCGATGAAAAGCTCAAGACCGTTCAGGGCTTCTGCCGCATTGCGATCGTTGATGCCACGGAACCTGACGATCACCACCGTCTTGTTCTCGCGCATTTCGAGAATTTCGAAAACACGTCCGTCAGCCGCTACAAGGTTGCCGTAATCGCCGAGCGCCATAGCGTCGTCTGTATAGGAGCTGACGCGCACTTCACCGCGCAGGCCTTGCGCCGCGCCGATTTTGGCCATCAGAATCGGGTTTTCCAGCTTTGCCATGGGCTCGTCCGTTGGAGAATGTTGATGAAGATGCTTGTAAAAGCATGCATTCGAAATTGAAACAAAAAATGCCTGAAACCCGGCCAGTTGCGCTTTTAAAACGTCGATGGCTCAAGTGTTTCAAAACAAAAACGGGCAGCATGAACCATGCCACCCGCTTCTTGATGCATAAATGCCGGACTTATTCGGCAGCAGAAGCTTCTGCAGCAGCAGCAGCGGCGTCTTCAGCCTTCTGCTTCTTCTCAGCAATACGCTCCAGCGCCTTCTTGCCTGGCTTTGCCTTGTCTGGGTTGCTGCGTGTTGCACGCTCAGCAATACCAGCTTCGTTCAGGAAGCGCAGAACGCGGTCGGTTGGCTGTGCGCCCTTTTCAAGCCAGGTCTTCACCAGGTCAGCGTTCAGTTCGATGCGCAGTGGGTTGTCCTTGGCCAGCATTGGGTTCCAGGAACCAACCTTTTCGAGGAAACGGCCGTCGCGTGGCGAACGGGCGTCAGCAACTACGATCTGGTAGTAAGGGCGCTTCTTGGAACCACCGCGTGCGAGACGAATTTTAAGTGTCATGTCATTTACTCCTTGAGATGTCGTGTCCGCCTATCAGGCGGTCTTTTCGTTGCTGCCATGTTCGGCAGCGATTGCTTCATGATGCCGGATGACTTCCTTGATGATGAAGTTCAAGAACTTCTCGGCGAAATCCGGATCCAGATTGGCATCCTTTGCCAGACGGCGAAGGCGTTCGATCTGGTATTCTTCGCGCGCCGGATCTGCCGGCGGCAATTCGTACTTGGCTTTCAGGACACCGACTGCCTTGGTGCAGCGGAACCGTTCAGCCAGAACATGGACCAGTGCTGCATCGATGTTGTCGATGGACTGGCGGTATTCTGCGAGCTGGGCTTTCACTTCAGAATTGGTCATGATCGCACTCACTTCTTCTTCGGAAAGCCGGGTAGGCCGGGAATTCCACCAAGGCCGGGCAATCCGCCGCCGCCCAGACCGGGAAGTCCGCCTGGCAGGCCACCGAGGCCTGGCATTGCGCCTGGTTTGGTCAGTCCTGCGGCTTCGGCCTGCTTCTGCAAGGCTTCAAGCTGCTTGGGGTCCATGTTGGCGAGATCAGGCATGCCGCCCATTCCACCCATGCCGCCAAGGCCCATCTTACCTGCCAGGCCGCCCATCATCTGCTTCATGATGCCGCCCTTGCCTTTACCGCCCATGGCTTTCATCATATCGGCCATGCCGCGATGCATCTTGAGCAGCTTGTTGATTTCGGCGGCATCGGTGCCGGAACCGGCAGCGATACGCTTTTTGCGGCTATGCTTGAGCATATCAGGATTGGCACGCTCAGCCTTGGTCATCGACGAGATGATGGCGATCTGGCGGTCGAACATCTTGTCGTTCAGACCGGCCGAAGCCATCTTGTCCTTCATGCCTGCCATGCCGGGCATCAGACCCATGATGCCGCCCATGCCGCCCATCTTTTTCATCTGGGCAAGTTGGTCAGCAAGATCATTGAGGTCGAATTTGCCCTTGGCCATTTTTTCGGCCATGGCGCGGGCTTTTTCGGCGTCGATGTTTTCAGCGGCTTTTTCAACCAGCGAAACAATGTCGCCCATGCCGAGAATACGGTCTGCGATACGGCGTGGATGGAATTCATCCAGTTCGCCCATACGCTCGCCCGTACCAATCAGCTTGATCGGCTTGCCGGTAACAGCGCGCATCGAAAGGGCGGCACCGCCGCGGCCATCACCGTCCATACGGGTCAGGACAAGGCCGGTGATGCCAACGCGCTCATCGAAATTGCGGGCGAGATTGACGGCGTCCTGACCGGTCAAGCTGTCGGCAACCAGCAGGATTTCATGCGGGTTGGACTTCTTCTTGATATCGGCCATTTCCAGCATCAACGGTTCGTCGATGTGGGTACGGCCAGCCGTATCGAGGATGACGACGTCATGGCCGCCGAGTTTCGCAGCCTGAACGGCGCGTGCGGCGATATCTGTCGGGGACTGTCCGGCGATAACAGGCAGGGTGTCGATGCCGGTCTGTACGCCAAGCTGGCGCAGCTGTTCCTGGGCGGCTGGACGACGCGTGTCGAGAGATGCCATCAGCACCTTCTTCTTCTCGCGGTCGGTCAGGCGCTTGGCGATTTTGCCGGTGGTGGTTGTCTTACCAGAACCCTGCAGACCCACCATCATGATAACAACAGGGGCCGGTGCATGAAGGTCGATTGAAACGCCTTCAGAACCCAGCATTTCAACCAGCTCGTCGTGAACGATCTTCACAACCATCTGGCCAGGCTTGATGGACTTTAGAACGGAAGCGCCAACTGCCTTTTCACGCACCTTGTCCGTGAAGGAACGTACAACTTCCAGCGCCACGTCGGCTTCCAAAAGCGCGCGGCGAACCTCGCGCAGGGCTGCCGATACATCGGCTTCCGACAGCGCGCCACGGCCGGTCAGTCCATTTAGAATGGAACCAAGGCGGTCCTGGAGGTTTTCAAACATCGTTTCTTCCTTCTTCGTTCCGGGGTTTCCGAAACGTCGGTGCTTTTGCTGGCAAAAACAAGACGCAAAGCCAAAAAGCACCCGAGGGCGCGACGCGCTGTCGGGTGTTGACCTCCGGGATCTCTTTATACCTTTTCGGGTCCCGGTCGGTGGCTTGGAGTCTTGAAACTGCCAGCTAATCGGTGCGGATAAACAGGAAAGTGATGGGAAAGTCAAGGCTCTCAGGTGTTTTAGAGGCCTTGGGCAATAACTCCCGGCAATGTGATGGCAAAGCAAGGTCCTGTCACATTGAATATAGCCGGTGCCGTGGCTATATCATCGCGATGAAACGTCGCAACCTTTTTCGATTGTCAGCTCTGGCCGCGCTTGCTGCGGGTGGTGTTTTTGCCGCCACCAAGTCGAAGGCGGCTGGCTATTATCACGGCCCGGTTTCCGATCACTTTGACGGGACACGTTTTTTTAACCCCGGTGGTGAACCTCCGGGGAATTTTTTTGATCTTTTGAAATGGCGCACCAACGGTGCAAAGGCCACTTGGCCGCAGGATTATCCCAGTCCTTATCCGACCGCAAAACCGGACCAGCGGGTCAATGGCGCCGATTTGCGCATTACTTTTGTCGGTCACGCGTCTTTCCTGATCCAGACGGCCGGCCTGAACATCCTGGCTGATCCGGTTTGGTCGCAGCGGACGAGCCCTTTTTCCTTCGCCGGCCCGAAGCGGGTCAATCCGCCCGGTATCGTGTTCGAGGATCTTCCGCCAATCGACATCGTTCTGGTGACACATAATCATTACGACCATCTCGATATCGAGACCTTGAAGCGATTGCAGGCTGCCCATAAACCAACATTCATTACGCCACTGGGCAATGACAGCATTATCCTGTCCGATGTGCCTGATGCGAAGATAGAGGTCGGTGATTGGGGCGATGTGATCACCGCTGGTAACGGCGTGAAAATTCACGTGGAGCCCTGCCATCATTGGTCTGCGCGTGGTTTGAATGATCGGCGTATGGCGCTCTGGGCGGCGTTTGTCATCGAGACACCGGGTGGTAAAATATACCACATTGGCGATACCGGTTTCTTTCAGGGCAACAACTATCGGGCTGTGAAGGAAAAACATGGCGCGTTTCGCCTGGCAAACCTGCCGTTTGGTGCCTACGAACCACGCTGGTTTATGAAGGGGCAACACCAGAACCCGGCCGAGGCGGTGGAGGGCATGGTACTATGTGATGCGCGGCATGTCTGCGGTCATCACTGGGGTACCGTTCAGCTGACTGATGAGGCGATTGATGCACCGGTGTTTGCGCTTCAACTGGCGCTCAATGAAAAAGGGCTGGAGCACAGCCGTTTCCGACCGATGCGTCCCGGTGAGGTTTTTGACGTTCCTGTGTGAGTGGCCTTTTCAGGATTAGGGCCAACCACTGTTCGCAGCCATGGTCATACGCGGCTGACGCATGCCATGCATGTTGGCTCAAGGCTGGTAATTTGCTGCACTTTCCGCCATATAGGGCAAAATAAGCCTGCTCTCTGTGACGGGCATTTTCTCTATCAGGTACACGAGCTATGGCGAACACGGTCGAATTTGCGAAGATGAATGGACTTGGAAACAAGATCCTGGTTGTCGATATGCGCGGCCGCACTGACAATGTCACGCCGGAAGCTGCGATTGCGCTGAATGCGGATACAGCCACGCAGTTCGATCAGATCATGGCGATCCATGACCCCAAACTTGCCGGTACCGACGCTTATATCGATATTCTCAACTGTGATGGCACCAAGGCGCAGGCGTGTGGCAATGGTACGCGCTGTGTGGTGCAGGCGCTGTCGTCCGAAACAGGCAAAAAGACCTTCACCTTCCAGACTGTTGCCGGCATTCTGAATGCTGTCGAACACGAGGATGGCATGATTTCGGTCGACATGGGCAAGCCCCGGTTTGGCTGGCAGGAAATTCCTCTGTCTGAGGAGTTCCATGATACCAGCCGCATCGAATTGCAGATCGGGCCGATCGATAATCCCATTCTGCATTCGCCGGCTGTGATGTCGATGGGCAATCCACATGCGATCTTCTGGGTTAATCGTGATCCGATGGATTTTGATCTGGAACGTTTCGGCCCACTGCTTGAGAACCATCCGATGTTTCCGGAAAAGGCCAATATAACGTTGGCGCAGGTCACGTCAGACGCATCACTGCGCACCCGCACATGGGAGCGTGGTGCGGGTCTGACGCTTGCCTGCGGTTCTGCCGCCTGTGCAGCCGGCGTCAGCGCGGCGCGCACGGGAAAAACTGGGCGTACCGTGACCATCGATGTTGCCTCAAGCCCGATCCGTGTGCCGCTGACCATCGAATGGCGCGATGATGATCATGTCATCATGACTGGTCCTGCCGAATGGGAATGGTCCGGTGCCGTTGATCCTCAGAATGGCACTTGGCAGCGCGATGAAGCCGGTGAGACATCGTCCAGTGAGGCTTCAGTAAAATGAGCGGCGTCGAGGTCATTACCTTCGGCTGTCGTCTGAATACCTATGAATCGGAAGTGATGAAGGCCGAGGCGGAAAAAGCCGGGCTCAACAATGCTGTTCTGGTCAATACCTGTGCTGTGACGGGCGAGGCTGTGCGTCAGGCGCGCCAGGCCATTCGGCGTGCGCGCCGCGACAATCCGCACGCTCGCATCATTGTCACAGGTTGTGCTGCACAGACTGAGAAGCTGACCTTTGCTGACATGCCGGAGGTGGATGCCGTACTTGGTAATGAGGAGAAACTGAAAAGCGCTTCCTACCGCGCCCTTCCGGATTTTGGTGTGTCAGCGGAAGAAAAATTGCGCGTCAACGATATCATGAGCATCAAGGCGACAGCGCCGCAGATGGTCAAACATATTGACGGGCACGTTCGCGCGTTTATTCAGGTACAGAATGGCTGTGACCATCGTTGCACCTTTTGTATCATTCCCTATGGTCGCGGTAATTCTCGCTCGGTGCCGATGGGAGCGGTTGTCGAACAGGCCCGCAAGCTGACCGAAAGTGGTTACCGCGAAATCGTGCTGACCGGGGTGGATGCGACCAGTTATGGTGCTGATCTGCCGGGTGAACCTTCGCTTGGTTATCTCGCCAAGACCTTGCTGAAACAGGTGCCGGATATCCTGCGTCTGCGCCTGTCTTCTATCGACAGCATAGAAGCAGACAAACATTTGATGGATCTGATCGCCGATGAGCCACGGTTCATGCCGCATCTGCATCTCTCGCTGCAGCATGGCGACGACATGATCCTGAAACGTATGAAGCGCCGTCATCTGCGCGATGATGCCATTCGTTTCTGCAACGAGGTAAGGGCTCTGCGGCCTGATATTGCGTTTGGCGCTGACATGATCGTCGGTTTCCCCACGGAAACCGAAAACATGTTCGAAAATGCTGCCACACTTGCGGAAGAGTGCGGCATTTCCAATCTGCATGTTTTTCCCTACAGTCCGCGTGCTGGAACACCGGCAGCGCGCATGCCGCAGCTTGACCGTGGTCTGGTGAAAGAGCGTGCGGCAAGGCTGCGTGAGCGGGGTGAGGTGCTAAAACTTCGTCATCTGCAAAATATGGTTGGCAGCGAGCAGACTATTCTGGTTGAAAACAACGGTTTTTCGCATACCGATAATTTTACGCTGGTTGCAGCCCCATCGCTTGAGCCGCGCACTCTTGCGCGTGTTGCGATTACCGGTCACAACGGCAAGCACCTTACAATGGAACTTCTGGCTGCAAACGCGGCCTGAGAAAAAGATACGGAACTATCATGGCCCTTGGCTTCATCAAAAAGGTCTTTTCATTCGGCAAGGACAAAGCCGAAGACGACAAGGCTGAACCAAATGGCCTGAAGGAACAGTCCTCTGAAGCTGCCTTTGAACAGGCTTTGGCCGAAGCGCAGCAACATTCTCCTGTCGATGACCCGGTGCTTGAAGTCGAGGTCGAAACTGCTGGTGGCCCTGCTCCCGATGAAGTGATGCAGTCTGATGCGGTCGAGCCGCAGACGGAACCGGATGATGCGCCACTGCTTCCTGCTGCATTGGAAGCGAGCGATATTGGTGTCGTACCTCTTTCGCTGCTCGAGGTTGAAGCGGAAGCCGAAGCGGCAGAGGATGAAACGTCGTTTGCCATCGCTGATGAACCGGTCGTTGAAGACGAGCCGATAACAACGGCTGATAAGACCGAGGCCGTTGTTGAGGCCGAAGAACAAGTTATTTCATCTGCGATTGTGGAAACGGCTGCGACTGTGCTGCCGAAAGGATTTTCGACAGCCAGCGAGCTTGTTGTGCCGGTTGAAGAAACACCACAGCAGAAGCTGACATGGTTTCAACGTCTTCGTGCCGGGTTGGCGCGGACTTCTTCGCAACTGACTAGCCAGATCTCGGCGTTGTTCACCAAGCGCAAGCTGGACGAAGACACGCTGGACGAGCTGGAAGATTTGCTGATCCAGTCAGACCTTGGCGTCGAAACTGCAATGCGCATCACCGGTGCATTGTCGTCCGAGCGTTATGGCAAGGATGTCAGCGGCGAAGATGTGGCGCGCATCATGGCCGGTGAAATCACCAAGGTTTTAACCCCGGTCGCCAAACCGCTGCAGCTTGATCTCAATCACAAACCACATGTCATTCTGGTGGTGGGTGTCAATGGTACCGGCAAAACCACGACCATTGGCAAGCTTGCGGCCAAACTGTCCGGTTCCGGGCTCAAGGTTATGCTTGCAGCGGGCGACACGTTCCGTGCCGCGGCGATTGAACAGTTGAAAATCTGGGCGGATCGTACCGGTTCTGAGTTCATCGGGACGAAGCTGGGCGCTGATGCTGCTGGCCTTGCCTATGACGCCTATGAGCAGGCGCGGGCCAAAAAAAGCGACGTTCTGATTATCGATACGGCCGGCCGTTTGCAGAACAAGACAGAGTTGATGGCCGAGCTTGAAAAGATCGTGCGTGTGCTTGGCAAGCTTGATCCAGATGCGCCTCACACTGTCTTGCAAACACTTGATGCAACGACAGGCCAGAACGCCATGAACCAGGTGGAGATTTTCCGCAACGTGGCGGGTGTGAATGGCCTGATTATGACAAAATTGGATGGCACGGCTCGCGGCGGTATCCTCGTTGCCATTGCTGCGAAGCACAAGCTGCCGGTTTATTTCATCGGCGTGGGCGAAGGCGTGGACGATCTGGAACCGTTTGAGGCAGAAGATTTCGCGAAGGCGATTGCGGGAGTTTGATGATGGACGTGGAAAGCAATCAGCGCGAAAGCGAAAATATGGTCAAGGAGACCAGCCCTCTGTTGAAGATGGTGCTGGAACTTGGCCCGTTGATGGTTTTCTTCTTTGCCAATTCGCGTGGTGACTGGCTTGCTGAAAAGTTTCCGGTGCTGACCGAATTCGGTGGCCCGATCTTTATCGCGACTGGTCTGTTCATGATTGCCACCGCCGCTTCGCTGATCGTGTCGTGGATCATGACCCGAAAACTGCCGATGATGCCGCTGATCTCCGGCATCGTGGTGTTTGTGTTTGGCGCGCTGACATTGTGGCTGCAGAACGACACTTTCATCAAGATGAAGCCGACCATCGTCAACACTCTGTTTGGTGCGATCCTGCTGGTTGGTTTGCTGTTTGGACAGTCGTTGCTGGGTTACGTCTTCAATTCCGCTTTCAAACTGACTGACGAAGGCTGGCGCAAGCTGACCCTTCGCTGGGGCATTTTTTTCCTGTTTCTCGCGGTGTTGAATGAAGTCGTTTGGCGGAACTCCTCGACCGATTTCTGGGTCGCTTTCAAGGTCTGGGGCACCATGCCGGTCACCGTTTTGTTCACCATGGCACAGATGCCGCTGATCATGCGTCACTCGGTTGAACCGCTGGTGAAAGACGAAAAATGACCGTTGCGGATCTCACTGTCAGCCGTAGCTCATCGCTGAAATGGTTTGGCGTCGCCGCAGCACTTCTGCTGCTGCAGATCGTCATTCTTTATTTCATGGGCCGTATTCCGATCTGCGAATGCGGCTACGTCAAGCTGTTCGAGCCGGGCGTCAACACACCGGGCAACTCGCAGCATTTGTCCGACTGGTACACGCCGTCGCATATCATTCACGGCTTCCTGTTCTTCGGCCTTGCATGGCTGCTGTTTCGCAAACAACCGATTGCTATGCGCCTGTCATTTGCGGTGCTGATCGAGGCAGCCTGGGAACTGCTTGAAAACTCACCGCTGATTATCGACCGCTATCGCAGTGCCACAATGGCGCTTGGTTACTCCGGTGACAGTATTCTCAATTCGGCCATGGACACTGTTTTCATGGCGCTTGGTTTCTTCTTCGCCGCGCGCATGCCTGTCTGGGTGACGGTGGCGGTGGCTGTTGTCTTTGAGCTGTTCACCGGGTGGCTGATCCGAGACAATCTGACGCTCAATGTCATCATGCTGCTGTGGCCGATCGATGCCATCAAGGAATGGCAGAACGCGATTTCCTGATCCGTGTAATAGTCGTCAATCGTTATGAAACAATACATAACTGATGTCACATCGTGCTGACTTCACATGGATTCTTAACGGAAAGCATCTAGATGTCCATGCTCGCTGGGGATCACGCATTGAACCGGATGCACGGCCATGCCGTGACGCCGGTAGCACCAAGCATCGCATTCAACAAAAACTGTTTCTGATCAAGGCTTCGTCATCGTGCAGGATAATTTCGCCTATCTGCTTCCGTTTATCATGCTTACATTTGGCCTGGTATTTCTCGGTTTGCAGACCATGGGTTTCAAGCCTGCGCGTTTCTGGGGCATTGGTTACATCTGTGCGGCCCTGGGCTTTTCAAGCCCGATGTTTTTTGCCGATGATGCCTTTCTGGCGCATGCCCTGATTTCCAACATCCTGTTTTTTTCCGCGTTCTTTTTTTACGGCCATGCGTTGCTGGTGCAATTTGAGGTCAAGACGCTACTTGGTTGGCGCATCGGATTTCTGGCCGCAGCCTATGCGGTTGTGTCGTATTTTATTGTCTTCCAGATCGATTTGCGCGCTGAACTTGCGCTGAGTGATTTGATGTGCGCTGCGCTGCTTGCGCCGTGCATCCTGTTGGTCGCAAATAAGACCCGGCATGTAATGGACAAGGTGCTACTGGCGGCGACCTCGGCCGTGGTATTGGAAACTATTATTCGCGTGAGCGTGCTTCTGGTGATGACACCGGGCGGTTCGCCTCGTGACATTGATGCCTTCATGGCGTCGGACTATGCATTCCTGATGCAGATGACTGCCAGTATCTTCGGTTTCCTGATGGCGCTTGCCGTGCTGGCCAGTGTGGTTGCCAATGTTCTTTTGCAGCATCGCCATGCCGCTGATCATGATCCGCTCACTGGTCTGTTGAACCGACGTGGTTTTGATGACCGTTCTCCGGATTTCCGCGGACAGGAACAGCCGGAAGGCACCGTTTTGATGTGCGATATCGACCACTTCAAACATGTCAACGACCAGTTCGGACATGCGGCCGGTGATCGTGTTATCATCGGTTTTGCCGAATTGTTGAAGGAACGCCTGCCGCCACAAGCGCGTATCGCTCGCTTTGGCGGCGAGGAATTCGTGGTCTATCTGCCAGACACAAAGGCGACGGAAATTGCCGTGCTTGCCAATATGTTGCGCGTCAGTTTCGCGGCCCGTGAATGGACCGCCCTTGGAATTGACCGGCAGATCAGCGCGAGTTTCGGCATTTCATCAATTGCCAGAGGTGACCACTCCATTCACGACGCAATCGCCAGAGCCGACAGCTTTCTTTACAAAGCGAAATCCAATGGCCGCAATCAGGTGGTTCAGGAAGGCATGTCCGTGCTGACGACGCAGTCTGCGCCGCCGCTAAAGATCATTTCCATTCTTTGATTGGGCATACTACGGTCAAACCGTGCTCAGCTTCCGGATACAGCCTTTTCAATGGCTGGCAGCAGGCCCTTTTCCAGCGTTGCCGGATCGATAGGGCCAACCTTCTTGTAAACAATCGTGCCATTCTTATCGACGAGGTAGGTTTCCGGAATTCCGTAAACGCCCCAATCTATGGCCGCTTTGCCGTTGGGATCGACGCCGATTGCCTTGTAGGGATTACCCAGCTCGCCCAGGAAACGCAGCGCGTTGTCGTTCTTGTCCTTGTAGTTGATGCCAACCACATTGATGCGGCTGTCTTTCGACAGCTCTTTCAGCATCGGATGTTCCTGACGACAGGGTACACACCAAGACGCAAATACATTGACCAATGTCAGCTGGCCGGCAATGGCAGCATCGGTCAGCGCCGGTGTGGAAGAGCCTTCCAGCGGCGGCATGGCCAGTGTTGGCGCCTTGGTGCCGATAAGGGCAGATGGAATGGCGCTGACATCCAGTCCGTTGACGTCCTGTTCGTAAAGCATCTTGGCAGCAATGGCTGCAAAACCTGCAAAAGCAACCAGTGGCAGCAAGGCAAAGAGGTAACGTGCCTTGTTTTTGGGGGCCTGTTTCGGGGCGCTGATGTCGTCGCTCATGCGGTTTCCCCGGTTTTTGGTTTGGCTGAGGCGCGGCGGCGAATGCCAGAGGCTTCCAGCTCTTTCAATTCCCGACTTCGTGCGCGGCCGTCCAGCATTACCCAGCCGATCATAGCGATCACGATCAAGCCGGTCAGGCCATAGGACAGGCTGATGTAAAAGGCGTGGCTCATGTTTTACGCCTCCCTGTTGGCCATACGCGCGGCAAGGCGACGTTGGGCAGCAATACGTCGGCGCAGGATTTCATTGCGCATGGCGGCGATATGCAACGTGAAAAACAGCATGCTGAAACCTAATGCCATGATCAGCAGTGGCCAGAGGAATTCAGGGTCGATGGCCGGACCGTCCATACGGATAACGCTGGCGGGTTGATGCAGCGTGTTCCACCATTCCACCGAAAACTTGATGATCGGAATGTTGACGAACCCGACCAGAATGAGCACCGCGCTGACGCGAGCGGCGCGCGAGGGATCATCCATGGCCTTGTTGAAAGCAATCAGGCCAAGATACATCAGAAACAGGATGAAGACCGAGGTCAGTCGTGCGTCCCACACCCACCATGTTCCCCACATGGGTTTGCCCCACAACGAACCGGTGATCAGCGCTATCAGGGTAAAGGCGGCGCCGAGCGGTGCAGCAGCCTTGTGGCTGACATCGGCCAGTGGATGGCGCCAAACCAGCGTGCCGATCGCGGAAGCTGCCATGACAGTATAACACATCATCGCCAGCCAGGCGGCAGGCACATGCACATACATGATGCGCACAGTATTGCCCTGCTGATAATCGCCATCCGTCGTGAAGGATAAGTAGAGGCCAACCGCGATGAGCAGAGCTGTGATAACGCTCATCCATGGCAGCAGGCGCGAGGCCAACGCCAGAAACCGGGTTGGGTTGGCGAGGTCGCTGAATTTGGTAATGGCAAGGCTCGTGTCGTTCATGCCGTCTTTCTACCTTGTGTCATGGCCACCTGCAATTGATCCCTGTCAATCGCTGCTGTTGCGCAGCGCCAAAGCCGCAAAGAAAGGCCCGATAACCGATGAAAATAGCGTGATCGCCATCAGGATCAGGAACGGCGGCAGAAATGGAGCGGGATCCTGAACGGCTGCATAGGAGGCACTGACCCCGAAAATCAGCACGGGGATGGCAAGCGGCAGCACGAGGATGGACACCAGCAGACCACCCCGCGGTAATGCGACGGCGACTGCTGCGCCAACTGCACCAATAAAGGTCAAGGCCGGGGAGCCGACCAGCAGTGTTAGCATGACGGCACCAATTGCCACCTCGCTCAAGTTCATGAAAAGGCCAAGCAGCGGCGAGGCGATGACCAATGGCAGGCCGGTTGCCGTCCAGTGTGCCAGACATTTTACAAACACCGTCAGAACCAGAGGGTTTTCGTTCATCAGGATAAGATCGAGTGCACCGTCGTCTCTTTCGGCTTGAAACAACCGGTCGAGACCCAGCAGTGCAGCGAGCAGCGCACCAATCCAGACGATGGCAGGCCCGATGCGCGACAGAAGATTGAGATCAGGTCCCACGCCAAAAGGAATGACGGCAACCACAGTCATGAAAAACAGCACGCCGATCAGGGCACCGCCACCTGCGCGAATGGACAGTTTCAGGTCACGGAAAAACAGCGCGATCATGGCTGAGCACTTTTCTCGAGCGGGGTGAAGGAAAAATCTGACGTCACCAAACGGTCTCCACGCCTGCAAAACCCGTCATCTGCAATTCCTTCGCGTTCTTTAGCCCCAATGGCTGATGTGTAGCGGCAATAACGATGCCACCCTTTTGCAGATGCGCCTCAACCAGGCCGGTGAACATTTTATCGGCATTGGCATCAAGAGCGGCTGTCGGTTCATCCAGTATCCAGATTGGGCGCCATGCGACAAGCAGTTTGGCCATGGCGAATCGTCGCTGCTGGCCGGCGGACAGATAACCGAACGGCAGATGTGTGATACCTGAAAGACCGACGGCGTCTGCAGCGTCTTCCACGCTGATGGAGCAGCCACCAGTAAAGTCGCCGAGAAACTCTTTCCAGAATTGCAGATTTTCCGAAACAGTGAGTTCGGTTTTCATGGCGTTGCGGTGGCCGAGATAATGGCTGGCTTCGGCGGCGCGTGTGCCCGGCTCAACTCCTTCGCCGGCTATCTTTACGGTGCCGGTTTCCGGGTGGAGAAGGCCCGCAAGAACACGGAGCAAGGTGGATTTTCCCGACCCGTTGCGGCCGGTCAGAAGCAATGCTTCGCCATCAGTTAACATGAGGGAAACATTCATGAATATGAAATCTTCGCCTCTTTTGACCGATAGATGCTCCGCCGTCAGCAACATTGCTTCGCCTCATGTAAGATTTTGATCATTTCGAAAAAAAATTCGATTTGAATCGTCTTCTGATCTGGAACCTGTCTTAGAAATTATCTATATGAGTTTCAACCACGCCAGCGGTCGGCGTGATCATCATCTTCCGCCGGACCTGAGAATTGCAATTGCAAATTTCACGTGCGGACAGCGGAAATGGCCGTACCCGCATCCTGATGTGCATGAATAAGTGCATAGGTGTCTGCACGCGTGTGTTGGCTATCAGAGAGCGGGGTTTATCCGTGACAAAATCTCTTGACAGTTTCCAATGTCGTTCCGTTCTTACCGTCGATGGTAAGGACTATGTTTATTACAGCCTGCCCAAAGCTGAAGCCAATGGCTTGAAGGGCGTTTCCAAGCTGCCTTATTCCATGAAGGTTCTTCTGGAGAATCTGCTACGTTTCGAAGATGGTCGCTCGGTGACTAAGGCCGATATCGAAGCCGTTGCTGCATGGCTCGACAACAAGGGCGTCAAGGAAGCAGAAATTGCCTACCGCCCGGCCCGCGTGCTGATGCAGGACTTTACCGGTGTTCCAGCCGTGGTTGACCTTGCTGCAATGCGTGATGGTCTGAAGGCTCTGGGTGGTGATCCTGAAAAGATCAACCCTCTGGTTCCTGTCGACCTGGTTATCGATCACTCTGTTATTGTTGATGAATTCGGTACACCGCAGGCTTTCGCCCGCAACGTGGATCTGGAATACCAGCGTAACGGTGAGCGTTACCGCTTTCTCAAATGGGGCCAGCAGGCGTTCAAGAACTTCCGTGTCGTTCCTCCGGGCACCGGCATCTGTCACCAGGTGAACCTCGAATATCTCGGTCAGACAGTCTGGACGAAGGAAGAAGACGGCGAAACCATTGCCTATCCTGATACCTGCGTTGGTACCGACAGCCACACCACCATGATTAATGGTCTTGGTGTTCTGGGTTGGGGCGTCGGCGGCATTGAAGCTGAAGCTGCAATGCTCGGTCAGCCAGTGTCCATGCTGTTGCCTGAAGTTATCGGCTTCAAGCTGACCGGCAAGGTCAAGGAAGGCGTGACAGCCACCGACCTCGTGCTGACCGTTGTGCAGATGCTGCGCAAAAAGGGTGTTGTTTCCAAGTTCGTTGAGTTCTTCGGCCCCGGCCTTGACTCAATGACACTGGCAGACCGTGCGACGATTGGTAACATGGGTCCGGAGTATGGCGCGACCTGTGGTTTCTTCCCTGTCGATAGTGAAACCGTCAATTACCTCAACATGTCCGGCCGTACGAAGGATCGTATTGCACTGGTGGAAGCCTATTCCAAGGTGCAGGGCATGTGGCGCGACAATGATGGTTCGCAGCTTGTCTTCACCGACACGCTGGAACTGGATCTTGGTGACGTTGTGCCATCGATGGCTGGCCCAAAGCGTCCGGAAGGTCGTCTGCCGCTGGAAACCATTGCGCCGAACTTCGCGATGGCGCTGGAAAACGACTACAAGAAACCCGGCCAGCTCGACACACGTTATGCGGTGGAAGGCACAGATTTCGATCTGGGTCATGGTGATGTGGCCATTGCCGCCATCACATCCTGCACCAACACATCCAACCCATCGGTCCTGATTGCTGCCGGTCTTCTGGCCCGCAACGCCGTTGCCAAGGGCCTTAAGTCCAAGCCATGGGTCAAGACATCCCTGGCACCGGGATCGCAGGTGGTGGGTGAATATCTCGCCAAGTCCGGCTTGCAGAAGGAACTGGATGCGCTCGGCTTCAACCTGGTTGGTTTTGGTTGCACGACCTGCATCGGTAACTCTGGCCCTTTGCCAGCGCCGATCTCCAAGACCATCAACGACAAGGGGCTGATTACCGCCGGCGTTCTCTCGGGCAACCGTAACTTCGAAGGCCGTATTTCTCCTGACGTGCAGGCCAACTACCTGGCTTCGCCGCCACTGGTTGTCGCTTACGCGCTGGCCGGTACGGTTCAGAAGGACCTGACCAAGGAGCCACTTGGCGAAGATCAGGACGGCAAGCCGGTTTACCTCAAAGATATCTGGCCAACCTCGGCAGAGGTGCAGCAGTTCATCCATAAGTATGTGACCAGAGAACTGTACGAAACCAAATATGCTGACGTGTTCAAGGGTGACGAAAACTGGCAGGCCGTTCAGGTTCCTGAAGGTCAGACCTATGCCTGGGACGACAAGTCCACCTATGTTCAGAACCCGCCCTATTTCGTTGGTATGGGGAAAAAGGGCACGGGCGTCAAAAACATCAAGGGTGCTCGCGTTCTCGGCCTGTTCGGCGACAAGATCACCACCGACCATATTTCTCCGGCCGGTTCGATCAAGGCTGCTTCGCCAGCCGGTGCTTACCTGACTGACAATGGCGTCGGTGTTGCCGACTTCAACCAGTACGGCACGCGCCGTGGCAACCATGAAGTGATGATGCGCGGCACGTTTGCCAACATCCGCATTCGCAACCACATGCTCGGACCGAACGGCAAGGAAGGTGGTTACACCATTCACTATCCGTCCAAGGAAGAGATGTCGATTTACGATGCGGCCATGATGTACAAGGATGAAGGCGTTCCGCTGGTTATCTTTGCAGGCGTCGAATACGGCAACGGTTCGTCCCGTGACTGGGCTGCTAAGGGTACAAACCTTCTTGGTGTGAAGGCTGTGATCGCGCAGTCGTTCGAGCGTATTCACCGCTCCAATCTGGTTGGCATGGGCGTTGTTCCATTCACCTTCCAGGAAGGCACCACATGGGCAAGCCTTGGCCTCAAAGGTGATGAAATCGTCGAGATCGATGGTCTCGAAGGCGAGATCAAGCCACGTGAAACGAAGATCGCCAAGATCACTTACGGCGACGGCACGGTGAAGGAAATTCCTCTGCTTTGCCGCATCGATACGCTGGATGAAGTCACTTACATGGACAATGGCGGTATTCTCCAGACCGTTCTTCGCGATCTGGCTGCCTGATAATACTCAGGGCAACAAGAAACGCCGGGAGAAATCCCGGCGTTTTGTGCGTTGGGGGCAATTGTCAAATGTAGTTTGCTCACTTACAAATTTTGACAAGCATGAAATGTGATCGACCCTCACCCCTTCGTGACTTCCCTTTGAAGGTGTTTCGCGCTTATTTTCCAGCAACGCCCGATAGGTTTTATAGCAGATGAACATCCGGACGTTTGTGCGGATGAAAGGCCCAAGATCGCAATGCTTCTGAAATATGGTTTCCCCCTTCTTCTTATCAGTGTCGCAACCGCCAGTCCTGCTCTTGCACAAACATCGCCGGACCAGCCGAAGGGTGTGGTAGAACTGTTTACCTCGCAGGGTTGCGCTTCCTGTCCGCCAGCTGATGCGGCGTTGCAGAAGATGATCGAGAAGGGTGATGTCATCGGCCTGTCATTCCACGTCGATTACTGGAACTATCTCGGCTGGAATGATTCCCTTAGCTCCAAGGAAAATACCGAACGTCAGTATGGTTATGCCCGCGCGCTTGGCCGTAACGGCGTTTATACGCCACAAGCCGTTCTGAACGGTCGCGACCATGCAAAGGGTGCCGATAGCAAGGCGATTTACAGCAAACTTGAGGAATTTGCCTCGAGCGGCAAGGGACTGGTTGTCCCTGTTCAGTCCAGCCTGGTCAACGACGAGATCGAGATCAATATTGGTGCCGGCCAAGGCAAAGCGGATATCGTCGTAGCCTATTTCAACCAGCAGCAAATGGTTGATGTGACGCGCGGAGAAAACAAGGGCCGCAAGATTTCCTACTGGCACAGTGTTTATGACGTGCAGACAGTGGGGATGTGGAACGGCGAGGCAATGAAGGTCAATCTGCCTGCCAGCGTTCTTGGAAAAGCCAAGAAGGGCGGCTGTGCCGTGCTGCTGCAAACTGCCAATGAAACGGGTGATCCCTCAGCGATTATCGGTGCCAGCATTTTGATGAATGAGGCGAAATAGTCTTATCCGGTTCGGGCATTGGGGGCTGGGGGTAAAGGGTCAATGCACCGAACCGGGTCATTTGGTGCCTAGACATCAATTGACAGGCTTCACACTGACACCCAATTTAGGCACTGATTTGACCGAAATGCGGCGATTCTAATTTCACTGTTTCACGTGGTAACAGGCGCTTTTGTGTCGTTTTACTTGCAATTTTCTCTGGCTGGGGCAACACTGTCACCAACCTGTTATGATTTGCAGCGAGGCGCGCATGACCGATCAGCCGGATTTGTCGCAGGGCGGTAATTCGACGCGAGACGGTTCGACCGTCGTTGATCTTCGTGAATATCAAAGAAACAAGGATCCCTTGCCGGTGACCTTCCATCGTCGGGAACTCGACGCCATTTTGTGGATTTATGGCCGCATGGTGGGCGAGGGCGAATGGCGTGATTATGCCATCGACCACTTGAAAGACCGGGCGGTGTTTTCGGTTTTCAAACGATCAGGTGAGATGCCGCTTTACCGGATTGAAAAGAACCCAAAGCTTGCGGCGAAACAGGGCGCTTACAGCGTCATCAATGTGAATGGCACGATTTTGAAGCGTGGCCATGAGTTGCGGCAGGTGCTGAAGGTTTTCGACAAGACCCTTAAACTGGTCGAATAACTGATTGCCAATCCCTATTGTACGTTAGTGGCGGGCTTTCTCCGTCGCCTTCGCTATACGGTTTCCTGATCTACCGTTTTGCCGGAATGTCGTTGCGAGAGCGCTGCTACGCTGAGCGTCGGCACTCGCTGTTCCTGCGTGCTGTAAATCTGAGGCAACAAAAAAGGCGGCTCGAAAGCCGCCTTCTTCATGTGGGTTTCCACCCCTCTTAGTCGTTGCGGTTACCGAGGAACTGCAACAGGAAGGTGAAGAGGTTGATGAAGTCGAGATAGAGTGTCAGCGCACCCATGATGGCCTTGCGACCAGCAACGGCAACGTCGTCACCATCGAAATACATTTCCTTGATCTTCTGGGTGTCATAGGCGGTCAAACCAGCAAAGATCAGAACACCGATGGCCGAGATGGCAAAGCCCATAGCAGAAGACTGCAGGAAGATGTTGACGATCGACGCGATGATCAGACCGAACAGACCCATGATGAGGAACGAGCCCATACCGGACAGGTTCTTTTTCGTGGTGTAACCGTAAAGCGACAGCGCGCCGAACGAAGCGGCGGTGACGAAGAACGTCTGAACAATGCTCTGGCCAGTGTAGACCACGAAGATCGACGACAGGGACAGACCCATCATGGCAGCATAGACCCAGAAGGTGGTCTGCGCAGCGGCGACGCTCATCTTATGAACGCGGAAGCTGAGGAAGAACACCATGCCGAGCGGAGCAAGCATCACAACCCAACGCAGCGGCGAACCGTAAAGGGCCGCGCCAAGAGCCGTCAACATTGTTCCGTTGCCAAGCTGTGCAACAGCAGCTGATGGATCTGTTGTAGTTGCCATCGAGAATGTGAAGTAAGCAGCGATACCGGTGATCGCGAGGCCCACAGCCATAAGGTTATAAACCTTCACCATGTAGCTACGCAGACCTTCGTCGATCATCGCATCCGTCTGACCGCGGGTCTGGGCCATTCGGTTTTGGTAATTGTTGAAATCAGCCATTTGTTCCTCTTTCAAGCTCCGGAATTATTCACGGTGTCGGGATAAATCCCAGGCGCCGCTGCGGAGCTTCAGCAAGCCTGTCCAAAATATGATGGGAGAATGTGTTTGATACAAGACCTTTTGTATCCAAAAACACCAAATACGGGAAAATCGCGATCAATTTATCGAAGATTACCAAGAATTAATCGTTAAAGTTATGGTGCCAGAACGGGTGAGCGCAACCGATGCGGTAAAGGCCTTTGCTGTAGCGCATTAAGCGCTTGCTGTTCCATCACGCGCATGGGCCGTTTTGCCACTTATTCTCCAATCTGCCGCAGGACCGGCGCTGCCTTTTGACCAAGGATGCGCCAAGTGCCGAGCAGCCCGATACCCACTGTCATGACCAGCGCCACAACAACGGTTCCCACCGCCACATCGGTGAGAAATGCCGATGGCAGTTTCATGATGCGGGCAATCACGAACCATGCGGACACACCGCCAGCTGCCAGCGCAAAGACCGCTGTTGCCAGGCCGAGGATCATATACTCATAGGAAAACGCTTTGATGAGCGTGACGCGTGTTGCGCCAAGGGTTTTCAGGATGACTGCGTCATGAGTGCGAGCACGGTTTCCGGCCGCCAGCGCGCCTGCCAGTACCAGTACAGACGCGATCAGGGCTACGGCTGCAGCCGCACGGATGGCGGTGGCCAGTTGGCCGACCAGCCTGTCGACCACTTCCAGTGCGTCCTTTACCCGGACGCTTGTAATGGTCGGATAGGCATTTGTGACTGCACGCAGGATTTGTCCTTCATCGGCAGGGGTCGCTTCCGGATCGGCTAGAGTGGCCAGCCAGGCATGGGGTGCACCCCGGAAGGTGTTGGGAGAAAAGACCATCACGAAGTTGATCGACAGCGATTCCCACTCGACATTGCGCAGGTTGGCAATCTTCGCGGTAATGCTGCGGCCGAGCACATTAACGGTAACACTGTCGCCAATTTTCAGGCCGAGTTCGCCGGCCTCCTCTGCGGCAAAGGAAACCAGCGGTTCGCCAGTATAATCGGCGGCCCACCAGCTACCCTCTGTGAGCTTGGTATTTTCGGGCATGTCGCCAGCGTAGGTTATGCCACGATCTCCACGCAGCACCCAGCGACCGGATGATGGAACGTCAATCTTGGTCACATCCTGGCCGTTCAGCGCAAGAATGCGACCGCGCAACATTGGCACTTCAGTAATGGTGCCATTGGGTGCATTCTGCTTGACGACATTGCGGAAACCTTCCAGTTCGCTGCCCTGAATATCGACGAAGAAGAAATTCGGTGCACGTTCCGGCAGGGTAGACGTGAGTTCGCGGCGCAGATTGCCATCAATCAGCGACAGGGTAACCAGCAAAGTCAGACCAAGGCCAAGTGACAGAACCACCGAAGGTGTCAATGCGCCGGGGCGATGGATGTTGCCGATCGCAAGTCGCATCGCAGTCGAATTGACGTGCGGGCTTTTGCGGGCAATCAGCCGTACCAGGCTGGCAACCACTCGCAAAACAACAAAGGCAAAAGCGACAGCGGCAAGAAAGACCGATGCGATGAAACGGTCTTCGGCGGTCAGTACGGCAAGCCCTGCCAACAAAGCCAGCAACAGGCCGGTCGCCAGCAGATAGGGCCATGACGGCCAGCGGCCTTCATCGAAACCCTGTTCACGGAACAGTGCAGTGGCGGGAACCTCTTTCGCCTGGCCAAGCGGCAGGATGGTAAAGGCTAGTGTGGTGACCAGACCAAAAACCGTAGCGATCAGAAGGGCCGATGGATAAAGGGTGATTTCTTTCGGCACCGGCAAAACACCTGCCAGGAACTGCATGGCAATCAGCGGTACGATAGCGCCGACCACAAGTCCGATCAGGATGCCAATCAGCGCGATGAACAATATCTGGAACAGATAGGTCATCGTCACGATGATGGCCGGTGCACCCAGGCATTTGAACGAGGCAATGGTGGTGCGTTTGGCATCCAGAAATGCCCGCACGGCATTTGCCACACCAACGCCGCCAACGATAAGAGCGGTCAGACCGACAAGTGTCAGGAACTGCGAGAAACGATTGACATTTTCAGTCAGGGACGGTGCGGCGCGGTCACTGGTGCGGATCGACCAGCCAGCATCGGGATAGGCCTTGTTGGTGTCAGCGGTGATCGATGCGCGTTTGAGCGGATCCGTGAGCCTGATTTTGTAGGCATGTTCAACTAGGCTACCTGTCTGGATCAGCCCGGACGCTACCAGTGCATCACGACTGACCAAAAGACGTGGCGCAAAACCGAAGCCATCCGAAAGCGCATCGGGTTCGTTGACGATTGAGCCAGTGAGCTTCAACCGGGCGGAACCGAGCAATATCTCATCGCCGGGTTTCACGCCCAGTCGTTCAAACAAAAGCGGTGCGGCCAACGCTCCGTAGCTGTCCTGATCCTTGGCGAGCAGCTCATCCAGCGGACGGTTCGGTTCAGCTTCAAAGGCACCATAGAGCGGGTAGGCACCATCAACGGCCTTTACTTCCGCCAGTGTCTGCTCGGAGCCTGAAGGCGCGCGTGCCATGGACCGAAGACCGGTCGACACGGCAATGTCACCCAGCCCTTCAAGATAGCTGCGTTCTTCAGGGGTTGCTTCGCGGTTGCGCAGTTCGAAACGCACATCGCCTGCGAGAATAGCTTGGCCTTCGGACGCGATAGAGCTGGTGACGGCCTGCGACACCGAATTGACGGCGGCAATGGTGGCTGTTCCGAGCGCTATACAGGCGAGAAAAATATAAAAACCGCGAAAGCCGCCGCGAATTTCGCGTCTGGCCAAACGAAATGCGGTGCGGATCTGAAAGGAAGACGGCATCATGCGGATGCTGCCTCCTTGATCTTGGTTGTGCTGGCCGAATCTTCGACAATCTCGCCGGACCGTACCCTGATCTGGCGTGAGCAGCGGGCTGCCAGAGCGGGATCATGGGTCACAAGGATCATCGTCATGCGACGCTCAGCCTGTTTGGAAAACAGCAGGTCGGCAATTTGGCGCCCGGTTTCGGTGTCCAGATTACCAGTCGGCTCATCGGCGATCAGCACTGCTGGAGACGGTGCAAGTGCGCGGGCAATTGCCACACGCTGCTGTTCACCGCCGGAAAGCTGGCCGGGATAATGGGAAAGACGCTCACCCAGACCAACTGCCTGCAATTCCTTTCGAGCAATATCAAACGCGTTTTTCACATTGGCGAGCTCCAGCGGCACAGCCACATTTTCAAGCGCGGTCATGTTGGCGATCAGGTGAAATGACTGGAAGACGATACCGATGTTCTTGCCACGAAAATCGGCGAGCGCGTCCTCGTTCAGATTGTGCAGCGCCTTGTCAGCAATGTGAATTTCACCGCTATCCAGCCTTTCGAGACCTGCCAGCACCATCAGCAATGTCGATTTGCCGGAGCCGGATGGACCAACGATGCCGACCGCCTCACCTTCACCAATCTTAAGGTCAATTTTTTTCAGGACGTGAACGGAAGCAGCGGCGTTTCCAAGTGTCAGGTCGGCCTTGTTCAGCTCGATAATGGTTTTCGTCACAGAATAGGTTCCTATATAACAGGAGATAAGGCGATTTTTCGCGATGTTCTGAAACAACTTAGGAGAGGTATGATGGGATTTAAAGCCGCCGCGTTTCACTTCATCGTCATTTGTGCGGTCTCGATTTTCGCCTCTGGCGCGAATGCGCAGGACCGGACCTTGCAATTGGTCGGGCTGGGTGACAGCCTGATGGCCGGTTATCAACTGCCACCGACCGATAGCTTTACTGCTAAACTGGAAGAGGCTTTGAAGGCCAAGGGTGTCAACGTCACCGTAACCAATGCCGGTGTTTCCGGCGATACCAGCGCTGGCGGTCTGGCGCGTGCCGAATGGTCCGTTCCAGATGGAACTGACGGCGTGATTGTCGAACTTGGTGCCAATGACGCATTGCGGGGTATCTCGCCGGACGAGACCGAAAAAAACCTCGACGCCATCATCTCAGGTTTCAAGAAACGCAACATTCCGGTTCTGCTGGTCGGTATCATGGCGCCACCCAACATGGGTGACGACTATGCCGCGCGGTTTAACCCGATCTACAAGCGTCTGGCCGATAAATACGAGCTGATCCTGTATCCGTTTTTCCTTGAAGGCGTGGTGCTGGATGCATCCCTGAAACTGGAGGATGGCATGCATCCCAATACGGCGGGTGTGGACGTGATGGTCAAAAATGCCCTGCCTGTGGTGGAAGAGTTCATCAAGACAATTGGTGGGCAATAAAAATAAGCGCTTGCGTGCGAAGGCATTGCATGATTCGCTGCTGATATCTGCAAGAGATTCGGGGAGCTCGCCATGCCGAGACTATTTACCGCTCTCGAAATTCCACGCAACGCGGCGTTAAGCCTTTCTTTATTGCGTGGTGGTCTGCCGGGTGCCCGGTGGATTGATGTGGAGAATTATCACATAACCCTGCGCTTTATCGGCGATATAGACGGACGTACTGCCGATGAGGTGGTTGATCGTCTCGACCGGATAAATCGGCCAGAATTTCAGCTCAATCTGTCCGGAATCGGCTCCTTCGGGTCCAAAAAACCGCACTCGCTCTGGGCCGGTGTTTCACCCTCGCCCGAGATGAGTGCGCTTCAGGGGGAAATTGAACGCATCTGCCAGCGGATTGGTCTTCCGCCTGATCCGCGCAAATTCATGCCACATGTAACGTTGGCACGGTTGCGCAATTCCCGGCTGGACGATGTGGTGCATTATCTGTCGGGTCGGGGCGATTTCAGAACGGTTGACTTCACGGTCGGGCGCTTCGTGCTGATGTCGTCAAAGGAATCGGTCGGCGGCGGTCCTTACATCGTTGAGGAAGCATTCCCGCTCTACGAGACATCACCCTCGGCGTCGATCTTCTCCAGCAGGGACCTGCAGCCGGCAAAGAGCATGTTGTAGACGCTCAGAAAACCGTCTTCGCCGCCATAATAGGGGTCCGGCACATTATCATCGGTGCCAACAACATATTGGCTGAACAGATGCACCCTGTGCCGCAAGCTTTGCGGACAGGATTGTAGAACACGGCTGAGATTGTCGTCATCCATACACAGGATGAGATCGAAGTGCTCAAAGTCATCCCCTTTTATCTGCCGGGCACGCTGGCTGGAAATGTCAATGCCGTGCTGGGCCGCAATCGCCACCGAACGTGGATCGGGCGGGTTTCCGGCGTGCCAGCCACCGGTGCCGGCGGAATCCACATGGAACCGCTCTTGCTGTTGAGCTGTTTCAGTGATGTGTGTGAAAATGCCTTCAGCCAGTGGCGACCGGCAAATATTGCCCATGCAGACGAACAGTATCGAGACTGGTTTCATGCTGTGATCCATAAACTGAGCAACTTCAATTTGGGAGGTCTACGCAATGAACTACGACAGGCTGGAGACGGCTGCAATTGAGCAGGAACTAAAAAAACTGGGCGGTGGCTGGGTGATGCGTCCAGATGGTCTGGCAATAACAAGAACATTCAAGTTCGCGAACTTCTCGGAAGCATTTGGCTTTATGGCGCAGATCGCCCTGTCGGCTGAAAAGCTCAACCATCACCCCGAATTGCGCAATGTCTATTCCCGGGTGGAGGTGGTGTTGACGACCCATGATTCACAGGGTGTCAGCGAAAGGGATTTCCAGCTTGCTGCTTGCATCAACAAGGCAGCGGCGGGACGAGGCAATTGAACAGCGCTGAAAAACCACCATATTGGATGGTAGACGGAGGTTGCTGAGACAATGGACGATATCAAGATCGGTGAAATCTTGTTGCCGGGCGATCCTGATACCCAGGAGAAACGCGAGAAAGAGGTTCGGTCGAAGTTCTGGCCGAAGATGCGTCGTGCCATGAAACGCGTGCCTTTTGCCCGTGATGCCGCGGCCGCTTATTACTGTGCGATGGACCCGACGACGCCGATGCGTGCCAAGGGTATTCTCCTTGCAGCGCTCGGATATTTCATCATGCCGATCGACGTGATACCGGACATGTTTGCTGTGATTGGATTTACCGACGATATTGCTGTTTTGACAGCGGCGCTGGCGATGATCCGCGCCAATATCAAAATGGAACATTATGATGCTGCCGATGCCATGTTAGAGCGTCAGGAAGAAGAATGAGAACTTAACTTGCTCGCTGCCTTGCTGAGCGGGAAAAGAACAAATTCTCGCCTTAAAATTTGTGTCAATGCTGTAGGCAGAGACAGCATCCGACACCAAATTTCCCCTTATGGCTCACGCATGTCTCCCAAAAGTGGGAACCGGTTTTGGGACAGAGACATGCCTTAATACGGCGCGTAAAAACGTGTTGCATCACTGTGAAGAAGCAAGGTGCCTCAACGTCGCGGAATTGTAACAGGGCGATACATTTTCGTTATTTTATCGTTCTTGTTGACGGTTTGGTAACCCATGTTAAGCCAAACTAAAAATGAGAATAACTTCATGCGCCCGGCAGAGCCGTTCCGGGCATTTGGTGACAGTAAACCCGGCAGGAAATCAATGTTTGTAAGAAGTGTAGCAACCGCAGTGGCAATCCTGATGACAGGCGCGAGCCTGGCCTATGCACAGTCGCCCACGCGCATCCAGCAGTTCAACGCATGGGGTGCTTATTCGTACAAATCCGGTAACAGTACCGTGTGTTATGTGTTGTCCATTCCGACAACAAAAGAGCCAGCAAATGTAGACCACGGTGATATCTTCTTCATCGTATCGCAGCGTCCGGGCCAGAACATCTCCTATGAGCCGCAGGCCATGGTTGGTTATGCGTTGCGCGAAGGTTCTAAGGTCAATGTAACGATCGACAACAAGAACTTCGTCATGTTCACAAAGGACAAGGCTGCTTGGGTTGAAAATGCAGCTGAAGAGCCAGCATTGGTTGCCGCGATGAAGGGTGGCAAGAGCATGACCGTGAAGGCTACATCTGGCCGCGGAACTGCAACGTCCTACTCCTACTCACTATCGGGCATTTCTGCTGCCCTTAAGCAGATCGAAACCTGCAAGTAAGTCTTTTGCAGTGTATGTTTTGGAATGGCCGGTCATTGACCGGCCATTTGCGTTGAGGCTGGAATAATGCTAAAGGCGCGGCAACAAACCGCAAGCGGGCGCATTTTTGCTGCCTGCCGCTGATTTTCATGACATGCAGACGATGTTCCGGCCTTTTGAAGCGGCCGCTTTCGATGCTGTATTCGATGATGGGATATTGCGATGTCCGTAATGGAAACCGCTGGCCTGGCTATTAAGAAGCCGATTGTTGCCAATAACGATCTGATGTCTGGCAAGCCCAGCCTGATCGGGCTTACCCGTGAAGACATGGCCGAAGCGCTGGTCGATGCCGGCGTGCCGCAAAAGCAGGTCAAGATGCGCGTCAGCCAGTTGTGGAACTGGCTTTATGTGCGCGGTGTCTCTGATTTTGACAACATGACCAATGTTGCCAAGGATTTGCGTGAGACGCTGAAGGCTAAATTCACCATCGCCCGCCCAGAGATCGTTGAAGAGCAGATTTCCAATGATGGCACGCGCAAGTGGCTGATGCGTTTTCCGCCACGCGGTGCAGGCCGTCCGGTCGAGATCGAAACCGTTTATATTCCCGAAGAGGGACGTGGCACGCTGTGCATTTCCAGCCAGGTTGGCTGCTCGCTGACTTGTTCGTTCTGTCACACCGGGACGCAGCGTCTGGTTCGTAACCTGACGGCGGAAGAAATTCTCTCGCAATTGTTATTGGCGCGTGACCGGCTTGGTGACTTCCCAGATGGCTCGACGCCGGTTGGTGCCTATGTGCCAAGCGAAGGTCGCAAGGTGTCCAACATCGTGATGATGGGCATGGGCGAGCCGCTGTATAATTTCGAACATGTGAAGACAGCACTGCTGATCGCGACCGATGGAGACGGCCTGTCGCTTTCCAAGCGTCGTGTTACGTTGTCGACTTCAGGCGTTGTGCCGGAGATTTTCCGCACTGGTGATGAAATTGGCGTGATGTTGGCGATCTCGCTTCATGCGGTACGCGACGAACTGCGCGACATGCTGGTGCCGATCAACAAGAAGTATCCGCTAAAAGAACTGATCGAGGCCTGTCGCAAATATCCCGGCCTTTCCAATGCGCGCCGCATCACTTTCGAATATGTGATGCTGAAGGACGTCAACGACAGTTTGGAAGATGCCAAGATGTTGGTGCAACTTCTCAAGGGCGTTCCAGCCAAGATCAACCTCATTCCGTTCAACCCGTGGCCGGGCACCAACTACCAGTGTTCGGATTGGGCGCAGATCGAGAAATTTGCCGATTTCATCAATCAGGCAGGTTATGCATCGCCAATCCGTACACCACGCGGTCGTGATATTCTCGCAGCCTGTGGCCAGTTGAAATCGGAGTCTGAGCGCATGCGCAAGACCGAGCGTCTGGCGTTTGAAGCCATGATGATTGCCAACCACGGTGCAGATGATTGATCGTCTAGTACGCTGTCTCTTATTTCTTGAGGCGGCTGCCTGACCCTCAGTGTGGCCGTCGTGAAGTCAATATAGCCATAGGAATAAGCCTTTTCTGGCCGTTCTCTGATTGATTTCAAATCACCGCTTTCCTAAGAAGATATCCGAAACAAAAAACTCGGAGGATCATCCATGCGTTCACTCATTCTGGCACTTGCGGCAGCAACCGCACTTGTCCTGCCTGCCAAGGCTGAAACCGTTACCGTCGCCGTTACTGCAATTGTTGAGCATCCTGCTCTCGATGCAGCCCGTGATGGCGTCAAGGAAGCTCTGGCCGAGGCTGGTTACAAGGAGGGCGAAAACCTCAAATTTGTCTATGAGTCCGCGCAAGGTAACCCGGCAACTGCTGCCCAGATCGCACGCCAGTTCGTTGGTGATGCACCAAACGTCATCGTTCCGATCTCCACACCATCCGCACAGGCTGTTGTTGCTGCCACCCGCGATATTCCAGTTGTTTTCACTGCGGTTTCCGATCCGGTTGGCGCGCAGCTAATCAAGGAAATGGAAAAGCCAGGTCGTAACGTGACAGGCCTTTCCGATGCGCTTCCGGTCAACGAACATCTGGCGCTGATCAAGGAAATCTCTCCTGAGGCCAAGACTGTCGGCTACATATATAATTCCGCAGAAGCCAACTCGGTTTCCACGCTGGAGTTGCTGAAGGCTGAAGCTGAAAAGGCTGGTTTAACGGTCGTTGAATCCGTCGCAACCAAGTCTGCTGAAGTGCAGGGCGCCGCCCGCGCGCTGGTTGGCAAGGCTGACGTGATCTACGTTCCTACCGACAACACAATTGTATCGGCCTTCGAAGCTGCTGCTGGTGTTGCCGCTGAAGCGAAAATTCCACTGTTTGCTGCTGATACAGATTCCGTTGCCCGCGGTGCAGTTGCGGCACTCGGCTTCAACTATTTTGACGTTGGCAAGCAGACCGGTGCTGTTGTTGTGCGTATCCTCAAAGGTGAAAAGCCTGGTGATATCGCTGCAACTGTTGCTGTTGGTACCGATCTCGTTATCAACAAGACCGTTGCGGAAAAGGTTGGTGTGACGTTCCCGGAAAGCGTTGTGAAGCGCGCCACCAAGGTTATCGAATAAGCAGGACAGGGCTGCTTTCGGGCAGCCTCGTTATGTCTTGAGAAAACTGCCGCACGATATTCGTCATGCCCGGGCCTGTCCCGGGCATCGTCAAAGGTAGATGTGATCCAATCCTCCAGGCAGGATTGCGACGACGGGGTCAGCGAGCAGCTTTCATGGCAGTTTAGGAACTGCAGTAAATGCGCCCAGTGTGAGCATTGGGCGATAAACCAAGGATTTTTCTTGTGAGTCAAATCGCCTTCTGGGGTGCTGTAGAAATGGGGCTGGTTTTCGCCTTTGTTGCTATTGGCGTTTACCTCGCATTCCGTGTGTTGGATTTCCCGGATCTGACCGTAGACGGTTCTTTTCCACTTGGTGCAGCCGTTGCTGCGGTTCTGATCATCGCGGGTCTGAACCCTTGGCTCGCTTCTGCCTGTGCAATGGCGGCCGGTGCCGTTGCCGGTGTTGTGACCGCGACGCTGAATGTCCGCTTCAAGATCCTCAATCTACTCGCGTCAATTCTGACGATGATTGCGCTGTTTTCTGTCAACCTGCGTGTCATGGGCAAACCGAATGTGGCGCTGCTCAATCAGGAAACGATGATCGAACCATTTTATGGTCTTGGTCTGTCTGAATATCTGGTGCGTCCGTTGTTCGTTGGAGCCTTGGTGCTAATCGCTGTGATCGTGGTTTGGCGTTTCCTTGAGAGCGATGCGGGCCTTGCCATGCGCGCGACCGGTGCCAACGCCCGTATGGCGCGTGCGCAGGGTGTGAAGACCGGCAACCAGATTTATCTCGGTATGGCAATTTCCAACGCACTTGTGGCGCTTGGTGGGGCATTGTTTGCACAAACGAACGGTTTTGCCGATGTGACCTCCGGTGTCGGTACCATCGTTGTTGGTCTTGCTGCCGTTATCATCGGTGAAACGCTGTTTGGGGCTCGCGGTATTCTGATTGCTCTGATCGGCTGCGTGTTCGGTTCGATTGCCTATCGCCTTGCCATCCAGCTGGCGCTGTCCAGTGACAGTCTGGGATTGAAGGCATCCGACCTTAACTTCGTTACGGCTGTTCTGGTGGCGATTGCTCTCATCCTTCCAAGACTGCGTCGCGGAGGAGCATCATCATGATCGCGCTCGATGGTATTCAGGTTATCTTCGGTCGAGGCACGCCGCTGCAAAAGCAGGCGCTGTCGAAGGTCGATCTTAAAATTGAAGATGGGTCTTTTGTTACCGTTATCGGCTCCAACGGCGCCGGCAAGTCGACGCTGCTCGGCGTTCTGGCGGGTGATGTTCTGCCGACTGCTGGCAAGGTCAACATTGGCGGCAGTGATGTAACACGCAAACCAACGGCTAACCGTGCTGGCAAGGTCGCCCGCGTGTTTCAGGATCCACTGGCTGGCAGCTGCGGTGCGCTCAGCATCGAAGAAAACCTGGCGCTTGCGGCATCACGCGGCAAGTTCCGCGGTCTTCTGCCTGCCTTGGGTGGTGGTCGTCGTGACTTCTTCCGCGAACGCATCGCCTCGCTTAATCTCGGGCTTGAGAACCGCCTGAAAGACCGCATGGATCTGTTGTCGGGCGGTCAGCGTCAGGCTGTATCGCTGGTCATGGCAACGCTTGCCGATTCCGATGTGTTGCTGCTCGACGAACACACGGCGGCACTTGATCCCGGCATGGCGGAATTCGTCATGGAATTGACCCGTAAGGTGGTTGAGGAGCGCAAGTTGACCACATTGATGGTGACGCACTCCATGCGACAGGCGCTGGATTATGGTGACCGCACGATCATGCTGCATGGTGGTGAGATCGTTCTCGATGTGTCCGGTGAAAGCCGCAAGGGCCTGCAGGTCGAAGACCTTATCGAGATGTTCCGCAAGATACGCGGTCAGGCGCTTGATGATGACGAGTTGCTGATCGGCTGATCTTTTCTGCCGTTAGACCATTGTTGCCCAGCACCGGGCAAAAAGAGAGGCGCCGATATAAGGCGCCTCGAAATCTCAGTCGAGATTTTTTTATTCATCCGAAACCCAAGTGAAAGCGCTCCGGTTCCTGCGCCGATATCAATTACATTTTCGGCAGCAAGACCTTGTCGATGACGTGAATGACGCCATTCGATTGTTTGACGTCGGCAATGGTGACGTGGGCTTCATTGCCGGCTTCATCGGTTAGTGTGATCTTGCCCATGCTTTCCTTGGCTTTCAGGATGCAGCCGCCAACGGTTTTGACGTCATGGGTGCCGCCATCGTCCTTGATCATCTTTTCAATCGCGGTCGACATGGCATCTGCAGCAACGACATGGCAGGTGAGGATCTTGGTAAGCTGAGCCTTGTTTTCCGGTTTCAGCAGTGTATCCACGGTGCCTTTTGGCAAGGCGGCGAAAGCTTCATTGGTTGGGGCAAAAACCGTAAATGGTCCCTTTCCCTGCAGCGTTTCGACCAGGCCAGCAGCTTTGACAGCGGCAACCAGCGTGGTGTGGTCTTTGGAGTTCATGGCGTTTTCGACGATGTTTTTGTTCTCATACATCGCGGCGCCGCCAACCATCGGGTTTTTGGCCTGGGCTGCGAATGCAACCGTTGAAACTGCTGCGGCAAGCGCAACCATGCGTAGGGTGGATTTTATCATGGCGTATTCTCCTCTGGTTCCGCCAATCGCCACCAGCGTTGTTGCAAGCGGCATATCCGGGACATGAAGAGATACGGGTGATGTTCACACGAAGTTTCAGGACGGTGACATTTTTTTTAAATGAAGGAAAAGCAAACCTACAATTGGCGCGTTGTTCCACTTGCGAGAACAGGGCCTGTTGGTTTGCCAGTTGGGGACCCGCCGTATGGCTCGAGACTGACAGCCAGGGTCATTCCATCATGTAGCGCATCACGCATGTCGACCGGCACGATCATTTCCGCATCGGTATGCGGGTCAATCACGCCAAGCGACCGAGGGCTTCCGTCAGCATTTACCAGCCAAAGTTCGAGAGATTTTTGCTCCTTATCCCCCGCCGCCATTGGCGTCAGAACCATTTTCCCCGTCTCCGCGTCATAAGCCACCATGACGGCCATTGGTGTGTCGGGAGATGATAGTTCGGCCATGTATGACATACGTGTCGATGGCTGGGATGATGGTGACATAACCATCATGACCATGGCGAAGGCCGCAGCAGCGGAAGTCAGCGCTGTCATACTTCGCCAGAAACCGAGTGAACTCCAAATTCGGAACGGGGACTCGATTTGGTGTTGAGAGACGCCAAATAAGCGGTCTTCGACCCTGGCAAGCGTCGCCGCATCTGGTGCGATTGGTTCATAGGCATTATTGAGGCTAGAAAATTGCTCTTCCCAGTTTTTAACAAGGTCTGCAAAGGTCGTGTCGTTGAGAAGACGTTGTTCAACGTTTTTCCGGTCAGCAAACGACAAAACGCCCAGAACATACTCTGCGGCGATGATGTCATCTCGGGGATTGCTCCCTTTAGTTTGCTTCGGGCCTGTCATCTCTCCATGCACTCTTTGAGTTTGATGAGACTGCGTCTCAACCATGTCCGCATTGTATTCAATGGTACAGCGTACCGATCTGCAAGTTCCTGATAGGTCATTCCGTCCAGATAAGCGCGTTTTACGGCCTCCGCACGGGTTTCTTCCAGCTCATCGAGACACAAATCTATTGTGCGACCTGTATCCCTTTGCAATGTCGCCTGCTCCGGGTTTGGGGCCTGATCACTCAGATCAAAAACCTCATCCAACTCGCTGGCTATCGGTTTACGCGTACGAATCATATCTATTGACTGATTGCGTGCAATCGTTGCCAGCCAGCTTTCCGGAGTACCAGATATGGCCGAAAACAAATGGGAACGCTGCCAGATCTTGACGTAAACTTCCTGCAGCGCCTCGTCGGCATCTGTCCGATTTTTTAATATACGCAGGCAAATGGAGAAAAGTTTCGAGCTTGTCTGGTTGTAAAGCACAACAAAGGCCTTGCGATCTGATAGCGCAATATTGCTTATCAAGCGGGCAAGGTCTTCGTTTGGCATTTCTCCATCCCGATGTCACAAAGAACAAAACGTTCTTGCGTTCTATAAGGGTCGACGTATGAACGTATAGCTCGTGGCAAGTCGCAACAAACTCTCTTGCCGAAGGCCTGCGCGGTTTGCTTTTATTTGGTCTGGGTGAGGAAAATCTTCACTGCAAATAGCGAGAAGACCCCCGCGATCGTATAATCCAGCCCGCGCAGAACCTTGCGATTACGCTGCAGCCATGAAGACAGGGCATCCGCGGCAATGACAATGCCGATACCGATTGGCAGCGCGACGATAATTGACCAAATGCCCAGGAAGATCAGCTTGCCGGTGACGTGCGGATCCGATGCGCTGACGAACTGCGGCAAAAAGGTCATGAAGAAGATGATGACCTTCGGGTTCAGAAGATTGACCCACAGCCCATTCACCAGTGCGGAAACCCACGATCCTTGTGTCTTTTCTTCCGCCGGTTTTGCCATCACGAAGTCGGACCCCTTGCGGACAGCTTGAATGGCCAGCCAGACGAGGTAGGCAGCGCCACCAGTCTTCAAGATCAAAAAGGCGGTCGGTGAAGCGACGATGAGGGCAGCAACACCAAATGCCACCAGCATGGTGTGCACAGTGATGCCGAGATTGGTGCCGACCAGTGTCATGAAGCCAGCTGCACGTCCTTCACGTAGGGAGCGGCTGATCCACAGCGTCATGTCAGGACCGGGCGTGACAGCCAAAAGCAGAATAGCGATGGTGAATGCAATGAGAGTTGGCAGGCTTGGCACGAAATCCATGAGAATGGCACCCGGTTAATGTGTCCTTTGGCCAAGCTGTAGCGGTATTTTATAATTCTGCCAATCGTTGCTTATATTAGGCTTGCGGAAAATGATCGTGGTGGTGCCGTGCTGTTCCGCAAAACCAGCTTCACATCCAAGATTTGACTGCTTGCCAGTTCCTCGTCATTCAGGATGGCACTTACTGCCTTGGCAGCAATGTCTTCGAATGGCTGCTGCATCGTTGTCAGGGCTGGTGTGCTCAAGGCCGCTTCGGGAACACCGTCAAAACCAATGATCGAGACATCGTTGGGAACAGATATGCCACGTTCAGTTAGCCACTGTATGGCGTAAAGCGCGATGCGATCTGACATGGCAAGCAGTGCTGTTGGTGGTTCAGGTGCCGAAAACAGCGCTTCCACTGCGTTAACGACGCTCTTTTTGTCGTTGAGCGTGGCGTGGATCGCCACGTCCTGCGGATTGATGTCGAAGTCCCGCAGGGCATCGAAATAACCTTCGATGCGCAGTCTGGCGCTGGATGACATTGCGGAGGCTACCGTCTCTGGCTTCACTGTTCCCGGAACAGCCGAGCAGTGGGTGATCGCCAGGACGGCAAAGTTCTTGTGGCCAAGTTCTGCCAGGTGCCGGGCAGCGGCTTCTGCGCCCTTGCGATTATCAATTTCGATGATCGGAAAGCCGTCTTCGGCGTTTTCCAGCGCCAGCGCAACGCACGGTACCTGTCGTTGTCGGCTGAGATCGACCAGCCTGCCACCTTCCTTGACGCAGAGAAGAATAAAACCATCAACCAGAGCGCTGTTGATATTCCAGGCCAGTTTTTGCTGATTGCGGGCAGAAACCAGTGCAATGCCAGTGCCGGTTTCATCGCAAACGTCACTGACAGCCTTCATCATGGCGCGTGCCCATGGGTCATCAAAGAAATAGGAGAGCGGCTCCAATGACGCGACGCCGATGGCGTTGAACTTGCCAGCACGCAGCAGTCGGCCCTTCACGTCAGGTCCTTTATAGCCAAGATCCCGCGCGATACCGAGCACACGTTCGCGGACTTCTTCACGGACGATTTCCGGCCGGCTGAAAACATTCGATGCCGTACCTTGGGAAACCCCTGCCGCCTTGGCGATATCTGACAGTCTTATCGGGCCTTTTGTCAAAACCACTCCTTTTTTGTCTTCATAAAAAGTAGCAGCTTTTTGTATCGGTTCAAGAAACGTTTGACAGAGCGAATTTTTGCGTAATATTGAATCGGTTCAATTTGATTTCCATATTGTTATTGAATCGATTCAATTTTGAGGTGGCGAAATGCATCCCTTGTACGAGGATATGTTCCGCGAAAGGTGGGGCAGCCTGTCTTATTGCGACGAGAAAATTAGTGCGTGTGATCTCAAACCGGCGCAGAACCAATGCGGTGATCATGGTGGTCACAACGCGAGCAACAATTTTGGACCGGAACGGCAGAGGAAAAAAAAGACCATGCTGTCGAAAGCCTGGTCTTTCTGTTTGCCGATCGATGAACGGTATCGGTGAACGCGGATATCGCGACGCCAGCTATTTACTGCTGCGCCTTGAGAAAGGAATCAAAAGCGCCGGTGTAATCTCCATGCCAACGTGACAGAGGTGGCCTGTTTTCAACGATATCGCCTGCGGCCCAGAGAATACGCTTTTCGTCTGTCTTTCTGTCCACTTCGCCGTCCGGGCACAGTATATAGAAATCACCGTGACCAATGCTTTCCAGCATGAACTCAATGGTTTGTTCCGGTGTCCATGCCCCCTCAGGTTTTTCCGTGCGACCATTGGCCGTGAGGTTGGTAAAGACAAAACCGGGGATCAGCATATGGGCGGTGATCGCGCAATCGGCAACGTTGCGCAGTTCATGCTGCAGTGCCTCGGTAAAGGCTTTGACACCGGCTTTTGAAACATTATAGGCCGGATCGCCCGGAGGGGTGGTGATGCCTTGTTTGGAGCCGGTATTGATGATCAGGCCCGGCTCGCCATGGCCAATCATGCCTGGTCCAAACACTCGGCTGCCATTGATGACGCCGAGCAGGTTGACGCCAAACACATTTTCCCAATTGGTCTGCGGGCCAAAGATCGAGCTGCCCGGCTGAATTCCGGCATTGTTCATCAACACATGCACCCGACCGAAACGCTGGATGACGGCGCGTTCCAGTGCGCCGAGGTCATCGGGTTTTGAAACATCAGACGCAATCGACACGACCTGCGCTTCGCCTTCCTCGGCCTCTGCCAACACATCGGCGTAAGCATTGGCCAAGTTGTCGCCCTCCAGATCCGCCAGCACGACACTCATACCGAGACTTGCGAATTTTTTTGCTGCCGCCAGCCCTATCCCCGAAGCGGCCCCTGTGATGACCGCGACATTGCCTTGCGCGAATGCTGGATGCGGATTGCTCATCGGTCTCTCCTCAAATCTTCCCTTCAGAGCGAAGATGCCCGGATGGCTTAATTCACGAGGACGGATTTTGTTCCCGATGGAATTTCACTTGCTCTGACACTGCCTTTCACCGGTTTTCCTTGCGTGCGCCAATAAACTCGCTAAAAGTGCCGCATTCCCAAGGAAATGGCGAACTCATCGCTCGCCGGTACGCAGATGGACATCACTCATGGCACTTCCGAAAGACGTTAAGAAAGTCGTTCTCGCCTATTCTGGCGGTCTCGATACCTCGATCATCCTGAAATGGCTCCAGACCGAACTCGGTGCGGAAGTCGTAACCTTCACAGCTGACCTTGGTCAGGGCGAAGAGCTGGAACCAGCACGCAAGAAGGCCGAGATGCTGGGCATCAAGGAAATCTTCGTTGAGGACGTTCGCGAAGAATTCGTGCGTGATTTCGTATTCCCAATGTTCCGCGCCAACGCTGTTTATGAAGGCGTCTATCTGTTGGGCACGTCCATTGCGCGTCCGCTGATTTCCAAGCACCTCATCGATATCGCCAAGAAGACCGGCGCAGACGCGATTGCCCACGGCGCAACCGGCAAGGGCAACGACCAGGTTCGCTTCGAACTTTCCGCCTATGCGCTGAACCCTGATATCAAGATCATTGCTCCATGGCGCGACTGGGCCTTCAAGAGCCGTACTGATCTGCTGAAGTTCGCCGAAGAAAACCAGATCCCGGTTGCCAAGGACAAGAAGGGCGAGGCGCCATTCTCCGTCGACGCCAACCTGCTGCACTCCTCTTCCGAGGGTAAGGTTCTGGAAGACCCGGCTGTCGAGGCTCCGGAATATGTGCACATGCGCACGATCTCTCCGGAAGCCGCGCCGGATCAGGCAACAACCATCAAGATTGGTTTCCGCAAGGGTGATGCCTGCTCGATCAACGGTGTTGAAATGTCGCCGGCAACCTTGCTTGCTGCGCTGAACAATTACGGTCGTGACAATGGTATCGGTCGTCTCGACCTCGTTGAGAACCGTTTCGTTGGCATGAAGTCGCGTGGTGTTTACGAAACGCCTGGCGGTACAATCCTGTTGGCTGCTCACCGCGCCATCGAATCCATCACGCTTGACCGTGGTGCAGCCCATCTCAAGGATGAGCTGATGCCACGTTACGCCGAGTTGATCTATTACGGCTTCTGGTTCTCGCCAGAGCGCGAAATGCTGCAGGCACTGATCGACAAGAGCCAGGAGCATGTTGAAGGCGAAGTCACGTTGAAACTCTACAAGGGCAATGTGATGGTGACTGGCCGCGAAAGCGACAAGTCGCTGTACTCCGACAAGCTGGTGACGTTTGAAGACGACCAGGGTGCCTACGACCAGAAGGATGCAGCTGGCTTCATCAAGCTCAACGCACTTCGTCTGCGCACCCTCGCAAAGCGTAATCAGGGCAAGTAATCGACAGAGCTGTGATTTAAAGAACCGCGGTGGCGACGCCGCGGTTTTTTCATGCCGTTTTGCGGGTGAAGCTGGCAAAACCGATGTAGCCAGCGATGGCCATAAATTCCATAAAAGGAATAACGGTGCCGAAGGCGAGTAGTGGAGAGCCAATAAGGGAGGCCATAACACCGGCGATAAAACCGGAACTCATCTGGATAAAACCCATCATTGCCGATGCCGAGCCAGCAATATGCGGAAAGGGCGCCATCGCAGCCGTTACAATGTAAGGCGTGATCAATGCGATGCCGAAGGTGGCAACAGCCACCGGCCCCATAATGGTAATGAACGATGGCTCCAGAAGGAAAACCGACAGGATCATCAATGTTCCGCCGATGCCCGAACAGCATAGTCCGAGAATTGCGGAGTGGCGGTCACCTAAGATTTTGACCAGAAACCGCAGCGCGACAGAACCGGAGAAATAAGCGCCTGATTGCATCAGCATGCTCAGCCCAAATCCCGTTGGCGTCAGGCCGACCTCATTGATGAGGATAAAGGACAGCATCGTGGCTTGGGCATAAAGGGCGCCAACCGAACCGGCCATGATCATGGCTGCAAAGAGGAAACGTTTGTTTCTGAGCAATTCGGCGTAGGCTCGGACGAGGTTACTCGGCCTGATCAGCTTTCTGTCCGGCACGGTTGTCTCACGCAGGAAAAATACGACTGCGACCACCGATATGACGCCAAAACCAACCATCAGCCAAAAAACAGAATGCCAACCAAAGGCGGCAAGCGACAGTCCGCCCATTGTCGGGCCAATAGCAGGGCCGATTGCCAGCATGATGCCGATCAGGTTGAGGATACTGGATGCTTCAGATCCAATAAACTGGTCGCGGACAATGGCGCGCGCCACCGTCATGCCAACGGATACGCCGATACCCTGGATAAGTCGGGCGGCCAGGAGAAACTCGACCGATGGAGCAAACACTGCAATCAGCCCGCCTGCCAGATAGATCGACAGAAAAACAAGGCTGGCTGCCTTACGACCAAAAGCATCCGATGCCGGGCCGGATACAAGCTGCGCCAGCGCGAAACCTGCAAAATACAGGGCAAGGCTGATCTTGATTGCCGCTTCCGTTGTGTCGAATGCATTGACCAGTTCCGGCATGGCCGGCGTGTAGATCGCCATGGAAATTGGCCCGATCGCCATTAGCAGGGCACCAAGAATGGCGGTGCGCCGTGTAGTCATGATCGGAGTAGGAGCGGGTAGAGGAGGCGACATTCGTTCTGATATTCCGATTATCGCCGCTTAAGGCTGATCCTGCAGGTTTTGCAGATTGCTGTTCAGGAGGGTGAGTGACCGATGCATGGTATCAACCTCTGTCTTGGTCATGCCTTTGGTCGCCTGCGTGATCAGGGCATCGATCTCGATGCGAATTTCCTTGAGCATAACGGTCGAGGCCGGAGCGAGAAACACGCGCTTGGAGCGGCGATCCTTCTGATCCTGTTGGCGCTCGACAAGGCTCAAGCTCTCCAGCCGGTCAAGATAGGCGCAGAGGGTCATTGGCTCCACGCCGATACGGGCGGCAATTTCAGTTTGCCTGCTGCCATTGATAGCAGCGATTGTCAGCAAGGTTCGAGCTTCACCCGGCGTCAATTCCAACCCGGCAATGGAGACACGTTTTTCAAATGCGCTGTTGAACAGGCGCGCACCGGAAATGACCAGAAATGCAATCGATTGTGTTTCCTGATGCTGTGTCATGAGCCGCCTTCCATAAGGCAGACTTACTAGTTTTACCGTGGAAATCAAATCAACTTGCGAAGTATCGTGCCGCAAGGCCACAAATCAATGCGCTTTGGCTTCAAATGCTATCGATAAACGACACGACATCTTCTAGAACTTCCGCCTTGGCGGGATCACCGATGGATTGGGCAATGGTCAGTTGGTCCCGGAAATAGGAGCCAAAATCGAAATAGGTATCGTCGGTGATGTGGGTAAGATCGACCACTTCGCCCATTGCATTCAAGGCATGGGTGGGAAGTTCAGACGATAGCTCGCTATATATCGTCTGCTGTATTTGCCCGGCCTGATAATATTCAGTTGCCATGTCGCGTAATTCGCGCGGGCTCATGCTGGAGAAATTAACACGCTCATTTTGCTCTTGCGGGGCCGCAAAGGCTTCGCTGTTTGATTGTTCTTCGATACGAGGAATTTCAATTTCTGGCGTCGGATTTTTCTTGGCGCTATTGTTAAAAATGAAATTCGCGGATGTCCGTAAAGAATAAATCTCCATAATTTATATCTCCATCATGGGATATTATTGGAAAAATACATCACACGTTCAGGGTGTCGGTCAATATTCTGCACGCCTCAAAGGGCAGCGTGTCGGCTTTATGCACCGGATATTGTCGTGAGGTTTCAAAACGCCTGCAATCCCTGACTTCTTCTCTACCCTTATCCCCCTTTCTGATGCCAAATCGGGTAACATTTCCGCCTTGATGGTGGGCGCAAAAACCTCATTTTAAACCTGCGAAGCTGATTGGATTTTGACCAATGCCTGTACTATATGCGGTTTAAGGTAACAGTTCAGAGGTGAAGGCATATGACATCGCATTCCGCAGCAAATCAGGCGCTTTTTCAGTGGACCGGACCGAACGGATTGCCGCAGTTCGACGCGGTGAAAGACAGTGATTTCGCGCCAGCCTTTGATGTCGCATTGGCAAATCACGAAGCGGAAATCGAAGCGATCGCAGGTAATGCCGAGGCCGCAACCTTTGTAAACACCATCGTTGCGCTGGAAATTGCCGGCGACGAACTTTCACGTGTTTCGTCGATCTTCTGGAACAAGGCGGGCTCCAACACCAACGAGACCATTCAGGCGCTGGAGCGTGAAATCGCGCCGAAAATGTCGCGTCATTATTCGAAGATTGGTATGAATGCGCAGCTTTTTGCCCGCATCGATGCTCTCTGGGAAAAGCGTGAGACGCTTGGCCTGACGACTGAGGAAAAGCGGGTTCTGGAACGACATTGGAAGGGTTTTGTCCGCTCCGGCGCCAAGCTAGCCAAGGACCGTCAAGAACGGCTTGCTGCAATTAACGAGCAACTGGCTGGTCTTGGTGCCAAGTTTGGCCAAAACGTTCTGGCCGATGAAAAAAACTGGTCGCTGGCGTTGTCCAGTGACGAGGAGCTTGCTGGCATTCCTGCATTTTTGCGTGATGCAATGGCCTCAGCTGCCAAGGAAAAAGGTCTGGATGCGGCCTATGCGGTAACCCTGTCGCGTTCGATTATCGAACCGTTCCTGACATTTTCCGAACGTCGTGATCTGCGTGAGCAGGCGTTCAAGGCTTGGGTGGCGCGCGGTGCGAATGGTGGAGAAACCGACAATATCGACATTGTCAAACAGACGCTGGCGCTGCGTGAGGAAAAGGCCGGTCTGCTCGGTTACGAAAGCTTTGCTGCATACAAGCTGGACGACACCATGGCGAAAACGCCACAGGCGGTAAATGGCCTGTTGACCACGGTATGGGAAAAGGCTGTTGCTCGGGCCTGTGAGGAAGAAGCCGAGCTTGCCGACCTCATCCGCGAAGAAGGCCGTAATCACGAGGTTTCTCCATGGGATTGGCGTCACTACGCCGAAAAGCTGCGTGCACAGAAGTTCAATTTTTCTGAAGCCGAACTGAAGCCATATCTTCAGCTCGAAAAGATCATTGATGCCTGCTTCGACGTGGCAACACGACTATTTGGCGTTCGTGCCTCCGAGATGAAAGGCGTGACAGGTTACCATCCGGATGTGCGGGTTTTCGAAATTCGTGACGACAAGGGTGCGCTGAAAGCAATGTTCCTTGGTGATTATTTCGCGCGTCCGTCCAAGCGTTCCGGTGCGTGGATGAGCTCGTTCCAATCGCAGCACAAACTGACCCTGAAAAACGGTGTTCAGGGCGAACTGCCGATCATCTACAATGTTTGCAATTTCGCCAAGCCAGCGGAAGGCAAGCCGGCGCTGCTGTCGCTGGACGACGCCCGTACCCTGTTCCATGAATTCGGCCATGCGCTGCACGGCATGTTGTCCGACGTGACCTATCCTTCCGTTTCGGGAACCGGTGTGTCACGTGACTTCGTGGAACTGCCGTCGCAGCTTTACGAACACTGGCTGACAGTGCCGGAAATTCTCAGCACCTATGCGCTGCATTTCGAAACCGGTCAGCCAATGCCGAAAGCGTTGCTCGACAAGGTTCTGGCAGCGCAAACCTTCAATGCCGGTTTCAACACGGTGGAATATACCTCGTCGGCGTTGGTCGACATGGCGTTCCACAACCGCAGCAAGGTGAATGATCCCATGGCGGTGCAGGCTGAAGTGCTGTCTTCGCTTTCCATGCCGCAGTCTTTGGTCATGCGTCACGCCACCCCGCACTTCCAGCACGTCTTCTCCGGTGACGGATATTCTGCCGGTTATTACTCCTACATGTGGTCCGAGGTTCTGGATGCCGATGCGTTTGCGGCATTTGAGGAAAGTGGCAACCCGTTCAACGCGGAGCTTGCCCGCAAGTTGAAGGAGAATGTCTACTCGTCTGGCGGTTCCGTTGACCCTGAGGCGGCCTATCTGGCATTTCGTGGAAAAATGCCAAGCCCGGATGCGATGCTGAAAAAGCGTGGTTTAATCTAACAATATGAGGCGGGGTCATTCCCCGCCTTTTTGTTGAAAACTATGCGGAAATCGAAAGCGTTTCAGAAAACGCCAACCGCTTTGGGTTGCGCGCTTTGGCTGTCATATTTTTATGTTATTGCGTATACGCAAGGGTCATATGACATGGCCCCCCCTTTCGCAAAACCAAAAAAAAGGTTATGAGCGCGCCAAATGAACTGGCGCACCCTCCCGAATTGAGCGCCCAACCTCAGAGATTTTGAACAATGGCAATTCGCAACATCGCGATCATCGCGCACGTTGACCATGGGAAAACAACCCTCGTTGACGAACTTCTGAAGCAGTCCGGCTCGTTCCGTGACAACCAGCGCGTTGCTGAGCGCGTTATGGACTCCAACGACCTCGAAAAAGAGCGCGGCATCACCATTCTCGCCAAGGCAACTTCGGTTGAGTGGAAGGGTGTTCGCATCAACATCGTCGACACCCCCGGCCACGCCGACTTCGGTGGCGAAGTTGAGCGTATCCTTTCGATGGTGGATGGCGCGATCGTTCTGGTCGACTCGTCTGAAGGCCCAATGCCGCAGACCAAGTTCGTTGTTTCCAAGGCGCTCAAGGTTGGTCTTCGCCCAATCGTCGCGATCAACAAGATCGACCGTCCAGACGGCCGTCATGAAGAAGTTATCAACGAAGTTTTCGACCTGTTCGCAAACCTCGATGCGACTGATGAACAGCTCGACTTCCCGATCCTGTACGGTTCGGGCCGCGATGGCTGGATGAACGTCAACCCGGAAGGTCCTAAGGATGAGGGTCTTGCACCACTTTTGGATCTGGTTCTGAAGCACGTTCCTGAGCCAACAATTGAAGAAGGTCCTTTCCGCCTGATCGGTACCATTCTGGAAGCCAACCCCTTCCTCGGCCGTATCATCACTGGTCGTATCGCATCTGGTTCGATCAAGCCTAACCAGGCCGTCAAGGTCTTGGGTCAGGATGGAAAGACCATCGAAACCGGTCGTATTTCCAAGATTCTCGCGTTCCGCGGTATTGAGCGCACAGCTATTGACGAAGCGCATGCAGGCGACATCGTTGCTATTGCCGGTCTCTCCAAGGGTACCGTTGCTGATACATTCTGTGATCCTTCGGTCACGGAAGCGATGAAGGCTCAGCCGATCGATCCGCCAACCGTTACGATGTCCTTCATCGTTAACGACAGCCCGCTTGCCGGCACAGAAGGCGACAAGGTAACGTCTCGCGTTATCCGCGACCGTCTGTTCAAGGAAGCTGAAGGCAACGTCGCTCTCAAGATCGAAGAAGCTGAAGGCAAGGATTCGTTCTTCGTTTCCGGTCGTGGCGAATTGCAGCTTGCAGTTCTGATCGAAACCATGCGTCGCGAAGGTTTCGAACTTGCAGTTTCGCGTCCTCGCGTTGTGATGCAGAAGGACGAGAACGGCCAGACCATCGAGCCGATTGAAGAAGTCGTTATCGACGTTGATGAAGAGCATTCCGGTGTCGTCGTTCAGAAAATGTCTGAACGTAAGGCTGAAATGACTGAACTGCGTCCTTCCGGTGGTAACCGCGTTCGCCTGAAGTTCCTTGCTCCGACCCGCGGTCTGATCGGCTACCAGTCCGAACTGCTGACGGATACGCGCGGTACGGCAATCATGAACCGTTTGTTCCATGACTACCAGCCATTCAAGGGTGCTATTGCCGGTCGCGTCAACGGTGTTCTCCTGTCCAACGGTTCGGGTGAAGCGGTTGCTTACGCGATGTTTAACCTTGAAGATCGCGGCCCGATGATCATCGAGCCAGGTGAAAAGGTTTACGCCGGTATGATCATTGGTATTCATACCCGTGACAACGATCTCGAAGTGAACGTTCTGAAGGGCAAGCAGCTCACCAACATCCGCGCTGCCGGCAAGGATGAAGCTGTGAAGCTGACACCGCCAATCCGCATGACCCTTGACCGCGCATTGTCGTGGATTCAGGACGATGAGCTGATGGAAGTCACGCCAAAGTCGATCCGCCTGCGCAAGATGTTCCTTGACGCGAACGACCGCAAGCGTTTTGAAAAGTCCAAGCTTGCTGTTTGATTGACTTGAAGATTTTGATTTTAGAAAACCCGGCCATGTGCCGGGTTTTTTATTTGTGGCTTTCCATGAAAGGCGCTTGCTGCTTCGGTTAAAAAAGCGTTAACGTTGGTGCGTCGTCCACATGATAAGGTTGTGGGTAAGCTTCAGGTCGTTAACCTTTACGGCTGGCAAGTTTGCCTCGCCGGGGCCAGAAGCGCGTTATGAAAACGTTATCGATAGAGATTCGCCGAGCAGAACCGCAGGACGCGGGTGCCATTTCCCAGGCACACCGTATGTCGTGGGAACAGACCTATTCGGGTCTCATTCCACACAAGCCCCTGACGCAGATGCTGGAACGCCGTGGCGAAAGCTGGTGGCGCAAGGCGACACGCGGCTCCGCGACCATGCTGGTGGTCGAAGTGGCTGGTGTTATTGCCGGTTATGCGACGCTGGGCCTTAGCCGCGCCCGCGGCCTGCCACATGATGGCGAAGTCTACGAATTGTATCTGCGTCCTGAATATCAGGGTATCGGCCTTGGCTCGGTACTGTTTACCGAAGCTCGCCGGCTGCTGAAATCGCTTGGCTGTGATGGCATCGTCGTCTGGTGCCTTGAAGACAGCGAACTGGCAAACCGGTTCTTCCGTTCGCATGGCGGCCGCGATGTTGCAGAAGGCATGGAAGACTTTGCTGGCAAGCAACTTAAAAAAGTTGGTTACGCCTGGAAGTAAAAGGCAATATGGCAGGACACGTATTGCTTGAAACCCTCGGTCACTATTACCGTTTTTCTTGAAATTCGGCTTCGTACCAAAGCCTGTGTTGCATTGCAGGTTGTTTCCCAGTATCGAACGATCCACCATTACACTTGGCCACCACACCTGGATTAAGGGATCACGAATGCGTATTGATGCAATTTCTATTGGTAAGAACCCGCCTGATGACGTGAACGTCATCGTGGAAGTGCCGGTTGGCGGCCACCCAATCAAATACGAGATGGACAAAGAAGCTGGCGCTCTGATCGTGGACCGCTTCCTTTATACCCCGATGACCTATCCGGGTAACTACGGTTTCGTGCCGCATACCCTGTCTGATGATGGCGATCCTATCGACGTTCTGATCTGCAACACCCGTCCGCTGGTGCCAGGTTGCGTTATCAACGTTCGTCCTATTGGCGTCATGGTCATGGAAGATGACGGCGGTCAGGACGAGAAGATCATTGCGGTTCCGGCTCCAAAGCTGACGCGCCGCTACGACAAGATCGAAAACTACACAGACCTGCCGGAAATCACGCTCAAGCAGATCGAACACTTCTTTGAGCACTACAAGGATCTTGAGCCGGGTAAGTGGGTTAAGATTGGCGGCTGGCAGAACGTAGACGTTGCCAAGAAGCTGATCGTTGAAGCCATCGAGCGCTACAAGGCTCAGGGCTGATCCAGCAGCTTTTCAAGCTTGATTATCAAGTCCTCCGGGTCGGCATCGATCCGGAGGATTTTTTTACGGGCTGTTTCGCCCGATATAAATGAAATTGTGCTCTTGGGTACGCGCAGAGATTTTGCGAGCAAAGCAATAAGGGCTTTGTTGGCCTTGCCATTCTCCGGTACGGCGCTGACACGTGCTTTCAGCACCACATCATCATCAGCACTTGTTTCCTGCTTCTCCAGCACGTCGCGCCCACCATTTGGTGTCAGGCGCACAGACAGACGCAGATGGTCGTTGAACGCTGTCCACGGTCTGTCGGTCATAACAGCGCATCCTGTCGGTGAAGACATCTGCCGGCCCATAAGTTTACACCGGCAGTCTTATGGGCAGTCTGTGATGCCTTATTGGAACAGCGACAACAGAAACGGTCGGATCGGATTTTGGATGATCATCTGCAGGAAAACGATGCCAAGCAGAACGATGATCGGTGAAATGTCGATACCGCCGAGATTTGGCAGAACACGCCGGATGGGACGCAGGACTGGCTCGGTAACGTTGTATAAAAAGGCGCCAATCGAGCTGACGAACTGGTTTCTTGAATTGATGACGTTGAACGCATAGAGCCAGGAAAAAATGGCGCTTGCGATCAATATCCACCAATACAGATTCAGTGCTAGAATGATAACACTAAGCAGCGCGTCTATAATGCCTGGCATCAATATCTCCATGAGTTGCAGACAGACATTTAGACATTGCAGCTTGAACCGGCAAGACCCGCCGCAACAGGGCTGGTGATTCATGCTTAATAGCTTTATGGAAGCGCGACATAATCACGCGCCTCATCCATCTATTGCCGTGGTCCTGCCTCATATCGATTGGCCACCAGCCGAAAGTCAAACCAATGTCTCTGCCTTCCGCTGAAAATCGCTTCGGCGCTTTCCGGCATCCCTCTTACCGCCGTTTCTTCACGGCGCGTTTCTTTTCAGCTTTTGCCGTACAGATCGTCAGCGTATCCGTCGGTTGGCAGATGTATGAGGTAACGGGTAACAGTTTCTACCTTGGCTTGATCGGCCTGTTTCAGTTTCTGCCATCGCTTCTGCTTATTCTGGTTACGGGCACCGTGGCCGACAGGCATAATCGTCGCATGATCATGGCAAGCTGCCTGCTGGTTGCCTGTCTATGCGCTGCAATGCTGCTGGGATTGACACTGACGCATAATTTCGTGCCGTGGCTGGTGTTTCTTATCCTCGTCATCTTTGGCATTGAGCGGGCGTTTATGGGCCCTGCCGTGCAATCGCTTGCCCCCAACCTTGTCCCGGCAGAAGACCTGCCCAATGCGATTGCCTGGAACTCATCGTCCTGGCAGATGGCCTCGATCATGGGCCCGGTTGCCGGTGGCCTGCTGTATGGCGCCGGCGCATGGATTGCCTATTCAGTGGCGCTCGCGGCGTTTGCCCTTTCCGCTGTATTGGCCTTCTCCATCAAGAAGCCGGAACAACGCAGCCCGGCCCGTGCCGTATCTCTGGAAAGCATGCTGGCAGGCTTTCGCTTCATCTCGCAGGAAAAAATCGTTCTCGGTGCGATCTCGCTTGATCTGTTTGCCGTGCTGCTTGGCGGTGCTGTGGCGCTGATGCCGATTTTTGCCAAGGAAGTGTTGACACTTGGTCCTTGGGGCCTTGGTCTTCTGCGTGCGGCACCCGGAATTGGTGCAATCGTGGTTGCGGCTTTTCTGGCCTTCAATCCCATTCGTCATCATGCCGGCATGCTGATGTTTGTCGGCGTGGCGCTGTTTGGTGTGGCGACTATTGTATTTGGCCTGTCCCAGACCGCATGGGTTTCCATTGGTGCGCTGATGGCGATGGGTGCTGCTGACATGGTGTCGGTTTATGTGCGTGAAACGCTGATTGCGCTCTGGACGCCGGACGAGGTGCGTGGTCGCGTCAATGCCGTCAACATGGTGTTTGTCGGCGCATCCAATGAACTGGGCGAGTTTCGCGCTGGTACCATGGCGCACGTGATCGGCGCTGTCCCGGCCGTGGTGATTGGCGGTTTTGGAACACTGGCTGTGGCGGTCGTCTGGGCGTTGAGCTTCCCGAAGCTGCGCAGAGTCGACAGTCTGGATATGCCGAAACATCTCTAGACGTTCTTCCATCGTCAAATTCGGGGGAGGTGTTCGGCAAGACTTACAGCGCTTTCTGGCGCTGTGGTCTTCCTTCAAAAACCATTTCCAGAAAATTCGACAACCAGGCCCGAAGCGGCGTGTCGAACATCATCCGTCCCTCGAGGTGCTTGCTGCCGACCTGAGCATTCGGCATCGTGAAACGTTCAGCACCGTGTACGACCCAGCGCTGCATCATGGCGCGGGTCAATTCCGCGTGGAACTGCAGCCCCCAGGCGTTCTTCCCGTAACGAAAAGCCTGGTTGGGATAGGCATCACCGGTTGCCAGAAGATCAGCACTCCGTGGCAGTTCGAACCCTTCACGATGGAAATGGTAGACCATCTTTGGCCAGTGTGGCATCAGCAACCGGCCCTTCTCGGTGCTGTGCAGTGGGTACCAGCCGATTTCGACCTGACCATCATTGGCGGCATGAACCTTGCCGCCAAGATGTTTCGACAACATTTGCGCACCAAGACAGATGCCGAGAAACGGCTTGTCCTCCTTGAGTGGCACTTTCAGCCAGTCGATTTCCGTCTTGACGTAATCATGCGGATCGTTGGCGCTCATCGGGCCACCGAAAATAACTGCACCAGCGTGGTTCACTAGAGTGTCGGGCAGGGGATCACCCAGCGCTGGTCGACGGACATCCAGCGAATATCCTTTTTCCTCCAGCATCTGGCCAACTCTGCCGGGTGTTGACCGCTCTTGATGCAGAACGACCAGTATTGCAGGCTTCCGGCTCTGTTGACGGGAGGGGTCAAACAGCATTTTCGTCGTTTTCATTTTCCCTGACATTTGTGGTGCGCGTTGCAGCCTGTTGCCGTTGCAAAACCCGATCGCGGACCGAAACACCGAGCAGATCGGCGATACGCCAGATCACGTGGTCTTCCATTTCGCTGCGATCGCCATCTGCGTAAACGATATCCCAGAGGATACCGATCAACGCGACGCGCTGGGCTTCATCAAGGTGACGGCGAATATCGGTGGTAAAACGGTAATAATCGACCGCTTCGGTGCCTGCCTCGCGTCCGGCCTCGAGAAGAGCTTCCAGCGTGCTGCCACTCAACGAATAATACTGCGAAAGTATTTCCCGCAATTTCTGGCGTTCGCTTTTGGAAATGGTGCCATCGGCTTCCATCACCTGGAAACATAGCGCCGCAACAGCGACACGCAGATCATCCGGTGCAAAGTCTTTTCCGGAATGACCACCCGTAAGTTCCTGAAAAAAGGATTGAATACGATTAAGCATGCCTATCCTGTTCAAATTGGCGCTTCATGAGACTTGCAGATCAAAACAGCTTGAGCCGAGTTTTGGGTTCCTGTTCAGAGCCGGCCTTTTTAACGCCCGGGTCATCCGGCAAACCGCCAAAGAACGGAACTGGTTCCTCTTCCTTTGCCGTTTCTGCCAATGGCGGTGCAGCAATTGTTTCTTTGGATTTGGGGGCAGGCGTCGATGTTTGAGCTGGTGCTGGTGTTGAGATCGGCTTTGCCGGCTTTTCTGCTTTCTCGGCAACTGTCACGACAGGCGGAATGTCGATCGGCTTTACTGCTGCAGGCTTAGGCTCAGGTGCTTTTGGCGTCGCTGGCTTGGCAACCGGTGGCAGTGAGGCGAATGCCTCTTTGACATCGGCATTTTCCAACGGGCCTTCGATTTGTCCAAACGGCGCCTTCCACTCAAAGGCATCCAGTCGACCGGTGACCGGTGAGATGGGCAACCATTTTTCAGAGGCAATGCCATCAGCCACCCATGAAGGATCACGGGGCGCACGCAGCGCCTGCGCCATCCAGTGACGCACTCGGCCCTGATCACCGTTTTCAGAATCTTCAATATCCGCCATCAGCAGGAAAATGCTTTCACGCGGTTCAATTCTGGCGGCTGCTTCAGCTTTGCTGCGGGCCTTGGCAAATTCCTTGGCATCCAGTGCAGCATGCGCCACGGTAAACAGCGATTCAACGTTGTTGGGTCGCAGGGCTTCCAGCTTCTCTGCCCGCTTTAGACGATCGATTGCCGTATCGCCGCTGCGTGCACGCACGTAAACGGCCGCGACTTCAGGGTGCGGGGCGATTTTCCACACACTTTCCAGCACCGAGGCTGCCTTGCGCAGATTATCTTCGCGAATATAGGCCTTGGCGGCAATGAGAGCGGCCGGGACAAGGCTCTTGGCAAGCTTGAGTGCCTGCAGCGCATCATCACGCGCGCCCTTCGGGTCGCCTTCCAGCTTATCATTGGCTTTGGCGGTCAACAGCACGGCTTTCAGGCGCTCTGCCTCGCCGCGATCCATAACATGAGCAGCCTTTTGCTGATCGAGCAGGCGAATGGCATCATCCCACTGGCCGGTGCGGCTGCGGAATTCCAATGCAGCCTGAGCTGCCCATGGAAGGTAGGGGGCTTTTTCAGCGGCATCTTCGGCATATTGCATGGCGGCTTCGTGCGCGCCCTGACGTCGTGCCTCGATATAGAGGCCTCGCAAACCCAGTTCGCGTGTCTCGGGATCCTGTGCCATCGCCTCGAACTTGCGGCGGGCTTCGTCATATTTGCCTTCAATGAGGGCTGCCTGTGCTTCGAGCAAATGGATCAACGGTTCCTGATCGGCGCTGATCAGTCCTTGAGCACGGGCCGTCATCTTGCGTGCCATCAGCGCATTACCGGCACCAGCGGCAATCAAGCCGGTTGAAAGCGCCTGATAACCACGGTCACGCTTGCGGGCGCGGAAATAACGGCGGGCTGCATAAGGTGAGGTCCAGATGGCGGCAAACAGCCACCACAACAGCATGACAGCGGCAACCAGCACCGCGATCATGGAGGCCGCGACCATCAGGCTCATTTCAATGAGCTGTCCTTGCCAGACGACTGAAAGCACGCCCGGCCTGTCAGCAAGCCATGAAAAACCAAAACCGATGGCCAGAACAAGGACGATAAAGGTCAGAATTTTTGCCATGCCGCTTATCCCTTCTGCCCGGAGCTGTTGATGGCGCGCGACAGGCTGTCGCCGACCAGTTTTTCAACCTCTATCCGTGCATCAAGCGATTGTTTGTAGGCGGTTGATACGGTTTTGGCCGCATCGGGAAGAGCATTCCATTCCAGAGCGGCACCTTGCAGGTCGCCATTGCGCATCTTGTCTTCCATGCGCGCTATGACGGCTTCAGGCGTCTCACCTTCAATGTTGCCGACCGGCCTTACCTTGACCAGCGAATAGGCGCTTTCGGTCAAGCGCTCGACGATCGACTGGTTGGGGTCGGGCTGGTTCAACGTGGCCAGCATAGAGTTTGCAACGTCCGGGAATGTTCGCAGTAATTCGGCACGCGATGGGACGCCGGTGGTGGCAAAAGGTTTCAAGGCCGCCACGGACGGATCGTCGGTTGCAACACCGGCAAGGGTGTCCAGTTCTGTCAGGAATGGCCCGCCACGATCGACGGCTGCCTTCAGGCCTGCGGATGCAATGGCACGGGCGACTTCGATGTCGTCCCGCGGTTCATTGAGTTTGGCTTCAGCATCGTTCAACCGGCGCGTCAGATCAGCAGTGGCCGTTTCCTGTGCAGAGCGTTCGGATTGAAGGCTGGATACCGTTCCTTCAAGGCTTGCGATTTTATCGGCAAGGCCAGAGACATCGGCACTTTCGCCTCCTGCTGCAGGTACGGAATTTTCAAGTGCGGCCAAGCGGGTCTCAAGGGCGGATGCGTCTGCGGCTGGCGCTGATTGTGCTTGTTGCTGGAGAGCGGAAAGTTGCGTTTTGAGGCTGGCTATTTCTGCCGGCAGTGCATTTTCCGCATCCTGATTGGCTGCTGACGAGAAGGGTGGAAGGTAGCCCGCATATTGCATGCTGCCAGCGGCAAGCAGTGCGATCAGGCCACCAAAAATGCCAGCGGCGATGAAGCTTGATGATCCATGCCGGGCCTCTGTCGAGGCGGGCTGTTGAGGCGGTGGTGGCGAGAAGACTGGCTCTTCTTGCTGCGCCGCTTCCTTCACCTCATTTTCCTGAGTTTCACGTTCCAGAGTTTTGGGGGCATCCGGTTTGTCAGAGACCTCTGAAAGTTGCTCCTCAAATGAGGGCTTTTCATTTATCTGTTCGTCTTTCGGCTCGTCGCCAATATCCACATTCGGCTGCGGTTCAATTGGCGATGAGGCAGGAATGTCCTGTGAAGGTTGATCAGCCGCGATGACCGGCTCTTGTTTGTCCGGCTCCATTGCGCCGGGCGCAAGCGTTTTCACGTCCTTTGCATCAAGGTCGATCGTGACCGGTTCGGCTTTTGTCCTGGAGTGGCGTGGCGGTTTTCCCGAGACCATGTCTACCTCTTTGTGCCTTCAACAATTCAAAACTAGTCAGTGATGACCGCAAAGGAAAGAGCAAAGGCACGAATTAGGTTCCTAATGCGACTTTAGAAGGTCAAGCAGGCCCGCCTGCGACGGCAGGGAACTGACATGAACATTGCTGGAAAAAGCCTCGGGAACTGCGGCTGCCACATTGTCACTTAGACAGAAGAAATGGCTGTGCCGAAGCTCGTTCTCGTAGCGGTCAGAAATAATATTTTTAAAAAAAAGCCGTGCGGTTTCAGTCGAGAACAACAGCACGGCGTCAACCGGTTTTGCCACTAGCAAGGCGTCGAGATCGTCATTCGACCAATCAATCGGCAACATGCGATAACATTCCGTCGTCGTATAGGTAATTCCCAAACCATCCAGCGCGGTTTCAAGCGCTGGTGATCGGGGGGATCCTGCCAGGTAAAGCAGGGGCGCGATGGTGCCGTCGGACCCATTGATTTGCTCGCCAATCAGTCGGGCAAGGCTTTCACCATAACCGTCCGCGGTCTGGATATTCTCAAAACCCGCATGTCTGGCGGCAGTCGCCGTTGCCTGACCTACGGCAAAAACCGGCTTTTTCGCAAAAGGCCGTAAATCAATTTTGGCATCCGCCAACACGGCAAGAGCCTGAGCACTGGTAAAGGTCAGTGAAGCCCATGGGCTCGCCACCGCAAGTCTGGCGGCTTCGATATCGTGGCGGGCTTCCACCAATGGCAGAAGCACCGCGTCATGTCCCATGTCATGCAAAAGTGCTGCCGTCTTTTTTCCGGTGTTTTCCGGGCGTGTGACGACAATGCGCATGCTTAATCCCAGCTCTCGAAGAAACCTGCGCCAGCTGCGGCACGAACCTGTTCACCAGCCTTTCGGCCGAGATCAGCAGCATCAGCACGTTTGCCGCTTACTTCTATGCCGTGTTCGGTCTGTCCGTCTGGCGTCAGAATGAGGCCACGGAAATGCAGGTCGTCGCCGTCACAAAGGGCATAACCGGCAATCGGTGTGCGACAGGAACCGTCGAGCGCGCCCAGAAATGCCCGTTCGCACGTCACGGCATCATAGGTCGGCTGATCATTGATTGCGGCCAGCATGTCATTGGCCCGGGCGTCATTGATGCGGCTTTCGACGCAGATTGCGCCCTGCGCTGGAGCAGGCGGAAATTCTTTCGGATCAAGCAGCGCGGTTGGCACGTCCTGCTTTCCAAGACGTTTCAGGCCAGCATAGGCGAGAAGGGTGGCATCGGCCTGTCCTTCTTCCAGCTTGCGCAGGCGGGTATCGACCAGACCACGGAAAATGATGGTGCTGATATCGGGACGCAGACGACGAATGAGCGCCTGGCGACGCAAAGACGACGAACCAACAACCGCTGCATGCGGCAATTCCATCAGCGTTTTTGCCGTACGGCCGATAAAGGCATCTCTGAAATCTTCACGCGGAAGGAAAGCGGAAAGGAACAGGCCTTCGGGCAATACGGTCGGCATGTCCTTTGAAGAATGTACCGCGAAGTCGAGATCGCCAGAAGAAAGCTGGGCTTCCAGTTCTTCCGTGAACAGGCCTTTGCCACCGATTTCCGATAGGGCACGGTCGGTAATGCGATCCCCCATGGTGGACAGCACAACAACCTCAAACATTTCCTGCGGCAGGTTGTGCGCTTTCATCAACCGGTCGCGTGTTTCATAAGCCTGCGCAAGTGCCAGAGGGCTGCCGCGTGTGCCGATTCGGAAAGGTTTTGTTTGCATCCGCTTCTATCCATTGTTACCGGAGGTGTTCGTACCTAAGTTTCCCAAGCATCGCAATGAACGAACAGGTTAATGGCCTCCTTTCTACGTATCCTCGGCATAGAGACAAGTTGTGACGAAACCGCTGCTGCCGTTGTAATCCGGCATCCTGACGGTCGTGGCGAGATCGTGTCCGACGTCGTTTTGTCGCAGCTCGATGAGCATAGCGCTTATGGCGGTGTCGTCCCCGAAATCGCAGCCCGCGCCCATGTCGAGGCACTCGATACGCTGGTTGAGGAAGCATTGAACAGTGCTGGCGTTACACTTGCTGATATCGATGCGGTGGCCGCAACCTCCGGCCCCGGCCTGATTGGTGGTCTGATCGTTGGTTTGATGACTGGCAAAGCCATTGCGCGTGCTGCCGATAAGCCGCTTTATGCAGTCAACCATCTGGAAGGTCATGCGCTAACGGCGCGGCTGACGGACGGGCTGTCGTTCCCCTATCTGATGCTTCTGGTGTCCGGCGGCCACACGCAGCTCATTCTGGTGCGCGGCGTCGGTCAATATGAGCGTTGGGGAACGACGATCGACGATGCGCTGGGTGAGGCGTTCGATAAAACTGCCAAGCTGCTTGGACTTCCCTATCCCGGGGGACCAGCCGTTGAGCGGGCGGCTGCGAGCGGTAATCCTGATCGCTTTGCCTTGCCGCGGCCGATGGTGGGGGAGACACGGCTTGATTTTTCTTTTTCAGGTTTGAAAACTGCAGTTCGTCAGGCGGCGACTGCTATCGTGCCGCTGTCAGACCAGGATATTTCCGATATCTGCGCATCATTCCAGAAGGCGGTTTCGCGCACGTTGAAGGACCGCATCGGCCGTGGCTTGCAGCGGTTCCGCGAAGAATTCCCTGATGTCGATGGAATGCCTGCGCTAGTGGTTGCCGGTGGCGTGGCGGCCAATCAGGAGATCCGGCGGACGTTGCAGGAGCTGTGTGACAAGCACAAATTCCGCTTTGTCGCTCCGCCGCTTAATCTTTGCACCGATAATGCCGTGATGATTGCATGGGCAGGACTTGAGCGTATGGCGCAAGACATGCCATCGGATGGTCTGGATACGCAACCACGTTCGCGCTGGCCACTGGATGCCTCGGCGCAAACATTGATTGGCTTTGGCAAGCGCGGAGCAAAGGCATGAACGAGCGCGAAAAGGTCGTCGTTATTGGTGCCGGTGCTTTCGGCACAGCGCTTGCCGTGGTCATGGCGCTGGAAAACCGCCACGACGTCATCCTGCTAGGGCGCGATCCGTCCCTGATGGCAGATTTGAAAACCGATGGCGTGCACGAAGCGGCGCTGCCTGGCATCAGCCTGCCAGATGCACTGCAGTTTTCAGCTGACGCCAACGTGCTTACCGATGCCGGTATCGTGCTGTTTGCCATGCCATCGCAGGCGCAAGCCGATGCAGCGCGCCACTACGGTCCTTACCTGGCTAATGATGCAATCATCGTAACTTGCGCCAAGGGCATCGATCGCTCGTCGGGACGGTTGCTGACCGATGTTCTGGAACACGAACTGCCGCGTCACCCGATTGCTGTGTTGTCTGGGCCCGGTTTTGCCGCAGATATCGCCAAGGGATTGCCGACAGCCATGGCGATCGCGGCAGCTGAGGCTGGCGATGCCGAGAGACTGGCGCAAACCATTTCCGGCCGCACATTTAGGCTCTATTCCTCGAGCGATCGCACTGGTGTACAGCTGGGTGGCGCGTTGAAAAATGTGCTGGCGATTGCCTGCGGTATTGTCGAAGGCGCTGGGCTTGGCGATTCGGCGCGGGCGGCGCTGATTTCACGCGGTCTTGCGGAAATGTCGCGGCTTGTGGTGGCCATGGGCGGCAAGGCAGATACCGTGCGTGGTCTTTCGGGACTTGGCGATCTGGTATTGACGGCCACAAGCCACCAATCGCGCAACCTGCGTTTTGGTATTGCACTTGGGCAGGGGCTGGATGCTGGCGCATTCGGCGGTGGTCTGGTCGAAGGCGCATTCGCTGCCTCGGTTGCTGCCCGGCTGGCTGAGGGACTTGCGATAGATATGCCTGTGACGGATGCCGTGGCTGCCATTATAGAAGGCAGCCTTGATGTGCGCACTGCCATGCAACAATTGATGACACGGCCTATCACCACTGAATGAGTGATGGCCCTTAAGGAGATGAAAATGCTGTTTGCCTTTATCTGCAAAGACAAGCCCGGTCACCTGAATCTGCGCATGGAAACCCGTCCTGTGCATCTTGAGCACCTCAACAAACTGAATGCCGAAGGCACCTTGAAGATAGCCGGACCATTTCTCGATGCCGAAGGAAAGCCAAATGGCAGCCTGGTGATCGTTGAAGCTGCTGACATCGATGCTGCCAAGGCACTTGCCGATGCTGATCCTTATGCAAAGGCCGGCCTGTTCGAAAGCGTCGAAGTGAAGCCCTACAATTGGGTCTTCAACAATCCGGGAGCGTAATTGGCCATGGCAAATTACTGGCTCTTCAAGTCCGAACCGGACACATGGTCCTGGACACAGCAAAAGGCCAAGGGCGACGTTGGTGAAGAATGGGGCGGTGTCCGCAATTATCAGGCACGCAACAACATGCGCGCCATGAAGATTGGCGACAAGGGCTTCTTCTACCATTCCAACGAGGGTCTGGAAGTGGTTGGTATTGCCGAGGTTTGCGCGTTGTCTCATCCGGATTCGACGGCGGAAGGCGATCCCAAATGGGATTGTGTGGATATTCGCGCCGTTTGCGATATGCCAAAGTCCGTTACCCTGAAGGATGTGAAGGCTAATCCGAAGTTGGAGAAAATGTCGCTGGTCACCTCCATGCGGCTTTCTGTGCAGCCGGTGACCGAAGAGGAATACCTCGAGGTTTGCCGGATGGGTAACCTCGATAAGCCACCGCGCTCGCCGGACTGATAATCCACGTGAAGACCGATCCCAGCCAGTTCATCCGTGCCAACACGGATGTCATGACCCCGCCGCATGTGCCGGAGGTGCGTTTGCATCTGGCCAGTGAGGCGCATGATCTATGGCTGAAAACCGAAGAAGAACTGGATGAGATCGGCCTGCCGCCACCGTTCTGGGCATTTGCCTGGGCCGGTGGGCAGGGTCTTGCACGCTATGTGCTTGATCACCCGGCGACCGTTGCTGGCAAGAAGGTACTTGATTTTGCCAGTGGCTCCGGTTTGGTTGCCATCGCCGCCTCAAAGGCCGGGGCTGCCAGTGTCATGGCTGCCGACATCGATCCCTGGGCAGAGACTGCTATCGCACTCAACGCTGCGGAGAACGTTGCTGAAATCGGCTTTACCGGCGACAACCTCGTCGGTACCGATCTCCGTACCGATGTTCTTCTGGCAGGTGATGTATTTTACGACCGCGCCTTTGCCGAGATGCTGGTGCCGTGGTTTGTAGCGCTCTGTGAAAAGGGTGTCACTGTGATGGTCGGTGATCCCGGTCGCGCCTATCTGCCCAAGGAAAGGCTTGAGCTGCTGGCAACCTATCAGGTGCCGGTGACGCGCGCACTCGAAGACAGTGACGTGAAAAAAACCACTGTCTGGCGGTTTATCTGAACCTTTTTTTGTCCGTTATGGACGGATCACGCAAACGCCGGCCTCGTAGGAGCATTCGGCGCCTGCCGTTCTGGCGTTGACGTGAATGATCTTCGCCTTGGGTGCGAGTGTTTGCGAGGTGCTGTTTGCCTGAGAAAAGGCGGGGCGGCCCTGCTTGTAGAAATAGATGCCATTTCCTTTGAAGCGCACGCCGGAAATCGAGCCTGCATAGGTGCCAACTCGTGGGATATAAGATGGCAATCCGTTGCCACCAACGACCTCTTGGCGTGTGTCGCGGTCGGGATTATGATGGCGGTAACTATTGTAATTTTCTGCCGCCATAACAGGCAGAGCCAAGGCAATCATGCTTGACAGGGTGGTCAGTCGCAATGCGATTCGTTTGTCGAACATGAGCTTTTTTCTCCGGTTTTTCACCTTAACAAACTATTAAATATCGCATTTTTGATTTACGTAAAAGTCAAAATTTTTGGCGTTGTGATCTTGGAAATGCTGTACTTTTTATTTTGCCGAGCAAAAATTTCGCAGGAATCTCAAAACACAATCGATTAAATTCGAATCAGCCATGAATTGTGCTTGTCGTGATGCCATCGTGCGATTAAAGGTCGCGGTTGGTGCAATGCACATTCTTTCGTCATGTGCGTTGTTGTAGGACGCCCGAAAATTCGGAGCGCAAAGGAAAACGCCGCGAGGTTCTGATGGCGAACGGTACTAATAATCGGCCTCTGTCGCCGCATCTTCAAATTTACTCCATGATTCCGACGATGTTTGCATCGATCGTCCATCGCATCACGGGCGGAGCGCTGTATTTCGGCACGTTGCTGGTTGCCTGGTGGCTTATCGCAACGGCGTCAGGTGTTGATGCCTATGCCTGGGTTCAATGGGCCATGGGCACGATCATCGGCAAGATCATCTTGATCGGCTACACATGGGCACTGGTTCACCACATGCTGGGCGGTCTGCGTCACTTCATGTGGGATCTTGGACACGGTTTTGAAAAACACTTCAACACCAAGCTGGCCAAGGCAATGTTCGCGGCTTCGATCTGTCTGACCGCGCTGATCTGGGTCATCGCCCTCATCGTGCGCTAAGGAGATACATATATGGATATGCGTACACCCCTCGGCAAAGTTCGTGGCCTCGGCTCCGCAAAGGAAGGCACCGAGCACTTCTGGCGCCAGCGCCTGACGGCCGTTGCCAACGTGCCGCTTCTCATCTTTTTCGTCGTCTTCCTCGTCATGTATGGCGGCGCGCCTTACGAGGAAGTGAAGGCTGCGCTTTCTCACCCGCTCGTTGCGGTGGTGATGGGCCTCGTGATCATCTCTGGCCTCATTCACATGAAGCTTGGCATGCAGGTTATCATCGAGGACTACGTGCACGGCGAAGTATCCAAGCTAGTGCTTGTGATGCTCAACACCTTCTTTGCAGTCGCTGTTGGCGGTCTCTGTCTGTTCGCCATTCTGAAAATCGCATTCGCAGGATAAACCGGTCATGGCATCTCCAAGCTCACCTTCACAGAATGGCAAGGCCTATACCTATGTCGACCACTCCTACGACGTGATCGTCGTGGGTGCAGGCGGCGCCGGTCTTCGCGCGACGCTCGGCATGGCCGAACAGGGTTTCCGCACGGCTTGCATCACCAAGGTTTTCCCGACCCGCTCGCACACGGTTGCGGCGCAGGGCGGTATTGCCGCTTCGCTGACCAACATGACACCTGACTGTTGGCAATGGCACCTTTACGATACCGTGAAGGGCTCCGACTGGTTGGGCGACGTTGACGCCATGCAGTATCTCGCCATGGAAGCGCCAAAGGCGGTTTATGAGCTTGAGCATTACGGCGTGCCGTTCTCACGTAACGCTGAAGGCAAAATCTATCAGCGCCCGTTCGGCGGTCACATGCAGAACTACGGTGAAGGCCCGCCGGTACAGCGTACCTGCGCTGCTGCCGACCGTACCGGCCACGCCATTTTGCACACGCTCTATGGCCAGTCGCTGCGCAACAACGCCGAATTCTTCATCGAATACTTCGCACTTGATCTGATCATGTCTGACGACGGCAGCCGTTGCACCGGCGTTGTCGCCTGGAACCTTGATGACGGCACGATCCATCGCTTCTCTGCCAAGATGGTGGTGTTGGCGACTGGCGGTTACGGCCGCGCCTACTTCTCTGCCACGTCCGCACACACCTGCACGGGTGATGGCGGCGGCATGATCGCACGCGCTGGCCTGCCGCTGCAGGACATGGAATTTGTTCAGTTCCACCCGACCGGCATTTACGGCGCAGGCTGCCTGATTACTGAAGGTGCGCGCGGTGAGGGCGGTTATCTCGTCAACTCCGAAGGCGAACGCTTCATGGAGCGTTACGCACCTTCCGCCAAGGACCTTGCCTCGCGTGACGTTGTCTCGCGCTGCATGACCATGGAAATCCGTGAAGGCCGTGGCGTTGGCAAGAACAAGGACCACATCTTCCTGCATCTGGACCACCTTGATCCGGACATTTTGCATGAGCGTCTGCCGGGTATTTCCGAAAGCGCCAAGATTTTCGCAGGTGTTGACGTGACGCGCGAACCGATCCCGGTTCTGCCGACCGTTCACTACAACATGGGCGGCATTCCGACCAACTATTGGGGCGAAGTGCTGAACGCTGACAGCAACAATCCGGAGCGGGTTATCCCGGGCCTGATGGCGGTTGGTGAAGCCGGTTGTGCATCCGTGCACGGTGCAAACCGTCTTGGCTCCAACTCGCTGATCGACCTTGTGGTATTTGGTCGCGCTGCGGCTATCCGCGCTGCCGAGGTTATCAACCGCGAAGAACCGATCCCGGCGCTCAACGTTGCGGCCTGCGAGAAGATCATGGATCGTTTTGACAGTCTGCGTTACGCCAATGGCGGCACGCCGACGGCTGTTCTTCGTGACAAGATGCAGCGCGCCATGCAGGACGACGCTGCCGTGTTCCGTACGCAGGAATCGCTGGAAAGCGGTTGCAAGCGTCTTTCCGCCATCTGGAAGGAATTGCCGGACGTCAAGGTTACCGACCGTTCGATGGTCTGGAACTCCGATCTCGTCGAAACGCTCGAGCTGCACAACCTGATGGCCAACGCCATCACCACGGTTTACGGTGCGGAAGCCCGCAAGGAAAGCCGCGGCAGCCATGCACGCGAAGACTTCGTTGATGGTCCGTTTGCCGGTCGCGATGACGTTAACTGGCGCAAGCACACGCTGGCGTGGGTCAACGAGCAGGGTGACGTTAAACTCGACTATCGTCCGGTCCATACCGACCTGATCGCCGACGGCATTGATCCCAAGAAGATCGCGCCGAAGGCCCGCGTCTACTGATTTGAGGAACTGGACATGGTTGAACTTTCTCTCCCCAAGAATTCCCAGATCAACGAAGGCAAGGTCTGGCCGAAGCCTCAAGGCGCCCAGAACGTTCGCGAATATCGCGTTTATCGCTGGAACCCTGATGACGGCCAGAACCCGCGTATCGATACCTATTATATCGATATCGATGATTGTGGCCCGATGGTTCTTGATGCACTTTTGTACATCAAGAACAATATCGACCCGACGCTGACGCTGCGCCGTTCCTGTCGTGAAGGCATCTGCGGCTCGTGCGCCATGAACATCGACGGCACGAATACGCTGGCCTGCACCAAGGGCATGGACGAGATCAAGGGTACCGTTAAGGTTTACCCGCTGCCGCATATGCCTGTGGTGAAGGATCTGATTCCTGACCTCAGCAACTTCTACGCCCAGCACCGTTCGATCGAGCCATGGTTGAAGACAGTGTCTCCGGCTCCGGCCAAGGAATGGAAGCAGAGCCATGAAGACCGCCAGAAGCTGGATGGTCTTTATGAGTGCATTCTGTGCGCATGCTGCTCGACGTCCTGTCCCAGCTACTGGTGGAATGGCGACCGTTACCTCGGTCCAGCGGTTCTGCTGCAGGCTTACCGTTGGCTCATCGACAGCCGTGATGAGGCAACCGGCGAACGTCTCGATAACCTCGAAGATCCGTTCCGTCTTTACCGTTGCCACACTATCATGAACTGCGCACAGGCATGCCCGAAGGGTCTGAACCCGGCCAAGGCTATTGCGGAAATCAAGAAGATGATGGTCGAGCGCCGCGTCTGATTTATAAAACCCGCCTGAGAAACCGGTGTGTTTCGTATCAGGCGGGAGATTTTGGAAGCCGTGGCCGCATTCCGGTCACGGCTTTTGTTTATGCCGTGACGGGATTTGCTCGTCTCGGACAAGGCTTGAAACGCTGGTAACGGTTATTTAAGCCTGTGCTGACTTGATTAACCAAACTGAAATACGCTAATTCCGATATGCAACGGCAGTTCATGTGTTACGGCGAGCAGCGAACGGGAGCTTGATATGCAATTGAGATATGTGGCAACGGGCATTGCAGTCGTAATGACTCTGGCGGGTTGCCAACGTACGTCTTACGACTACAACAATAACAGCGGCAATTCTGGCTATACGCCTCCGCTACAGGCCCAACCGGTGCCTTCGGTGCAGTCCGGAGCATTGCCTCCACCCGGTGGCAGTTCACAGTTTCCAACCGCACCAGCCACAGCACCCACCCAGGGCGGTGTTGACATGGCTGCTGCGGCGCCTGCGACGGCTATGGATATCCGCAAGGAAACCATGGTTGGTAACTGGCGTGTGGCCAATGGCGGCGCAAATTGCGACATGTTCCTGACCTTAACCAATCTCGGTAGCGGTTCGCGCGGCGGCACACGTGGTTGCGCAGGCGAGTTGACCGCCATGGGTTCATGGGAAGTGTCCGGCAAGATGGTTCTGTTCAAGGATCGTGCTGGCAACACGCTTGGTCGCGTCTACAAGAGCGGCGATACACGTTACGACGGCACGACAAACAGCGGTCAGCCGATCAGCCTTAGCCGCTAAGTCGGCTTTTCACATTACACACCCCATTTCGGGTGCGCGGCGCCCATATTTCAGGGCGCCGTTCGATGCAGCCACTTCCCGACTATAATCTAAGCGTTGTCGAACGGCTGAAAAGCCTGACCGCATCAGGCGAGTTGAAAGCCGATCCGGCGCAGATCGAGGTGGCCACGCAGCTTGACCGTATCCTGCACGACCTGAAGACCCTGAAACCTGCCAAAAAATCCAGCGCCCTTGGCTGGATGTTTGCCCGCAAGGCAAAGCAGAACAATGCGGTTAAAGGGCTTTATGTCTATGGCAGTGTCGGCCGTGGCAAAACCATGCTGATGGACATGTTCTATGAGATGGCGCCGGTTGAATCCAAGCGCCGTTGCCATTTTCACGAGTTTATGGCCGACGTTCATAACCGGGTTCACGCTCATCGGCAAAAGCTGAAGAATGGCGAAACCAAACAGGCAGACCCTATTCCGCCGGTCGCTGCGGCATTGCTGGCAGAAGCAAAGTTGCTGTGCTTCGACGAATTTACGGTCACCGATATTGCCGACGCGATGATCTTGGCGCGGTTGTTTACCGAGTTGTTTGCCAACGGTTGTACACTGGTCACCACCTCCAACGTCGTGCCAGATAATCTCTACAGGGACGGTCTTAACCGCGGGCTGTTCCTGCCATTCGTCAACCTTCTCAAAAAGTATGTCGACGTGGTGACGTTGGATAGCCCTACCGATTACCGTATGGAAAAGTTGAACAGCTTGCCGGTTTATATTTCGCCGCTCGATGGTGCTGCGGATCAGGCAATGGATATGGCTTGGCATCACGTTACCGCTGGCCACATTATAGCGCCGACGGAAATTCCAATGAAGGGCCGCTCCATCCACGTTCCTCACGCGCAGGGACGTGTCGCGCGATTTACTTTCTCGGACCTCTGCGAAAAGCCGTTGGGCGCCAGCGATTTTCTGGCAATTGCCGATCGTTTCGACACGGTTTTCGTTGATCATATACCGTTTCTGGACGCGGATAAGCGCAACGAAACGAAACGTTTTATTATCCTTATTGACACATTGTACGACCACAAAGTGCGGCTGTTTGCATCGGCTGCAGCGATGCCTGAAGACCTCCTGGGCAAGCGCAAGGGCACCGAAGGTTTCGAGTTTGATCGAACCGCATCTCGGCTTTTCGAGATGAGAAGTGCGGAATATCTCACGCAACACAACGAGAAACGCGCCGAAATTTGACAATTCTGTGACGTATTTTCTTACGTTTACGTAAGTTATTTAATATCTAAACGATTGAAAAACCTCACGTTGAAAGAATCTATTGCCAATTTGAGCTAATGACGCTAAGTCGAGTGCGACAATTTAGCTGCCCCTATGGCAGCGATTGAGTTGAAGCTCGAGAGGAAGCATTCGATGGCTCGCAAGAAGATTGCACTTATTGGTTCTGGCATGATCGGTGGTACGCTGGCGCATCTCGCCAGTCTGAAAGAACTGGGCGACATCGTCCTGTTCGATATTGCTGATGGCATTCCGCAGGGCAAAGGTCTTGATATTGCACAGTCCGGCCCGGTTGAAGGTTTTAATGCCAAGCTTACCGGTGCAAGCGACTATGCAGCTATCGAAGGCGCAGATGTCTGCATCGTCACAGCTGGTGTTGCTCGCAAGCCGGGCATGAGCCGCGATGATCTTCTCGGCATCAACCTCAAGGTCATGGAGCAGGTTGGTGCCGGCATCAAGAAATATGCACCAAACGCTTTCGTAATCTGCATCACCAACCCACTCGACGCGATGGTCTGGGCGCTGCAGAAGTTCTCCGGTCTGCCGAAGAACAAGGTAGTTGGCATGGCTGGCGTTCTCGATAGCGCACGTTTCCGTCTGTTCCTCTCGGAAGAGTTCAACGTTTCCGTTCAGGACGTCACTGCATTCGTATTGGGTGGTCACGGTGACACCATGGTGCCGCTTGCTCGCTATTCTACAGTTGGTGGGATTCCGCTGACCGACCTCGTGAAGATGGGCTGGCTGACTGCCGAACGTCTCGAGCAGATCATTCAGCGCACCCGTGACGGCGGTGCTGAAATCGTAGGCCTGCTGAAGACCGGTTCTGCCTATTATGCACCTGCTGCTTCGGCAATCGAAATGGCTGAGTCCTACCTCAAGGACAAGAAGCGCGTTCTGCCTGCTGCTGCTCACCTCTCCGGTCAGTACGGCGTCAACGACATGTATGTTGGCGTTCCGACCATTATCGGTGCTGGCGGTATCGAGCGCATCATCGAAATCGAACTCAACAAGGATGAGGAAGCTGCCTTCCAGAAGTCCGTCGGCGCGGTTGCTGGTCTTTGCGAAGCCTGCATCAACATTGCTCCGTCGCTGAAGTAATTGCCCGACGCATCGGTGCAAGGGCAGTTCAGGCCTCTGCGCACCACGATGCGGAGACTCAACAGTTGAGAGCGTCCCTGAGTTCATCAGGATCTGGGACGCTCCAGACGGCTACAAACAGGGATTAATCCATGAATATTCATGAGTATCAGGCCAAGGCTCTTTTGAAGGGCTATGGTGCACCGGTCGCCGAAGGGGTTGCAATCCTCAAGGTTGAAGAAGCTGAAGCCGCTGCAAAGCAGCTTCCTGGCCCGCTTTACGTGGTCAAGAGCCAGATTCATGCTGGTGGCCGTGGCAAGGGCAAATTCAAGGAGCTTGGTCCAGATGCAAAGGGTGGCGTTCGTCTTGCGAAGTCCATTGAAGAAGTTGTCTCCCATGCCAAGGATATGCTCGGCAACACGCTGGTAACAGCGCAGACGGGCGATGCTGGCAAGCAGGTTAACCGCCTCTACATCGAAGACGGCGCAGACATCGCTCGCGAACTGTACTGCTCGCTGCTGGTTGACCGCTCGGTTGGTCAGGTTGCTTTCGTGGTTTCCACCGAAGGCGGCATGGACATCGAGGCTGTTGCTCACGACACGCCTGAGAAGATTCACACGATTGCGATCAATCCGGAAGTCGGCGTGACCGACGCCGACGTTGCTGCGATCTCCAAGGCTCTGGAACTGACAGACGCTGCTGCTGAAGATGCCAAGGCACTGTTCCCTGCGCTCTACAAGGCATTCAACGAGAAGGACATGGCTCTTCTCGAAGTGAACCCGCTGATCGTCATGCAAGATGGCCACCTGCGCGTTCTCGACGCCAAGATGTCTTTCGATGGCAATGCGCTCTTCCGTCACGACGACGTAAAGCTGCTGCGCGACGAAACCGAGGAAGACGCCAAGGAAATCGAAGCCTCCAAGTGGGACCTCGCTTATGTTGCTCTCGATGGTAACATCGGCTGCATGGTCAATGGCGCTGGTCTTGCCATGGCAACGATGGACATCATCAAGCTGTACGGCAAAGAGCCTGCAAACTTCTGCGACGTCGGCGGTGGCGCTGGCAAGGAAAAGGTTGCGGCTGCATTCAAGATCATCACGGCTGACCCGAAGGTTGAAGGCATTCTGGTCAACATCTTCGGTGGTATCATGAAGTGCGACGTCATCGCTGAGGGCGTTATCGCCGCAGTGAAGGAAGTCGGTCTGCAGGTTCCGCTCGTTGTGCGTCTCGAAGGCACCAACGTTGAGCTGGGCAAAAAGCTCCTGAACGAATCGGGTCTTGCAATTACGGCTGCTGACGACCTCGACGATGCAGCCAAGAAGATCGTTGCGGCGATCAACGGCTAATTTGAAGGACCGGAAATAATGTCTATTCTCGTAAATAAAGACACAAAGATCCTCGTTCAGGGTCTGACCGGCAAGACCGGTACCTTCCACACCGAGCAGGCCCTTGCCTACTACGGCACGCAGATGGTTGGTGGTATCCACCCTAAAAAGGGCGGCGAAACCTGGACCGGTTCGAAGGGCGAAAGCCTGCCGATCTTTGCTTCTGTTGCTGAAGCCAAGGACAAGACCGGTGCTGATGCATCCGTTATCTACGTTCCGCCAGCAGGCGCCGCAGATGCGATCATCGAAGCCATCGATGCTGAAATTCCTTTCATCACCTGCATCACCGAAGGTATCCCGGTCATGGACATGGTTCGCGTCAAGGCTCGCCTCGACCGCTCCACGTCGCGTCTGCTTGGCCCTAACTGCCCAGGCATCATGACACCGGAAGAGTGCAAGATCGGCATCATGCCGGGCTCGATCTTCCGCAAGGGTTCGGTTGGTATCGTTTCGCGCTCCGGCACTCTGACCTATGAAGCCGTGTTCCAGACATCCAACGAAGGCCTCGGCCAGACGACGGCTGTTGGTATCGGTGGCGACCCGGTCAAGGGCACCGAGTTCATCGACGTGCTGGAAATGTTCCTCGCTGACGAAGCCACCACCTCGATCATCATGATCGGTGAAATCGGCGGTTCGGCTGAAGAAGATGCAGCACAGTTCCTGATCGACGAAGCCAAGAAGGGTCGCAAGAAGCCAATGGCTGGCTTCATCGCTGGCCGTACTGCTCCGAAGGGCCGCACCATGGGCCACGCCGGTGCTGTGGTTTCCGGCGGCAAGGGTGATGCAGAATCCAAGATCGCTGCCATGGAAGCAGCTGGTATCAAGGTTTCGCCTTCCCCGGCACGCCTCGGCAAGACGCTGGTTGAAGTCCTCAAGGGCTAAGACCACATACTGAGACTAAAACCGGGCAGGCGGATCGTGAAGAGCCGGCTGTCCGGATGCGCTTACAGAGCGCGGGATGAAGGCCGCTGCGGCGGCATATATGACCAAAGCGGCAGGCCATCAGCGGCCATCAACAAATCGAGGAGGCGGGGTACTTCCCCCGCAGGACAAATGGCAAGGCAAGAAGCCAACGAGCAGTTTCAGATCACGTCGTTTCTCGACGGTGCGAACGCAGCTTACATCGAGCAGCTCTATGCACGGTATGAAGAAGATCCTTCTTCCGTATCGCCGGAATGGCAGAGCTTCTTCAAGGGCCTGTCCGACAATCCCGAAGATGTAAAAAAAGCCGCTAAGGGCGCTTCCTGGAAGCGTGCCAACTGGCCGATCGCTGCTGGTGGCGATCTCGTCTCCGCGCTGGACGGCAATTGGGCGACGGTCGAAAAGGCCATCGAAAAGAAGGTGCAGGCCAAGGCAGAAGCCAAGGTCGTAGAGACCGGCAAGCCGGTCAGCGAAGCAGAGGTTCTTCAGGCGACACGCGACAGCGTACGCGCCATCATGATGATCCGTGCGTACCGCATGCGTGGCCACCTGCACGCCAAGCTCGATCCGCTCGGCATTGCCAGCGCGGTTGAGGACTACAACGAGTTGTCGCCGAAGTCCTATGGCTTTGAAGAAAGCGACTACGACCGCAAGATTTTCATCGATAACGTGCTGGGCCTTGAATATGCGTCCGTGCGCGAAATGCTCGAAATTCTCGAGCGCACCTATTGCTCGACGCTCGGCGTTGAGTTCATGCATATGTCCAGCCCGGAAGAAAAGGCCTGGATCCAGGAACGTATCGAAGGTCCGGATAAGGGCGTCGATTTCACACCTGAAGGCAAGAAAGCCATCCTTTCAAAGCTGGTTGAAGCGGAAGGTTACGAGCAGTTCCTCGACGTTCGTTTCAAGGGCACCAAGCGTTTCGGTCTTGATGGCGGTGAATCGCTGATCCCTGCTCTTGAGCAGATCATCAAGCGTGGCGGCCAGGAAGGTCTGGAAGAAGTCATCGTCGGCATGGCTCACCGTGGTCGTCTGAACGTTTTGACCAACGTTATGGGCAAACCACACCGCGCCGTGTTCCACGAGTTCAAGGGCGGCTCGTTCAAACCTGACGAAGTCGAAGGCTCCGGCGACGTGAAGTACCACCTGGGTGCTTCTTCCGACCGCGAATTCGATGGCAACAAGGTTCACCTGTCGCTGACAGCCAACCCTTCGCACCTTGAAATCGTCAACCCTGTTGTCATGGGCAAGGCCCGCGCCAAGCAGGACCAGTTAGCGAAGGTTTGGGATGGCGACACCATTCCATTGTCAGAACGTGCAAAGGTTCTTCCTTTGCTGCTTCATGGTGATGCTGCTTTTGCAGGTCAGGGTGTGGTTGCTGAGATTCTCGGTCTTTCCGGTCTTCGCGGCCACCGCGTTGCCGGCACCATGCACGTCATCATCAACAACCAGATCGGCTTTACGACGAACCCGGGTTTCTCGCGTTCTTCGCCTTACCCGTCTGACGTTGCCAAGATGATCGAAGCGCCGATCTTCCACGTGAATGGCGATGATCCGGAAGCTGTTGTGTATGCAGCCAAGGTTGCAACCGAATACCGCATGAAGTTCCACAAGCCTGTTGTTGTGGACATGTTCTGCTACCGTCGCTTTGGTCATAACGAAGGCGATGAGCCAGCGTTCACGCAGCCAAAGATGTACAAGGTCATTCGTGGGCACAAGACTGTCGCACGTATCTATGCCGACCGTCTGATCGCCGAAGGCCTGATCAACGAAGGCGAATTCGAGAAGCTGAAGGCCGACTGGCGTGCGCATCTCGAACAGGAATTCGAAGCAGGTCAGTCCTACAAGCCTAACAAGGCTGACTGGCTCGATGGTCAGTGGTCGGGTCTGCGTGTTGCAGACAATGCCGATGAGCAGCGTCGTGGCAAGACCGGCGTTGCAATGAAGACCCTCAAGGAAATCGGCAAGAAACTGTCGACCATTCCTGAAGGCTTCAATGCGCACCGCACAATCCAGCGCTTCATGGACAACCGCGCACAGATGGTTGAAACCGGTGAAGGTATCGACTGGGCAATGGCTGAAGCCTTTGCATTCGGTACACTTGCTGTCGAAGGTCACAAGATCCGTCTGTCCGGTCAGGACTGCGAGCGCGGCACCTTCTCGCAGCGCCACTCTGTTCTCTACGATCAGGACACGGAAGAGCGTTACATTCCGCTTGCCAACCTGGCTCCGACACAGGCTCGTTACGAAGTCATCAACTCGATGCTGTCAGAAGAAGCCGTACTTGGTTTCGAATATGGCTACTCGTTGGCCCGTCCGAATGCACTGACACTGTGGGAAGCACAGTTCGGCGACTTCGCAAACGGTGCGCAGGTGGTGTTCGATCAGTTCATCTCGTCGGGTGAACGCAAGTGGCTACGCATGTCCGGTCTCGTCTGCCTTCTGCCGCATGGTTATGAAGGTCAGGGTCCGGAGCACTCTTCCGCTCGTCTGGAACGTTTCCTCCAGCTTTGCGCCGAAGACAACATGCAGGTTGCCAACGTCACCACACCGGCAAACTACTATCACATCCTGCGCCGTCAGGTTCGTCGCGACTTCCGCAAGCCGCTCGTTCTGATGACGCCAAAGTCCCTGCTGCGCCACAAGCGTGCAACGTCTTCGCTTGCTGAACTAGCTGGCGAATCCTCGTTCCACCGTCTGCTGTGGGACGATGCAGAAGTGATCAAGGATGGTCCGATCAAGCTGCAGAAGGATTCCAAGATTCGTCGCGTCGTGCTTTGCACGGGTAAGGTCTATTACGATCTGCTCGAAGAGCGCGAAAAGCGTGGCATCGACGATATCTACCTGCTGCGTGTCGAACAGCTTTATCCGTTCCCGGCCAAGGCGCTCATCAACGAGCTGTCGCGCTTCCGTAACGCGGAGATGGTCTGGTGCCAGGAAGAGCCTAAGAACATGGGTGCATGGTCGTTCATCGACCCGTACCTGGAATGGGTGCTGGCACATATCGACGCCAAGTACCAGAAGGTACGCTACACGGGCCGTCCGGCTGCAGCTTCGCCTGCAACGGGTTTGATGTCCAAGCATCTCGCACAGCTTGCTGCATTCCTAGAAGACGCGCTGGGAGAGTGAAAACTCTCCCTCCATCATCCATCCAAAACAGACACCTATAAACGGAACAAGATTATGGCCACTGAAATCCGCGTACCAACTCTGGGAGAGTCCGTCAGCGAAGCGACTGTCGGGACCTGGTTCAAGAAAGTTGGCGACTTCGTCAAGGCTGACGAGCCTCTGGTTGAACTCGAAACCGACAAGGTAACTGTTGAAGTGCCTTCGCCGACCTCTGGCGTTCTGACGGAAATCGTTGCGCAGAACGGCGAAACGGTCGGCCTCGACGCATTGCTCGGCCAGATCGCTGAAGGTGCTGCTGGCGCTGCAACGACCGCACCTGCGGCTGCTGCTTCCGCACCAGCTGCTGCTGTTTCGGCGCCTGCACCTGCTGCCGCTGCTGCACCTGCAACCGGCTCCATGCCTGCTGCTCCGGCTGCTGCAAAGGTTGCTGCCGACAACAACATCTCGACTGCGGATATCGACGGTTCTGGCAAGCGTGGCCAGGTTCTCAAGGGCGATGTTCTGGCTGCTGTTGCCAAGGGCGGTTCGGCTCCTGTTGCCGCTGCTCCCGTCTCTGCACCACGTCCAGTGTCTTCGGCTGAAGACGGTGTACGTGAAGAGCGCGTAAAGATGACCCGACTGCGTCAGACGATTGCAAAGCGTCTGAAGGATGCACAGAACACCGCAGCCATGCTGACCACCTACAACGAGGTGGACATGTCGGCCGTTATGGATCTGCGTAACCGCTACAAGGACGTGTTTGAAAAGAAGCACGGCGTGAAGCTTGGCTTCATGGGCTTCTTCACCAAGGCTGTTACTCACGCGTTGAAGGAACTGCCTGCAGTTAACGCCGAGATCGATGGCACCGACATCATCTACAAGAACTATTGTCACGTTGGCATGGCCGTCGGCACCGACAAGGGTCTGGTTGTTCCGGTTATCCGTGACGCTGACCAGCGTTCTATTGCTGGCGTTGAAAAGGAACTCGGTCGTCTTGCAAAGGCAGCCCGTGACGGTTCGCTCAGCATGGCTGACATGCAGGGCGGCACCTTCACCATCACCAATGGTGGTGTTTACGGTTCGCTGATGTCTTCGCCGATCCTCAACGCTCCGCAGTCCGGTATTCTCGGCATGCACAAGATCCAGGAGCGTCCGGTTGCTATCGGCGGTCAGGTTGTCATCCGCCCGATGATGTATCTCGCACTGTCTTACGATCACCGTATCGTTGACGGCAAGGAAGCCGTGACCTTCCTCGTTCGCGTCAAGGAAAGCCTGGAAGATCCAGAACGTCTGGTTCTCGATCTCTAAGAAAAAAGGAGGAGCAGAATGGAAACGCTGGCAAGCGAAAACGGGCCATACATGGTGCTGTTGGCTCTCAGTGTCATTCTTCTCTTCTTGCATATCGGGTTGCAGGGCATGCTTGCGACCAAGGAACTCGGGTCTGCATGGAATGCAGGCCCGCGTGACGAAGGTAAAAAGCCGACAGGCGTGCTCGCTGGTAGGGCCGAACGCGCCTTGGAAAATTACAAAGAAACCTACCCAGCCTTTATGGGGCTGATCCTTGGTGTTGCTTTTGTGGGTGACGCTTCAGGTTGGGGCCTGGTAGGCGGGTGGATATGGTTTGCGGCGCGTATCGCCTATATTCCGCTCTATCTCCTCGGAGTTCCCTATATCCGTTCGTTGACATGGCTCGTTTCGGCTGGCGGATTGCTCATCATGCTGCTGTCCTTGATCTGAGGAATATTCGTCATGCACGCTTACCTCATTGAATTGCTCTCGCTGATGGCGATTTTTGCCTTTGCCATCGTATCACCGGGCGCCGATCTGGCGATGGTGATGCGCCAGGCCATCGTGCACGGCCGCGGTCAGGCAATCATTACCAGTTTTGGCATTGGCGCTGCGTTGATGGTCCATGTCAGCTACACGATCCTTGGTCTAGGCCTCGTCATTTCCCAGTCGATCTACCTGTTCAATCTCGTCAAATGGCTGGGCGTTGCCTACCTGCTCTATATCGGCATCAAGGCGTTGCGCGCCAGCAAGACCGATGTAACGGCAGCCACAGGCGATGTGACGACTGCACCCCGTCAGCAGCAATCGGCGCTCAAGGCTTTTACGTTGGGTTTTGCAGCCAATGCACTCAATCCCAAAGCGGTGTTTTTCTTCCTGTCGATTTTTTCAACGGTCGTCAGCGCGCATACACCGATTGCCATCAAATTTTCTTACGGGCTGGTCATGGCTAGCTTCCTGATCCTGTGGTTTATCGGGGTCAGCCTGTTCATGACAACGCCACGCATGCGTGCGGCATTCTCGCGTGCAAGCCAGTGGATCGATCGCACCAGTGGTGTGGTTTTCATTGTGCTTGGAATTAAACTTGCCACTGAAAAAGCGGCCTGAAGGCCAAAACCGAATGGTCACGGTTTAGCCGTTGCCATCATCAATCAGGAATTAGAACATGGCTTATGATGTAGTTGTTATCGGCACCGGACCTGGTGGTTATGTTTGCGCGGTCAAGGCGGCCCAGCTCGGCCTGAAGGTTGCCGTTATTGAAAAGCGCTCGACCTACGGCGGCACCTGCCTGAACGTCGGCTGCATTCCTTCCAAGGCGCTGCTGCATGCATCCGAAACCTTCGCGCATGTCGCACACGGTCTGGATTCGCTGGGCGTTGAAGTCGCCGCACCAAAGCTCAACATTGAAAAGATGATGGCGCACAAGGACGGTGTGGTGAAAGCCAACGTCGATGGCGTTTCCTTCCTGTTCAAGAAGAACAAGATCGATGCTTTCCAGGGCACCGGCAAGGTTGTGGCTGCCAGCAAGGTTTCCGTGACCAACGACAAGGGCGAAGTTCAGGAAATCGAAGCCAAGAACATCGTTATTGCGACCGGTTCTGACGTTGCTGGCATTCCTGGCGTCAATGTTGAAATCGATGAGCAGACCATCGTGTCCTCGACCGGCGCCATTGCGCTCACCAAGGTTCCTGAAAAGCTGATCGTTGTCGGCGGCGGTGTTATCGGTCTCGAGCTCGGTTCCGTTTGGTCGCGTCTCGGAGCCAAGGTGACCGTTGTTGAATATCTCGACAACATTCTCGGCGGCATGGACGGCGAAGTGTCCAAGCAGGCTCAGCGTCTGCTGGCCAAGCAGGGCTTGGACTTCAAGCTCGGCGCCAAGGTTACTGCCGTTGAAAAAACGGCTGACGGCGCAAAGGTTGTCTTCGAGCCTGTAAAGGGTGGCGAAGCCGAAACTCTCGATGCCAATGTTGTGCTGATCTCCACCGGCCGCAAGCCTTACACGGAAGGTCTCGGCCTTGCCGAAGCTGGCGTTGTTCTGGACAGCCGTGGCCGCGTTGAAATCGATGCTCACTACAAGACCAACGTTGCTGGCATTTACGCAATCGGCGACGTTGTGAAGGGCCCGATGCTGGCGCACAAGGCTGAAGATGAAGGCGTTGCTCTTGCCGAAATCCTGGCTGGCCAGCATGGCCACGTCAATTACGACGTCATTCCAGGCGTTGTTTACACGCAGCCGGAAATCGCATCGGTTGGTAAGACAGAAGAAGAACTCAAGGCCGCCGGCGTTGCTTACAAGGTTGGCAAGTTCCCGTTCACGGCCAATGGTCGCGCCCGCGCCATGCAGGTTACCGACGGCTTCGTGAAGATCCTGGCGGACAAGGAAACCGATCGCGTTCTCGGCGGTCACATCGTTGGCTTCGGCGCTGGCGAAATGATCCACGAGATTGCGGTTATCATGGAATTTGGCGGTTCTTCCGAAGACCTCGGCCGTACCTGCCACGCTCACCCGACCATGTCGGAAGCTGTGAAGGAAGCGGCTCTCGCCACGTTCTTCAAGCCAATCCACATGTAATCATTGTTGATTTCACAGTTTATGAAAGGCGGCGACAATTCGCCGCCTTTTGTTTTTGTGCGTATCGGTAAATGTTTGGCCTCAGTTAACATCAGAGGTCGAGAATGAAGCTCTTGTCAGAACCGTTGCCGTTTTCGTTTAACTGGGCGGATCGTTTCGAAGGTACCCTTCAAGAAAAGGGGCTGACATCGCTTACGGCAGCGCGCCTTATTTTGGAAAATCCACCGGCCTGGGTTTCGTTTCTCATGAGACTGCGCAATGGCGTTGTGCGCTGGTTCGGTCTGAAGACAGTACAGCTTTCAGCGGGCGAAAGCGCTGGGGGATTTCCGATTATCACCTCTACGGCAGACAGGACGGTGATGGGGTTTGATGACCATCATCTCAATTTCCGCATTGTGATAGACGTTGAAGCACACGACAGTGATCCGACAATCAGCGTCACGACGCTTGTGAACCGTAAGAATTGGCTGGGCTGGGTCTATATGATGTTTGTTGCACCCGTTCACCGGCGCATTGTACCGGCCACCCTGAAAAAGGTCAGCCGCGGCATTCACAAGGTTGCCGTCAACGGCTGATGATCAGTTGACGCGGGTCAGTGTATAACCCTGTTTGCGCAGGAGTTCGACGACCCCTTCCTCGTCAGGCAGGTGGAGTGCGCCCACCGCCATGAAAACGGAGCCCTGAGCAAGCAACGGGGCTGCTCTTTCTGCCATCACATGGTTACGGTCGGTGATAATCCGCTTTTCGAAGCTCGCATAACCGTCCTCATCCACGCCAGAGTTTTGCGGTGTGGCGGCCGTGATCATCGGCATGATCGCGCCGATATCTTCCTGAAGATAAAGATCGGTCATTGTCCAGATGATGTCCTGCATGCGATCACCAAGGCCCAACGTTTCGACCAATGCCTTCATGTGGAAATCCATTGGCAGATCAGCCATGGCCTGTATCTGTTCGACAAATGTCTCCAGTCCTTTGACGGACTTGCCAGCCGCGACGCCGTCTTCGGCAATCTTCTTGTCAAGGAACGATGCTCCTTGCGCCTTGCGTTTCAACTCACAGGCCGGCAAAGCCACAAAGCTTGCCAATATCCATGGCTTCATCTTCAGCACGGATGCCAGCGGAATGCCGCGCTGTTTCAGGCCGTCCTCCAGTCGCTGTTTGTCTTGCGTCGACAGCATGTCGGTAATGGATTTTCCATCGATGAACATCGACAGATCGGGTCTGGCGAATATCGCTGCCGCTGCTTTTTTCTCGTCGAGAATTTCGTCTGACTCGACCACGACAGTGCTGGCCGATGCAAAGGCTTCCTTTGCGCCATTTGGCATTTTCAGAACACGTGGATCGGTCAGGTGCATGGTGCCGAGCAGATAGGACGGAACAAGCCCGTCCTTTTCAATGCGCCAGAATGTGCCTTTTCCATTCAGAACTTTACCGGCCTCTTCCTGCAAGTTCTGGTATTTCTGCGGTTCATCGCGCTGCATGATCTCGACGAGATCCTGGCCGACACAGCTCAGATCCTCCTGTGCATGTGCCGGTTTGATACCGAGCAATGTCACAAGCAGGATGGCGAGAAGGGTGATGTTAAACAGCGCGCACAGGCCAAGCATGGTGGTGCCCGGACGTGGCAATCTCCAACCAAGAAGACGTTCAGTGTTCAATCCGCCAGCCATGGTCATGCAATCCCGTAATTTCGCTAAAGGTTTTTTATGACGGCGACGTCGCGATTGTATTAAAGAAATTGGTTAATGCGTGACAGCACGACCGTTCCGTTCACGCCCGCGGGTGGGCGTTATCGTAGATTTCCAACAGGCGTGCCGTATCGACCCCGGTATAGATTTGTGTGGTTGATAGGCTGGCATGGCCAAGCAATTCCTGGATGGTGCGCAGATCACCGCCGCCAGCCAGCAGGTGGGTGGCGAAGGAATGTCGTAAAGCATGCGGTGTCGCCGTATCCGGCAAACCAAACGCGCTGCGCAATTTCTGCATGCCGCGCTGGATGATGGCTGCGTGCAGTTTGCCGCCGCGTGCGCCGACAAACATGGGTTCGTCATTCGTAAGATGGTACGGGCAAAGCTTGCGATATGTTGCGATTGCTTCGGCGACGACCGGCAACAATGGCACCAGACGCGTTTTTCCGCCTTTACCGGTGATGCGAAGTGCGCTTGTGGCGCTTGGAATATCCACTGCACGCAGGCTTAGTGCCTCGGAGATACGCAGACCACAGCCATAAAGAAGAGACAGTACCGCTGCATCGCGGGCGGCGATCCACGGTTCTTCCTGCATCTGGGTGTCGGTCTGTGTCAGGTTCAGTGCCTGCCTGTCGGTAAGCGGCTTTGGCAGAGACTTTGGCTGTTTGGGCGTGCGAATGGCATTCGCGCCCGCTGTCTTCACCAGACCTTTGCGTTCCAGATAGCGCAGAAAGGATCGTAAGCCCGCCAGATGGCGGCCAAGCGAACGGGCGCCTGCGCCATCACGACGGCGGGATGCCAGAAAACTACGCAAGTCAGCAGGGCGTAGGTCGGCAATATCCTTGATGCCTGCCGGTGCGGCGAGATGACCGGTCAGGAACATCAGGAACTGTCTTGTGTCCCGCTCATAAGCCTCAACGGTGTTTCCGGAAAGACGGCGCTCACCCTGCAACGTGGCAAGCCATGTCTGCCGCTCATCAAGAAGAGCCTGATCGGCAAAGGTCAGAATCTCGGACAACTCATTACGCTCCGGTGGTTCAATTGATGACAAGGATAGAGCCTGCGGATCAGCATTTGGTTAAAATTGACGATATTGAAGGCATCGCGCATCGCTGTTTGCAGTTTCCTTTTTGTTCATGAAAAGGCATGGTCGCCGCACAATGGCAAAAGATTCGACTGACCTGTTTGGCGCATTATTCGATCCTGCACCTGTGGCGCGCAATAGCGTGCCGGTTCTTGTGCCGCTGCCTGCGCCGGGTCCTTACAGTTACGCTGTCCCAGACGATATGGTGGTGGAACCGGGTACTGTGGTGCAGGTTCCGCTCGGGCCTCGACAGGTCATTGGAGTGGTTTGGGACAGGGAGCAGGATGACGGCAAGACCGTTGATCCGAAGAAGCTGCGCCCGATCACCAAGGCTTTTGACTGCCCGCCACTTAAAGCTGAAATGCGCCGTTTTATCGATTGGGTTGCCTCCTACACGCTGTCTCCACCGGGGCTGGTGGCCCGCATGGCGCTGCGCGCTCCCGCCGCATTTGACCCCGAGCCGATGATTGAAGGCCTGCGTCTGGGCGAAGGCCGGCCCGAACGCATGACGCCTGCACGCCAGCGGGTGATCGAGCTAGCGGTTGAGGGCCATACCTGGACAAAGAGCGGACTTGCGCATGCTGCCGGTGTTTCCACCAGCGTTATTGATGGTTTGGCAAAACAGGGCGTGTTCGAAACCGTGTTTCTACCTGCCCCGCCCGTGGTTGCCGAACCTGACCCTGATTATGTCGAGGCGCGTATTGAAGGTCCGCAAAAGCAGGCAGCGTCTGAAATTCTTGAGGATCAGCGCAAGGGCGGATTTTCTGTCTCGCTGATCGATGGCGTCACCGGCTCCGGCAAGACAGAAGTCTATTTCGAGGCGGTTGCCGAAACGCTGCGGCAAGGCAAACAGGTGTTGATCCTGTTGCCTGAAATTGCGCTGACCGCTGCATTTCTAGAGCGATTTCAGAACCGGTTTGGCGCAAAACCGGCCGAATGGCACTCCGAGCTTGCCCCGAAAACCCGCGAAAAGGTATGGCGGCAGACCTCGACCGGCGAGGTGCGGGTGGTGGCAGGTGCGCGTTCCGCCCTGTTTCTACCCTTCGACAATCTTGGTCTGATCATTGTCGATGAAGAACATGACCCTGCTTACAAACAGGAAGATCGCGTGTTTTATAATGCACGCGACATGGCAGTGGTGCGGGCGCGAATAGCTGATTTTCCTGTCGTACTGGTCTCTGCGACCCCATCGGTGGAAAGCCAGGTCAACGGCAATTCCGGGCGTTATAATCTCATTCATCTGCACACGCGTTTTGGCGATGCGGCGATGCCCGATCTGCACCTTGTCGATATGCGACGCCACCCGCCAGAACGGGGCGGCTTTCTGTCGTCGGTGTTGCTGCGCGGCATTGGCAAGACCATTGAACGCGGTGAGCAGGCGCTGCTGTTCCTCAACCGACGTGGTTATGCCCCATTGACGCTCTGCCGCGTATGCGGCCATCGCTTTCAGTGCCCGCAATGTGCCAGTTGGTTGGTGGAGCACCGTTTCCGTGAGCAGATACAGTGCCACCAGTGCGGTTACGCCGAAAAGACACCGGACCATTGCCCGGAATGCGGCACATTTGACCATTTGGCTGCCTGTGGTCCTGGTGTGGAACGTATCGCCGAAGAGGTCGAGAAACACTTTCCCGATGCGCGAACCATCCTTCTGTCATCGGATATGCCCGGTGGCGTAAAACGTTTGCGGTTGGAACTGGAAGCGATTGCCAATGGCGAGGTCGATATCGTCATTGGCACGCAGCTGGTGGCGAAGGGCCATAACTTCCCGCTGATGACGCTGGTTGGCATTGTTGATGCCGATCTGGGATTGGCAAATGGCGATCCGCGTGCGGCGGAGCGCACCTTCCAACTTCTGTCACAGGTGACGGGGCGTGCCGGTCGTACCGGTCTGAAAAGTCATGGTCTTCTGCAAACCTATCAACCGCAGCACCCGGTCATGCAGGCCATCGTCTCCGGTGATGCCGGGGCGTTTTATGATCGTGAAATCATTGAACGTGAAAAAGCGATGTTGCCGCCGTTCGGGCGTTTAGCCTCGATTATCGTGTCGGCGGAAACCCGCGCTGATGCAGAAACCCATGCCCGTGCTCTGAGAGTTGCAGCGCCGCAGGCTGCTGGCATCGCCTTGCTGGGGCCGGCGGAGGCACCGCTCGCACTTATTCGCGGACGGTATCGTTTCCGGCTGCTGGTTCACGGAAAACGCAATTCGGACATGCAGGGGTTTATGCGCGCTATGCTGGCCAATGGCCCCAAGGAACGTGGCTCTATCCATGTCCAGGTGGACATCGACCCGCAGAGTTTTCTGTGAAGCTGAAGTAGCGCTGAAATAACGATTCCGATTTTCAGGTCAATATTGTAAGTCGGCAAGTGAAACTGATTTGAGGCGAGGGGCTGGCAATCATGGAATTTTACTTTCCAACCGAGTTTGGAGAACAATTGGCGTTTTTGGCTGCATCGGTCTCAGCCCTGATCGGGTTATTGATGTTGTTTGCGCCTGGTGTGATCTTGCGCCTCTTTGCATTGCAATCCAGCCGTGAGCGCAATGACGGGTTTGTGCTGATCCGCTCCTCGCTGGCTGGCTTTTACCTGGGACTTGGCGCTGCTGCTTTGCTGCTCGCGCAGCCTATGGTCTATCTCGCGTTTGGTGCCGCATTCGGTCTTTCAGTGTTCGGTGCAGTGCTTTCCATCCTGTCTGACGGTGGCACGACATGGCGAAATTGCCTACTTATGGTTGTAAATTTTGTACTTGCTGCCTTGCCGTTACTCTATGTTTTTGGAATAGTGTGAGGCTGGCTGAAACGCCCAAGGTGTGGCGCTTTTGGCAAAGGAATGGGGATTTCGTATTTTTTTCCGCTTTCCTGCTGCCCTAAAGCCTTATTCCGTTATTACCCGTGTTGCGAGTCCCGGCATCCTATGCTAGACGGACCGCGAAATTCGAAAAGGTGAGGGGGATCACTTTAGCCTTTTTCGGGGAAATTGAAACGATTTCAAGAATTTGGCAAAGTTGCTGACGCGACTTGTCTTTCTTGGATGATAAGCAGGGAAAAAGTGCCAGTGGCAGACACCTCCCATGGAACATCCGGTGTAGCGGAAAGGTATGCGTCGTCGCTTTTCGAGCTTGCTCTTGAGGCGGGTGTTGTAGAGGCGGTTGGGGCCGATCTCGATGCATTCCAGTCGCTTCTCGACGAGAGTGACGATTTGAAGCGTCTGGTAGAAAGCCCGGTATTTTCGTCTGAAGATCAGGGCAAGGCCATCGCAGCTATCTGCGAAAGGGCCGGCCTGAAGACGCTTGCTGCGAACTTCCTCAAAGTTGTCGCCAAGAATCGCCGTCTGTTTGCTGTTCCTGGCATGGTACGCGCTTATCGCGAAATCGCTGCCGCACACCGTGGCGAAATTACTGCCGAAGTTACTTCGGCACATGCGCTCGATGCAGCGCAGGAAACTGAACTGAAGGCGGCGCTGAAGAGCGTTACTGGTAAGGATGTAACGGTTTCAGTAACCGTTGATCCGTCAATCCTCGGTGGCCTTATCGTCAAGGTTGGCTCCCGTCAGATCGACACGTCTCTTCGCACCAAACTTTCCACCCTTAAGCTTGCACTGAAAGAGGTTGGCTGATGGATATCCGCGCCGCGGAAATTTCCGCAATTCTGAAAGATCAAATCAAAAATTTCGGCAACGAGGCTGAGGTCTCGGAAGTCGGCCAGGTTCTGTCCGTTGGTGACGGTATCGCTCGCGTTTACGGCCTTGACAATGTTCAGGCTGGTGAGATGGTCGAGTTCCCAGGCGGCATCCGTGGTATGGCGCTGAACCTCGAATCCGACAATGTCGGTGTGGTTATTTTCGGTTCTGACCGTGACATTAAGGAAGGCGACACCGTTAAGCGGACCGGCGCCATCGTTGACGTTCCTGTCGGTCCTGAGCTGCTTGGCCGCGTGGTCGATGCTCTCGGTAACCCGATTGACGGCAAAGGCCCGATCAATGCCACGAAGCGCGCTCGCGTTGACGTAAAGGCTCCTGGCATTATTCCACGCAAGTCGGTTCATGAGCCGATGTCCACAGGTCTCAAGGCTATCGATGCCCTGATCCCAGTTGGTCGTGGCCAGCGCGAACTCGTGATCGGCGACCGCCAGACCGGCAAGACCGCGATCATTCTCGACACGATCCTCAACCAGAAGGCCATTCACGACAATGGTCCTGACGGTGACAAGCTTTATTGCGTATACGTTGCTATTGGTCAGAAGCGTTCGACAGTTGCCCAGTTCGTTAAGGTTCTGGAAGAGCGTGGCGCACTGCAGTACTCGATCATCGTTGCCGCTACGGCCTCCGATCCTGCTCCTATGCAGTATCTGGCTCCGTTCGCTGGTTGCGCAATGGGCGAATACTTCCGTGACAACGGTCAGCATGCGCTGATCGGTTACGACGACCTTTCCAAGCAGGCTGTCGCCTACCGTCAGATGTCGCTTCTTCTGCGTCGTCCTCCGGGCCGCGAAGCTTATCCTGGCGACGTTTTCTACCTTCACTCCCGTCTTCTCGAGCGGGCTGCAAAGCTCTCCGACGAAATGGGCGCTGGTTCGTTGACCGCTCTGCCGGTTATCGAAACCCAGGGTAACGACGTTTCCGCGTTTATTCCAACCAACGTGATCTCGATCACCGACGGCCAGATCTTCCTTGAAACCGACCTGTTCTATCAGGGTATCCGCCCGGCTGTTAACGTCGGTCTGTCGGTTTCGCGCGTTGGTTCTGCTGCTCAGATCAAGGCCATGAAGCAGGTTGCTGGTTCGATCAAGGGTGAGCTCGCTCAGTACCGCGAAATGGCTGCATTTGCTCAGTTCGGTTCGGACCTCGATGCCTCCACACAGCGTTTGCTGAACCGTGGCGCACGTCTGACGGAACTCCTGAAGCAGCCACAGTTCTCGCCGCTCAAGACGGAAGAACAGGTTGCCGTGATCTTTGCTGGCGTGAACGGTTACCTCGATAAGGTTGCTGTGAACCAGGTTGGCAAGTTCGAGCAGGGTCTGCTGTCCTACCTCCGTTCGGAAGGCAAGGGCATTCTCGACACCATTCGCACGGAAAAGGCTGTTAGCGATGACACCAAGAGCAAGCTCAAGGCTGCTCTGGATAGCTTCGCAAAGTCTTTCGCCTGATTAGGGTTCACACTGGGACGGATAACGGATGCCTTCACTAAAGGATCTGAAAAACCGCATTGCCTCGGTCAAGGCGACACAGAAGATTACCAAGGCGATGAAAATGGTCGCCGCGGCGAAGCTTCGTCGTGCGCAGGAGGCTGCTGAGGCTGCCCGGCCATATTCACAGCGCATGAGCGCCGTTCTGTCCAATATCGCTCAGGCGGTTGAGGCAGACGTAGCTCCTGCACTGATGACCGGTACCGGCAAGGACGACGTGCATCTGCTCGTCGTCTGCACAGCCGAGCGTGGTCTTTGCGGTGGTTTCAACTCACAGATTTCCCGTTTTGCTCGTGATCGTGCGCGTAAGCTGATCGCCGAAGGCAAGACGGTCAAAATCATGACCGTTGGTAAAAAGGGCTACGACAGCCTGCGTCGCGAATTCGCATCGAACATCATTGAGCGCGTTGAACTGCGCGAAGTGAAGAAGATCGCTTTCGAAAATGCCGACCAGATTGCCAAGAAGATCATTGCGCGTTTCAACGCCGGTGAATTCGATGTCTGCACGCTGATCTACTCCGAGTTCAAATCGGTTATCAGCCAGGTGCCGACAGGCTTGCAGCTTATTCCTGCTGCTGCGCCGGCCGCTGAAGTCGAGCAGACGGCAACGACTGCAATTTATGAATACGAGCCGGATGCGGCTTCCATTCTGGAAGACCTTATTCCGCGCAACATTTCGGTTCAGGTTTTCCGGGCATTGCTCGAGAACGTTGCTGGCGAAATGGGTGCCAAAATGAGCGCGATGGATAACGCAACGCGCAACGCCGGTGAAATGATCCACAAGCTGACATTGTCTTACAACCGTCAGCGTCAGGCTCAGATCACCAAGGAACTGATTGAAATCATTTCGGGCGCTGAAGCGCTCTGAGGTTAAGGAAAGAGGGTAAGGATAATGGCTAAGGCAGCTACCCCCAAGAAAACCGCAGCGAGCACAACCGCGACTGGCAAAGTTACGCAGGTTATCGGCGCTGTTGTCGACGTGGCGTTCGAAGGCGACCTGCCTGCGATCCTCAACGCGCTTGAAGCTGACAACATGGGCAACCGTCTGGTTCTCGAAGTTGCACAGCACCTCGGCGAAAACGTCGTTCGCACGATCGCCATGGACTCGACCGAAGGTCTGGTTCGCGGTCAGGCCGTTCGTGACACCGGTTCTCCGATCACCGTTCCGGTTGGTCCTGAGACGCTTGGTCGTATCATGAATGTTATCGGCGAGCCTGTTGACGAAGCTGGCCCGCTGGTCACTTCCGGCAAGCGCGCTATCCACCAGGAAGCTCCGTCTTACGTCGACCAGTCGACTGAAGGCCAGATCCTGGTTACCGGCATCAAGGTTGTTGACCTTCTCGCTCCTTACGCAAAGGGCGGTAAGATCGGCCTGTTCGGCGGCGCTGGCGTTGGCAAGACCGTTCTCATCATGGAACTGATCAACAACGTGGCCAAGGCGCACGGTGGTTACTCGGTATTTGCCGGTGTGGGTGAACGTACTCGCGAAGGTAACGACCTTTACCACGAAATGATCGAGTCGGGCGTTAACAAGCACGGCGGTGGCGAAGGCTCCAAGGCTGCTCTCGTTTACGGCCAGATGAACGAACCACCAGGCGCACGTGCACGTGTTGCTCTGACCGGTCTGACGATCGCTGAAGACTTCCGTGACAAGGGCCAGGACGTTCTGTTCTTCGTAGACAATATCTTCCGCTTTACGCAGGCTGGTTCCGAAGTGTCCGCTCTGCTCGGCCGTATCCCTTCTGCTGTGGGTTACCAGCCGACGCTTGCGACCGACATGGGCCAGATGCAGGAACGCATCACGACAACGACGAAGGGTTCGATCACTTCGGTTCAGGCTATTTACGTACCTGCCGACGACTTGACCGACCCGGCACCAGCAACCTCGTTCGCCCACTTGGACGCAACGACCGTTCTGTCGCGTTCGATCGCTGAAAAGGGTATTTACCCGGCTGTTGACCCGCTCGACTCCACATCGCGTATGCTTGACCCAATGATCGTTGGCGAAGAGCACTACGAAGTGGCTCGTAAGGTTCAGTCGACACTGCAGCGCTACAAGGCTCTTCAGGACATCATCGCCATCCTTGGCATGGATGAACTGTCTGAAGAAGACCGTCTGGCTGTTGCCCGCGCTCGTAAGATCGAACGCTTCCTGTCGCAGCCGTTCTTCGTGGCTGAAGTCTTCACCGGTTCGCCGGGCAAGCTGGTTGCTCTCGAAGACACCATCAAGGGTTTCAAGGGCCTGGTAAATGGTGACTACGATCACCTGCCAGAAGCAGCATTCTACATGGTCGGTTCGATGGAAGAAGCTATCGAAAAGGCAAAGAAGCTGGCTGCTGAAGCTGCCTGATAATGCTTTAAGAAGGGCGCGTGGCTTTTCCACGCGCCTTTGTCTGTCGCGCAACAAAACAAGAAGTGAATAGCCATGGCCGACACTTTCAAATTCGAACTTGTTTCTCCGGAGCGCCTGCTCGTTTCCGAAACGGTTACTGAAGTCGTCATTCCAGCCACTCTGGGCGAAATGACGGTGTTGGCAAACCATGCGCCGGTAATGACGACGATCAAGCCTGGTCTCGTTTCGGTGAAATTTGCCTCTGGTGAGACACACAAATACGTGGTGTTCGGCGGTTTTGCCGACATTCTGCCAACAGGTTGCACATTGCTTGCTGAATCTGCTGTTTCGGCTGATGAAATCAGCCCTGACACATTGCAGAAGCGTATTGATGCAGCGAAGGCAGAAATCGAAGGTGGTAGCCACCACCACGAGCACCTGACCAAGCTTGAAAAGCACCTCTACGAACTGACGAACCTGCATGAGGTTCTCGTCGCTGCTTGAAAGCACCGGGCGGGTTCGAAAGAATGACTGCCCACAAAAAATGAGAAAAAAGCGGCCGTTTCGGTCGCTTTTTTGTTTTTAGACTATCCATGTTCAGCTGCTACTATCGTCGCCGTTGCGAATTTGCGCTTTGATGCGCCATTGCTCTTGGGTAGAACTAGGCTCCAATTTTGATGAAAGCCAATGGCAAGTGCGCGTGATGCTGCCAATTGTTCCGGCTTTTGTCGCATGCAGGCGAATAGGGCTGTTACTTGATGGAAACGTCGCGGAAAGTCATACGCATATCACGGCACGGAGGTGTTTTGGTGCAAGCCACACGTGCTGTTCCCGAGGAGGTGCCAATCGCCTTTTCCTATGGCGGTTCTACCCATGCCGTCATGATGGGCACACCGGCCGACTTGGAAGACTTTGCCATTGGTTTCAGCCTGACAGAGGGTATAATCCGTGATGTCTCGGAGATCATCGATATCGAAATCCTTGCGGCCGATCAGGGTTACGATGTGCAGGTAATGCTTGGAGATAATCAGGCTGATGCACTGCGTGCGCGACGTCGTCATATGGCAGGGCCAGTCGGCTGCGGCCTCTGTGGAATTGAATCGATCGAACAGGCACTTCGTCCGGTTCCCGACGTTTCGGCTGCCACGCTCAAAGCGACGTTTGATGACATTGTGTCTGCGATCACGCTGTTGTCGGATGGGCAGTCACTTAATCGGGAAACGCGCGCCGTGCACGGCGCCGGCTTCTACCTGCCAGGTGAGGGATTGCTGGCTGTTCGCGAGGATGTAGGGCGGCATAATGGCCTCGACAAGCTGATTGGCGCTGTCCTTCGTGCTGGCCGCCGTGGCCGCGACGGTATGATTGCGGTTACAAGCCGTGTTTCCGTCGAGATGGTGCAGAAGACTGCTATTCTTGGCAGTCCCATCCTCCTGGCGATCTCGGCGCCCACTGCACTTGCCATCGAGACGGCGGAAAAGGCCGGTGTGACACTGGTGGCATTGGTGAGGGGTGAGGACTTCGAAATTTTCACCCATGCTCACAGAATTGTTGAGATCGCAGCGGGTGCGGATATCGGGTCCTGATTTTGCTTTTAGGCGCCGCTCTGCTATTCGTCATTTTTAAGCTGATAGCGGATGTCGCAGGAGAGTGATGTGCAACACGAAGTGGTTTCAAAGCCGCAGGCCGCGGCTCAAGAATCCGATTTCGGACCGTGGCTCGCCAAGGCATCTATTCTTGTGGTGGACGATGAGCCAGGCATGCGCAATTTCCTTGTGCGCACGCTGGAAAGCCGCTGCAAATTTATCGACGAAGCATCAGATACGGTTGAGGCCAGCCGCAAGCTGGATGAGCGTCATTTCGACATTGTCATTCTCGACAATATCATGCCGAAGAAAACCGGTCTTGAATGGCTGGCAGAGCAGCGCTCCATCGGCCTTTATGCCGAAACGATCCTGATGACGGCATATGCCGATCTGGATACGGCGATACAGGCGATCCGCGCCGGTGCGGCGGATTTTGTGCTGAAACCGTTTCGGTCAAACCAGATCCTCAATGCCATAACTCGCGCGCTGGACCGCATCCAGTTGCAGCGGGAGAACTTTGCGCTCAAATATGAGCTGAGGGCCGCGTCCGATCACATCTATCTGCGTGATCGGATTTTCGGTAGCTCTGCGACCATTCAGCAGACACGTGAAATGATCAGTCGCGTTGCACCCTTGCCAACGTCGGTGTTGCTGACAGGTGAGTCCGGGACCGGCAAGGAAGTGCTGGCGCGTTCCCTTCACGAACTGTCCGACCGGGCTGGTAAACCCTTCGTGCCGCTCAATTGTGCGGCTATTCCCGCTGACATGCTGGAAACAGAATTGTTTGGCCATTTGAAGGGCGCTTTCACGGGAGCGGATTCCCGGCGCGAGGGTCTTTTCCTGCATGCGCAGGGTGGCACGCTGTTCCTTGATGAAATCGGTGAAATGCCGGTGGCGCTACAAAGCAAGCTGCTGCGCGTCATTGAAGATCGCAAGGTTCGGCCGGTTGGTTCCGAGCGCGAAGTGCCGATCGATATTCGCTTTGTGTTTGCCACCAATGCCGACCTTGCCAAGGACGTTGAAAAAGGCCGTTTCCGCGCTGACCTTTATTACCGCATCAACGTCATGCAGGTGCATCTCGCGCCGTTGCGTGAACGTGAAAAGGATGTTCTTGAACTGACCGATCTGTTCATGAACAAGCTGTCGCGGCAACTCGGCATGCCACCCGTGCAGGTCGATGATGCGATCAAGGCGGCTTTGCTCGCCTATAACTGGCCCGGTAATGTTCGTGAGCTGCGTAATCTGATCGAACGTACCCTCATTCTGGGCCGCTTTCCTGCGGACCTACGTGGCGGTATTTCTGCGCCTGCCAGCAATGCCACGCTGGAAGAGGTTGAGCGCCGGCACATATTGAGTGTGCTCGACGAGGTTGCTGGCAACCGTGATGAGGCGGCAAAACGGCTTGGCATTTCCCGCAAGACCATTGATCGCAAGCTGACCTCCTGGCATGGCTGATCTGCAACATCAGCCAAAAGTCGTCAGCCCGGTTCGCTCCGTCCGCGTTAAACTGCTGGCGATTGCCCTGTTACCAACCCTGGTGATTTTGCCGCTACTGCTGGGCGTGACGATGGTGCGTTGGGGCGCCAAGTTCGATTCACTTCTGATCTCCAAAGTGCATGGCGATCTGACCATCGCGCATCAATATCTGTCGACCATTCTCGAAAACACCGGCGAACGTATTGAATCCATTGCGACTTCTGCGCGGCTTCAGGATGTCTTGCAGGATGATACAGCGACACAATTGGGTGGTTATCTGGAAGAAAGCCGCGAAAAGCTGGGGCTCGACTTCCTGTTTATCATTGACCCTGAGGGGCGGGTTACCGCCAGTGCCGGAACGGAAGTGTCGCGTGTGCGGGTCAATTGGCCCGTGCGGGCCAAGGCGCTGCAGGGAAAAGCCGCTTACGCATTCGACATTTTTTCCAATGACGAGTTGGGAGAGATTTCCGCTGCGCTGGCGCAACGCGCCCGCCTGGAGCTTGTAAAGACGCCAAATTCTGGGCAATCGGAACAGCTTTGGGAAACACGCGGTCTCGCCATTCACGCCGCCAGTCCGATTGATGTTTCGCCTGGCCGGCGTCTGGCTCTTGTCGGTGGCAAACTTCTCAACCAGAATCTCGATTTCATCGATACGATCAATGATCTGGTCTACAAGGAAGCCAGTCTGCCGGAGGGCAGTCAGGGTACGGCAACGCTGTTTCTGGATGATGTCCGCATCAGCACCAATGTCCGTCTTTTCGAAGGGAAGCGGGCATTGGGAACGCAGGTATCCAACGCCGTGCGGACTGCGGTGCTGGGTGAAGGGCGCGTGTGGCTCGACAGCGCCTTTGTCGTAAACGACTGGTATGTCTCCGCCTATGAACCGCTGGTCGACAGTTACGGCAATCGTGCGGGCATGCTCTACGTCGGATTTCTGGAAGCGCCATTCGCCCGCGCCAAATATGAAACGGTCGCCGCGGTGATTATTGCGTTTCTTGCGATAACCTTGATGAGCATTCCGGTGTTCTTGCGGTGGGCGCGCAGCATCTTCAAACCACTGGAGAGAATGACCGAGACCATCGCCCGTGTGGATGAGGGTGATCTTGGTGCGCGAACCGGGCTGCCTGCCACGCATGATGAAATCGGGCAGGTGGCTGTTCATCTGGATGATTTGCTGCAGCGCCTGCAGGAGCGTGAAGGTGAACTGCGCGCTTGGAATGAAGAGCTGAATGTGCGTGTTGACGAACGGACGCGGGAATTGCAGCTTGCCAACCATCAGCTGGAAGCCACCACGAAACAGCTGGTGATTTCTGAAAAGCTGGCCACGGTAGGAGAGATCACTGCCGGCGTTGCCCATGAGATCAACAATCCGATTGCCGTCATTCAGGGCAATCTCGAGGTGGCGCGTTATCTGATCGGTGAAAACGCCGATCTGGCCAAAACCGAGTTTCGACTGATTGATGAGCAGGTCGAGCGCATAAGCCGTATTGTCACCAAGCTGCTGCAATTTGCGCGACCAGAAGAATTCGCCGGTTATGTTGAACGGCATGACCCGGCCCATATCATGACCGATACTATGCCACTGGTTCAGCACGTGCTGAACCGCAGCGGTATCAATGTCGTGCGTGATGACAATGTCAGGCGGTTGGTGTTGATGAACCGCACCGAGTTGCAGCAGGTGCTGGTCAATCTGATCGTCAATGCCGCTCACGCAATGCCGCATGGCGGCACGTTAGGTCTTGGCTGCCATGATGCAGAGCGTGACGAGCGAGCTGGTGTTGTGCTGACAGTGTCCGACACCGGAATCGGCATGGATCAGGATGTTCTCGCTCGAATTTTTGAACCGTTTTTCACCACCAAACGGCAGGAAGGTACAGGGCTTGGTCTATCGGTCAGCCAGATGCTGGTGATCCGTCAAGGCGGTATCATTACCGCTGAAAGCACGCCCGGAACAGGAACGACCTTCACGGTCTGGCTACCTGAAGCGCAATAAATCTCCCATATCAGACCTGCTGTCCGGGCGCGATTTTGTCGCACCACCTGGACACTTTGTCGCATTGCCACGGACATTTTGTCCGAAATGCGGCGGAATTTTATTCTAATTCATTGAAATTCCGTGGTTTTATTTTTGGCACGATCTTTGCAGTTGTCAAAACGCAATTCGGAACAAGCGAAATGGGCGGGTTTTAGGAGAGGCCGCTCAAGCCGCGTCAGGGTCGGGGTCCATGACACGCAAGCCTGATCAAATGTCCCATGCCGGTGTGTGCTCACCGCCGGTCGGAACAGCCGAATAAATGACAATAACCGTATTCGCGTGGCGTCCAGCCGGGTCGAATGGAGGAAACACATGACTGCTACGAACGAGACGTTCACTGGCAACGCAGCCGGTATCGGCTTCCTTGACCGTGAGCGCATTATCGCCAAGCCTGGCTTTAACCGCTGGATGGTGCCGCCTGCTGCGCTGGCCATTCATCTCTGCATCGGTATGGCCTACGGCTTTTCCGTGTTCTGGCTGCCTTTGACCAAGGCAATCGGCATCAACCAGTCCGTCGTTTGCTCGGACATGGGCCTTGCGACTGCCCTGTTCACCACCAGCTGCGACTGGCGCGTCAGTGATCTTGGCTGGATCTACACGCTGTTCTTCGTTCTGCTGGGCTGCTCGGCTGCGATTTGGGGCGGTTGGCTTGAGCGCGCTGGCCCACGCAAGGCCGGTTTCGTATCGGCTGTGTGCTGGTGTGGTGGCATGACCATTGCTGCCATTGGTATCATGACCCACCAGCTGTGGCTGATGTGGTTCGGCGCCGGTGTCATCGGTGGTATTGGCCTTGGCCTCGGTTACATCTCTCCGGTTTCGACCCTGATCAAGTGGTTCCCTGACCGTCGTGGTATGGCGACCGGCATGGCGATCATGGGCTTCGGCGGTGGTGCAATGATCGGTGCGCCGCTTGCGGATGCGCTGATGCGCCATTTCCGTACCGATGCATCGATCGGTGTTTGGGAAACCTTCCTGGTCATGGCTGCGATCTACTTCGTGTTCATGATGGCTGGTGCATTTGGATACCGCATTCCGCCTGCCGGCTGGAAGCCTGAAGGCTGGACAGCGCCTGCTGCCAAGAGCTCAATGATCACGACCCGCCACGTTCACCTGAAGAACGCGCACAAGACAAAGCAGTTCTGGATGATCTGGCTGGTACTGTGCCTTAACGTTTCGGCTGGTATCGGCGTACTCGGCATGGCTTCACCGATGCTGCAGGAAATTTTCGCCGGTTCGCTGATTGGTCTTCCCGATGTCAAGTTTGCTGATCTGAACACTGAACAACTGGCGTCGATTGCAGCGATTGCTGCCGGTTTCACCGGTTTGCTTTCGGTATTCAACATTGGTGGCCGTTTTGTATGGGCCTCCATGTCTGACCGTATCGGCCGCAAGGCAACCTACTTCACCTTCTTCGCACTCGGTATCGTACTCTACGCATCTGCCCCTTGGGCTGCCGGTCTCGGCAACAAGGCGCTGTTCGTGGGCATGTTCTGCATCATCGTGTCGATGTATGGCGGTGGTTTTGCGACTGTTCCAGCCTATCTGGCCGATATCTTCGGTACGCAGTTCGTTGGTGCTATCCATGGTCGTCTGCTGACGGCATGGGCAACAGCCGGCATCATTGGCCCTGTTGTCGTGAACTACATCCGTGAAGCACAGATCGCAGCGGGCATTCCACGCGCGCAGGTCTACGATTTCACCATGTATATTCTGGCGGGCATGCTGGCTGTTGGCCTCATCGCCAACCTGCTGGTGAAGCCGCTGGATGCCAAGTGGTACATGTCTGACGAAGAAGTTGCAGCCTTACAGGCCAAGACCAAGGCCGTGGACACTGGTCCTTCCGGTTCTTTCGGTATTGGCAAGGGTGGTCTCGACGCCAAGGCGCTGATTGCCTGGGCTGTTGTCGGTATTCCGATTGTCTGGGGTATCTGGATTACCCTGCAGAAGACTTTTGTGCTCTTCGTGTAAAAAGAAAAGGCGGCTTTCGGGCCGCCTTTTTTGTTTCTGGATGTACGCGCTACAGCGTCAGAATTCTGTCCATTGATCGGCGCGCTCTGCAGGCATGGCTGATGTGGCGTGCCGCAGACTGGCAACCATCTTATGTACCGGTGATGCGACCTGCTGGTGTCTGCTGACAACGGCATGTGGGGTCGGTGCTTCATAGGCCTGTGCCTGAGCATTGCCGATACGGAACTGGGTCAACAGCTCCCGCAATATTTCCGATTCGCGCGCCAGACCGTGGCTGGCGGCAGTCGTTTCCTCAACCATTGCCGCATTCTTCTGCGTTGCCTGGTCCATCATGTTGACGGCCTGGTTGATTTCCGCAAGGCCGTTGGCCTGCTCGCGGGCCGCTTCGACAATCGCCGAGACATTGACGTGGATCTGGTCGACCTGATTGGCGATTTCTCGCAGCACGCCACCTGTCTGACCAACAAGTTCGACACCATTGGCGACATGGTCGCCTGAGGTATTGATCAGGTTCTTGATTTCCTTGGCAGCACTGGCAGACCGTTGTGCCAGTTCGCGTACTTCCTGCGCGACGACGGCAAATCCTTTGCCTGCCTCGCCAGCACGTGCCGCCTCAACACCGGCATTCAACGCCAGGAGGTTCGTCTGAAACGCAATGTCGTCAATCACGCCGATGATGTTGGTGATCTCCTTGGAGGAGCGAGATATCTCGTCCATGGCGCCAATTGCCTTGTCGACAATGGCACCGGAGCGTTCGGCATTGTTTTTGGTGGAAGTTACCAGCCTTCCGGCATCGTCGGCGCGCAGACTGGAATCCTTGACTGTTGTGGTGATTTCTTCGAGTGCTGCGGCGGTCTGTTCGAGTGAGGCAGCCTGCTGCTCGGTTCTTTGCGCCAGCTGGTCCGCAGCCGTGCGAATTTCAGAAGAACCTGCGGCAATTGTTGTCGCGTTGTGGGCCACCGTCTGCATGGTGTTGCGCAGTTTGGCGATGACTTCATTAAAGTCGTGCCGAACTCTTTCCATGCTGGGCACAAAGGCAGTATCGAGATTTTGCGACAGTTCTCCATCGGCCAGGGCTCTGAGGCCGTCGCCAAGTGCAGTAATTGCGCTCATGCGTGGGGTGACGTCGGTTGCAAACTTGACGACTTTGACGACAGTGCCCTTGTCGTTGAAAATTGGGTTGTAGGCTGCCTGTATCCAGACTTCCTTGCCACCTTTGCCAAAGCGAACAAATTCATCGGCAATAAATTCGCCCTGTGAAAGGCGCTGCCAGAATTGGGCATAATCGGATGTCGCAGCATAGTTCGGCTCGCAAAACAGGCGATGGTGTTTTCCCACGATCTCCGAGAGGTCGTAACCCAGTGTTTTGCAGAAGTTTTCATTGGCGGTGAGAATTTCACCAGTTGAGGTGAACTCGATCACCGCCTGTGATTTGGAGAGGGCATTCAGCTTGCTGGCATCTTCGACCGCTTTTTGTTTGACGGCGGTGATGTCGGTCGCCAGCTTGATGACCTTGTAAACTTTGCCGGAGCGGAAAACTGGATTGTAAGAAGCCTGTATCCAGATCTCGCGTCCGTCCTTGCGGATGCGCTTGTATTCTTTGGTGTCGTGTTTTCCCGCCGACAGGTTTTGCCAGAACTGGGTGTATTCGGCAGATGCGCTGTAATCTGGCTCACAGAACATGCGGTGATGTTTGCCAACAATCTCGCTCAGGTCGTAACCGAGGGCTTTGCAAAAGTTTTCATTGGCATTGAGGATTACGCCGTTTGGGGTGAATTCAATCACGGCCTGCGATTTAGATATGGCATCAACGATATTTCTGGCATCACTGACTTTATGCAGGCCGAACATTGTACCCTCCCGGAAACAGCGAAAGTGAGAGCGTTTACTTTCGCTTGGCAGCGTTATCGCGATTCATTCGCTGACAGGGAGAAAAATCATCAATCTCCAATATAGTGATTAGAACATTAGAATATTAAAATGTAATTGATGCATTGTTGCTTGAAGCTCTTTTTAATACAGAAAGAAACAGGGGGATTTTAGCTGTTTAACACAAACAAAAACCGCCACGAATGGATCGTAGCGGTTTAAAATCATAGGACGTTTGGAAAGATGATCTCGCTCGCGATGTGTGGCGTAGCGTGATGCATGTTTCTTATGCTGCCAGATCTTCGATCTCGTTGCCCTTGAACATCTTTGCGAGGTTCAGGAAGCAGATCATGCCATGTTCGTTGGCGATGATGCCTTCGGAGAAGGACTTGTCGAAAGAAGCTGATACTTCCGGCACAGGCTGAACCTGATTGGCAGGAATTGTCAGAATGTCGGATACGCGGTCAACCAGCATGCCGATGACCATGTTGTGAACTTCGGCAACCACGATGGCGCTACGCTCATTGGCAACGGTGCTTTTCATGCCGAGTTTGTAGGCGAGGTCAATGATCGGAATAACAGATCCGCGCAGGTTCATCACGCCAATCACGTCAGCTGGGGCGTGCGGGATCGGGGTGCATGGCGCCCAGCCGCGAATTTCGCGGATTGTGGTCGTCTTCACGCAGAATTCCTGATCGTGCAGGCGGAATGCAATAATTTCCAAAGTGTCGCTGCCGAAGTTTGTAGAATTAATCGTCGCCATCAGAATTCTTCCCAATCTTGCTGTACTTGCGCCAAAGCAAGAGAACCATGTGTTCTGGCTGCTGGTGTGGCAACCGTACCGCGTGCTCTTGATGCCAAGGGCTGCACATCCCCTTTCACATCATTCCTTTTAACGTGAGAGTCTTGCGTAAATCTAAATTGTCTTAGCAAATTACGTAAAGATTCTGCTTCTTTTGCCAAACCGTGGCTGGCGGCGCTGGTTTCTTCCACCACGGCCGCGTTCTGCTGCGTATTGGCATCTATGGAATTGACCGCAGAATTGATTTCTTTCAATCCAGTCGCCTGCTCGCGGGTCGTTTCAATCATGGCTGCGACATTCTGATTGATTTCGGCCACCTGACGGACGATCAATTCCAGTGATTTGCCTGTCTCATCAACAAGCGAAACACCATTGGCAACCTGCTCGGTTGATTTGGTAATCAGCGCCTTGATTTCCTTGGCGGCATTGGCGGAACGTTGCGCCAGTTCACGCACTTCTTGTGCGACCACGGCAAAGCCCTTGCCAGCCTCACCGGCGCGAGCTGCTTCCACGCCAGCGTTCAGCGCAAGCAAATTGGTTTGGAAGGCGATCTCATCGATGACGCCGATAATGTTGCTTATGCCCTTGGACGATTGCTCAATCTCGTCCATGGCCGCAATGGCGTTGTTGACGACAGTCCCGGAAAGCTCGGCGCCGCTCTTGGCCTTCGCTACCAGTTGCCCTGCCTCTTCCGCTCTGCGGCTGTTGTCAGTAACCGTTTGGGTCATTTCTTCCAGTGCGGCTGCGGTTTGCTCGACAGCGGCTGCCTGTTTCTCCGTCCGTTCGGCTAGAGAGCTTGAGGCAATGCTGACTTCATGTGAAGCACCAGCAATGCCCGTCGCATTGTCTGAGACAACTTTCATGGCGTCGCGCAGTCTGGCGATCGATCCGTTAAAGTCTGTGCGCAGTTTGTCGAGGGCAGGGATGAAAGGTGTGTTGAGCTGCGTCGTCAAATCGCCATTGGCGAGGCCGGTCAAACCATCAGCGATTTCATTGACGGCGCGGACGCGTTCCGTCACGTCGGTGGCAAACTTCACGATCTTGAAGACATTGCCTTCCTCATCAAGAATTGGATTGTAGGATGCCTGAATCCAGACGGGTTTTCCGCCTTTACCTATGCGCTTGAATTCCTGGGCAATAAATTCTCCAGCTGCCAATTTTTTCCAGAAGGTCGCATAGTCGGCACTGTCCCGGAACGCAGCTTCGCAGAACATGCTATGATGTTTGCCCTTTATTTCTTCAAGCCTATAACCGAGACAGTTCAGAAAGTTGCTGTTGGCCGTAATGATCTGGCCAGTGGTGGTAAATTCGATAATAGCCTGAGCGCGTGAGATGGCATTTATCTTACCCGCATCCTCGGCTGATTTGAGCTTTGCTTCGGTAATTACAGTGGCAATCTTGATAACGCTCTGGACCTTGCCGCCAATGATCACAGGGTTGTAGGAGGCCTGTATCCAGACTTCGGTGCCACCCTTGCCGATGCGCTTGTATTGTCTTGCATCCGCCTTGCCGTTCGCCAAATCCTGCCAGAACTTCCTGTAATCCTGACTGCCACTATATTTGGGGTCACAGAATATACTGTGATGTTTGCCGATGATTTCGGCGGCTGAATAACCAAGTGCGCGGCAGAAATTGTCATTTGCAGACAGTATCTTCCCGGATGGATCAAACTCAATCATCGCTTGAGTGCCGCCAAGGGCAGTCAAAACAGCTTTTGCATGTGATCCCGGAAAAAATGACAAGCTCATGGGTGGCTCCCGTCTCCGCGAGGCGTTGTAAAATTGAAAGTCCGGAAGCGTTTCCACTGATTGAAACGTCAGGACTCAATGTTATGTTTGGGGTGTTTCCTGAATATGCGAAATCAACTGACGATTTTTTATACAAAATCATCATTAAAAAATTATAAATAATAACAATAGGGTATTTTTGATATATTTATATTTGCAATATTATGAAACTATAAACTTATACATAAGCAGTACATAAGAGATCAATATTCTTTTTCGTAGAATATACCTGCTGCGCCACCGCCATCTGCGCCTGCTTCACCCCGTAGTTTGACGCCTCTGCCAACATCCAGATTGATCACAGCCTTTGCGCCTGAACTGCCACTCTGTTCCAGTTCAAGATAGGTGCGGTCATTGATGTATTTCCCGGCAGATACTTTCGCGTCACCCTTTTCGTCGGTGGAGATATCAAGATCATCGACGCCAAGATTGCTGCGCAGACTGTTGAACAGCGACGTGGAACGTCCACCGGCAAGCTGGCTTGCAGCATCTGCCAGACGGGCAATCTGAAGGGCAGACAGTTTCGACATGGACTGACCGAAAATAAGCTGTGCCAGCACTTCATCTTGCGGCAGTGCCGGAGACGAGGAGAAGGTAATTGCCGGATCATTGGCCAGGCCTGAAACAGAGACAGTAATAGTTGTCGACCCGGAGGCGGAATCGGCTGCCATATCCAGAACCGGTACCAAGCCCCCACCGAAAGTGATGTTGCCGGTGGTGAAGTCCAGTCGTTTGGTCAGGACTTCGAGCCTGCCACGCTTCATGGTAAAGCCACCGGATACCACGGGATCGGCAGCGGTGCCGCGTACCACCAGATTGCCGGTCAGTTCGGCATCGACGCCGCGACCGCGCACGAAAATGCCGTTGGGCGCATTAATGTTGAGGTCGAGACCAATGGTGGAGCTGCTGCCATTGGACTCATCCGCCTGCATGTTGCTGACCTGTTTTTTCACCGCAGGTGGCGCATTGCGATGTTTGATATCGATAGCGGTGAGCGAGGCTGGCAAGCGTTCAGGAATGGTAATGGCGCTCTTGTCCAGCGTCAGTGTTCCCGCAAGCACGGGGTTGGCGAGCAATGCGCCCTTCATGGTCAATGTGCCGCTGACAATAGTGGTGACCAGTGTGCCGTCATTATAAGCGGCGCGGTCCAGCACGATCGATAGGTCGGCCGGGAAATTGGACGCTGGCGTGATGCCGACTGAACCGGAGGCTGAGATCGTACCACCGGCCGCAAGCCTCCCGGACAAGCGCGAAATGACGGCGCGGTCACGATCAAAGGTGATCGTGGCACCAAGATTGTTGACGGTCAGATTTCTACGTACATCGGTCAGCTGGGTGCCATCGGTTGAAACCGTGCCGGTTATCGACGGGGCTGCAGCGGTGCCGGATATATTGAGATCAATATTGGCACTGCCGGTCACCGACAAACCCTGTTCGGCTGTTTGTGCTGCAACGGCTGCAAAGGGCAGATTACCCTTGAAGGCCAATGACAATGGCTGGTTGCCGGAGATACCAACTGAGCCGCCGCCGGACAATGACAGTCCGCCCTGACCGGTTAGTCCGGTTGTGATGTTCAGCAGATTGTCGGCAAATGTACCATCGGCCTTGATGCTGAGTGGTGCAAGGCCCGCCGCACGTGTCTGGCTTACAACGGCGTTGTTCCAGCTAAGGTCATAACCGACAGATGGATTTGCCGCGGCACCTTTGGCGGTGACCGTGCCGGAGATATCGCCGGATGCGTCAAGACCACTGGCGAAGGCATTGGCAAGGCTGGCCGGCAAAGAACGGATAACAGCGTTGATATCAAGGTTTGAGCCTGCCGAGCCATTTACTTCAATGCGGCCATTGCCTGTCTGAATGGTGAGGCCGTTGATGCGCGCCGTACCATTGTCGACAGTGATATTGGTCGGTTGTGCCAGCTTGACCGGGATACCACGCGGAGCGGCGGAAAAGTCCCTGATAGCGACAGTCAGCGGTTGTTTGCCGGTATCGACGCTGCCGGATGCCAGAAGTGGCGCATTGTCGTATCGGGCATTGAGGTTGAAGCCTGTTGCGGACCCGGCATGGGTAATATCCAGCTTCAGTCCGCTGATGGTGTTTGCGCCGGCATTTATCGCCTGTGCAGTCAACGTTCCCTGTGCCGCCAAGGCCTTCAGGTCGCTGACAGCGATATCGGCTGCGAGGTTTGAAATTCCATTCGTACCTTGGCTCAGCGATTTGCTGTTGGCCTTCAGAGTGATTGCCGTCGTTGTCGCATTGCTGTTGAAGACAGCAGTACCTTTCAAATCACCTGCGGCCTGCTGGGCTGCCAATGCGGCGAGCAACGAGACGTCAGGAAAGTCGAACGCTAGAGTACCGTTGGGCTGGAAGGTCGGCGTAAAACGCAGATCACCTGTCAGGCTGTTGGGTCCGATGTCGACGCGCAATGACGGCAGAGCCGTTCCATTCTGGTCCTGAACCAGAGCGGCCTTAGCTTCGATTGGCTGGCCATCCAGCGTGCCGCTCGCCGCAATGTCTGCTTGCGGTGCTGCGGGGTCGGCCTTACCGCTGGCGGTCAGTGCAAATGCTTCGAGCGAACGCCCGGCCATCGTGGCACGGGCCGAGTTCAGGCTGGCTTTGAAATCCGGTGTAGCAAGCGGGCCTGTCGCTTCCACGGCAAAACCGGCTGCCCCCTGTGCGTTGGCCAGCAGTTTTTCGAGAGCAAGGAAACGTCCGCCGATCTTGGCCTGCACTATGCCGTTGTCGAGCAGCAGATTACCATTCGCTTCGACCAGATCCGAGCGAACGACAAGGTTTTCGAGGCTTGTTTTGCCGCCGATGACAGCGTTGACATATCCCTCGACCGCAATGGTTTTTTCGATCTTTTGTGCCAGTGCCTCAGGAAGGATCTGCGGCACTGCGAACAGGCGCAGATTTGCGGAAACGGTTTTGCTGTCCAGCGTATAGGTGCCGCTGGTGGTGCCGCCGATGCTGGCGCTTTCCAGTGTCGCGGCTTCAAAACCGATAGCCGTTGGAGACAGGCGCAACGGTGCCTTCAACGTGGCGGGTGCTTTAACCAAACGGTCGAGATCCGGGCTGACCAGCGCGGAACCATCAACGGAAACCGTCGTGTCGACCGTTCCGGTAAAGGCTGCGAGATTTAGGTCCTTGCTTGCCGCAGATAGCTTGATGCCATCCAGACGTCCCTGCGGAATTTCCACAGATCGCAGTGCGGCGGCGACATTCAAGGCTGCAGCCTGCGCGTTGCCGCGCAACGAAATATCGGCGCCATCGATCAGAAGCCGTGCCTGACCACCATCCATCGGCAAACGGAAATCAACAGGGCCATTGGTGCCAATCAGGTTGGCGCTCAAGTCGTTCATGCCTTGCGGATCAACGGTGCCGGAGGCGGCCAGCAGCAGCGCGCCGGTTGTCAGATTTCCGGTTTCGATGTCGATACGGCCGTTCGGATCGAGTGCGACATTGAAGTCGATCTGCGTTTCGCCATTAAAAAGCTGGCGGTACAGCGGGGGCAATAGCATGTCCGGCTGACCACCGCCGGTCAGCGCAATACGGCGCACGCCGGTATCGGCAAGTTTATGCTGGCCGGTCAGGCTCAGGATGCGATTGCCATCGACGGCGCCGACCAATTGGCCGCTCCAGTCGGACAGTGGGCCTTGACCATCAATGTCAAGCGAAACAGCGGGGGCGCCGGGCAATGCCAGAAGGTTTGCCAGCATGCCGCCCTGTGGTTCGCTTAAATTAGCCTTGAGTTGCAGAACATTCTGCTCGGGCACATAGGTGAAATCGGCCGTGATGCCTGCCTGTGGCACATCCTTGCGGTGAACGGCGATGTTGGCGGCCATATCTTTGGACGATGCCTTGGCATTGCCTGACGCTACCAATTCAAACGGGCGTCCAGCCAAGGCTTCACCAAGCTTGATGTCGTCGAAAGCAAGGTTTTTGATATCGACTGCAATCGGCAGCGAGAAACTACCGCTTTCCTGTTTTGCCGGTTGTTCAGATGGCAAGGGAGTGCGGTCAAATTCGATTGTGCTGGCTGAGACCAGATCTGCGCGGAAGGTGCCGGTGAGCAGCGCGGTTGGAGACCAGTCGACAGCAATGCCATTGATACGGGCATAGACCCCTTCGCGGTCGGACAGCACGACGCTGTCAAGGCGCAGATTTCCGGTAAGGAGACCCTGTGGGGCGGAAATCTCAACCTTTTGATCGGCTGTGGAAGCAAGCGATGAAATCTGGCGGGCCGCAAATTTTGAGCCGGATGCGGTAAAGCCTATGAACGAGACAAACAAAACAAGAAACAGCACCAACCCTGCGGCGATGTATAAAACCCATTTTAAAGGTTGAAGCAGTTTCTTCATGGTGGTGTTTTGCCTTGTTTCAGACGAACTGCAGCACGATCAGAACGATTGACCGATACCGGCGTAAATGCCGTAACTGTTGCCGCCATCATATTTGTCGAGAGGCATTGCAACATCCAAACGCAATGGACCGAAAGGAGTTGCATAGCGTAAGCCGATGCCTGCGCCTGCTCTTATATCTGAAAAATCCGGTGTCATGCGGGTAGAAACCGCTGCCGCGTCGATAAATGGCACAAGACCGATTGTTTCGGTGATCTTGATACGGGCTTCTACGGAGCCAAGAACGTAAGAGCGACCACCTGTTGCATCGCCATTGGCGTTATAGGGTGAAATTTCCTGATAGCTGTAACCACGCACCGAGCCGCCGCCACCGGCATAAAAACGTCGAGTTGCAGGCACATCCTGAAGGTCACTTGCACCCACCAAAACGCCCGCGCCAAGTTTACCGGCAAGCACAACGCGATCTTCTTGTCCAAGTCCCTTATAGGCGGTGGCTGAGCCTTCAAAGGTCGAGAAGAATGTGCCGTTCATCGCTTCATAGCTGGGCTTGGCGGCAATGGCCGCACGGAAGCCGGTTGTCGGATCAAGCTTGTTGTCACGGGTATCCCGCACATATTCCAGCGGTATGGATGTCGTCAGATACTTGTTGTTGCCATAGGCATCATCGGTATCCGTCCAGCTGACCTCCAGTCCGGCCGCTGCAGTATCGGTATCATTGACCTCATAACTGAAGCCTGCAGCACCTGTAATGGTCTTGGCTTCATAGGTGTCAGGATGCTCGGTCTTGGCAATAAGGCTTGCTTTGAATGTTGCTGAGGGATGGAAGACGCCTGGCTTCGTGAAGGTAATGCCAGCGGAATAATCCATGCCTTCGACGCTGGATGCCTCACCCAGTCGCGAAACAGAACCTTCGATGCGCAGGGTTTCCGCCTTGCCAAACAGGTTGCGGTGGCCCCAATAGCCTTGCAGGCCAGCACCTTCGGTTGTCGAGAATTGCGCACCGAGGCCGAAATAGCGGTGTTTTCCTTCGGACACTTCGATGGTCAGTGGCAAGGAGCCGTTGGCCGCGAGTTGCTCGGATTCACGAACTGTGACGCTGGAGAAGACACCAAGCTGGCGCAGCCGCTCGGATGCCTTGCGCAGGCTTTCCGGCGAATAGGGCTGTCCGGCATTCAGTCTGGAGTAATAACGAATAAAGTCCGGATCAACGCTTTGCTGACCCTTGATGCCGATCATGCCAACCGGTGCGACTGGCCCCGCTTCTGCCGCCATCGTCACATCAACGGTGTTGGTAGCGTGGTCGGCGACCGCCTGTCTTTTGGTCAGCTTGGCCAGCGGGCGGCCTTCGGATTTCAGCTGCTCAATCAGCTTTTCGCCACCACGGATAATATTGAGCGAGCCGGCCTTGCCGCCGCGCACCAGACCAAACTCTTCCAGGTTGCGCCCTGCGGCGTCACCTTCCAGAATTATGTTGCCAAGAGTAAACTCTGGGCCTGGTGTGATCTGGATATGCACAGGAACCGGCTTTGAATGGTCAAAGACCGGATTGGGGGGAAGATTTTCAATGTCCGTGCCAGCGATACTGACTTTGACGACACCGGAATAACGGGCATTTTCATAAAGAGAGGCGACGAGACGGTCGCGGTCGTCGCGCGCCTTTATGACGAGGCCAAGATCGCCCGATACGGGTTTGTCCTGATCGGAAATCAGAAACGACGCGTTTTCCAGATTTTCGTAGAACTTGGGATCAACGAGCGGAACATCCATGCTTGCGCTGTAGCGAACCGGATTGATGATCTCGAGTTCCGGTTCGTCTGATCCCCAAAGCGTAATGCCAAACAGCTTGAACGCGTTCGCTTCCCGCACAAACGCAGGGTATAAAACCACTGCTGCCGCAACCGCCAGTGCGGTGCCTGCCTTCCGGTACGCAATACTCAATCTCGGGTCAGTCCGTTTTGTCGGCATCTGCTACTTTATGGTTGAGCATTTATTATCGCTCTCACCGGTTTCCCGTTCGTTAATATAATAATCTAAGCATAAAAGTCCGATTTTGATACGCAGAATCAACTTTTCCGATGTTAAAATGCAAAAGCCCCGGAAAACCGGGGCCTGCATTCTGCATAAATCTGCAATCGAGATTAGCAACGGTCTACGTAGCGGTTACCATAACGGTCACGGTAGTAGCATTTGCCAGGTTCATTGGCATTACCAATGAGCGCGCCGCCAACACCGCCGATAGCAGCGCCAACTGCTGCGCCGCGAACGTTACCGGTGATTGCGCCACCGAGAACAGCTCCGGAAACGGCACCGATTGATGCGCCTTTTTCAGTTTGTGTGCAGCTTGCGAGCGCCAAGCCAACCAGTGCAAATACGATGGCCTTCTTCATTTACTCTCTCCAACGTTACAATGAGCCTCAGCTCCGATAGGCGTCCCAGTTTTTTATGCGGTGACTGCTTGTCCTCCGACCGCTACGGATTGCTTTAACAATTCACCGTCATTTATGGAAGCCTGATTAGCTGGCTGATGAACCGGAATTGCCGACAGGTTTCAAACGCATGCTGCCGGTTTTCGTTCCAATCTTTTTCTGAATTTGATGTGAATCAAGTTCAAGCCATCGCGAAAGCGCTAAAAGAAGTATATTGGAATCGTTCAAAAGAGTAGGCGAATTGCCGCAGGCTATGTAAAGTTGGTCTGTCGGGGTTGACGGTTCGAAGGGGAGAACTCAAAACTCCCTCAAGAATTCTGGAGCAAGGCATGGATTTCGAGGCATATTTCAAGGGCGAACTGGACAGCTTACACACAGAGGGGCGGTACAGGGTATTTGCGGATCTGGAACGCCATCAGGGGCAGTTCCCGCGGGCCACTCGCTACAATGCAAATGGTGAAAAGCGCGACGTAACAGTCTGGTGTTCTAACGACTACCTCGGAATGGGGCAGAACCCGAAAGTTATCGAGGCCATGAAAGCGGCGATCGATCACTGTGGCGCGGGTGCGGGAGGCACCCGGAATATTTCTGGTACCAGTCACTATCACGTCCTGCTTGAGCAGGAACTTGCTGACCTGCACGGCAAAGAAGCTTCACTGATCTTTACGTCTGGCTATATTTCCAACTGGGCAACCCTTGGAACGCTCGGACAGAAAATTCCTGGTCTGATCATCTTCTCTGACGCGCTTAACCATGCGTCGATGATTGAAGGTATTCGGTATGGCAAGTGCGAAAAGGTCATCTGGAAGCATAATGATCTCGAAGACCTCGAGGCAAAGCTGAAGGCTGCTGATCCGAAGGCGCCAAAGCTGATCGCTTTTGAATCCGTCTATTCGATGGATGGCGACATTGCCCCGATCAAGGAAATCTGTGATCTGGCCGACAAATATGGCGCAATGACCTACCTGGACGAAGTGCATGCCGTTGGCATGTATGGTCCGCGCGGCGGCGGCATTGCCGAACGCGAAGGTCTGATGCATCGCCTCACCATCATCGAAGGGACGCTTGGCAAGGCATTTGGTGTAATGGGCGGCTACATTGCCGGTTCCACAGCACTTTGCGACTTCATCCGCTCGTTTGCTTCGGGCTTCATTTTCACGACTGCGCTTCCGCCATCATTGGCTGCGGGTGCCGTGGCGTCCATCAAGCACCTGAAGTCCAGCCCGTTTGAGCGTGCACGTCATCAGGACCGGGTTCGCAAATTGCGCACACTCCTGGATGCCAGCGGCATTCCGCACATGCCAAACCCGAGCCATATCGTGCCTGTCATGGTTGGCGATGCTGCCAAGTGCAAATGGATTTCGGATATTCTGCTGGATAACCATGACATCTATGTCCAGCCGATTAACTATCCCACGGTGCCGCGCAAGACAGAGCGTCTGCGCATTACACCGACGCCGCTGCACAGCGATGCGGATATTGAGCATCTGGTGGGTTCGTTGCATCAGTTGTGGGCACGTTGCGCACTGGCACGTGCCGTCGCGTAAGATAAGGCTCAGCCTTAACTCGCTGAAACATTTGGAATGGCCGCCTCTCAGGCGGCCTTTTCTGTTTGGGCGATGTAATCTTCAGCCAAAATACGAGCATGCTGGTCTGCCGCGATAATGTCGTCCATGCTGTTTGCTGTGCGACCATCAGCCATTCGGTCCATCGCAAACTCGACGGCTTCAGCCATGTGCAGGAAACTGATCCGGCCTTCAACAAAGGCATGGAAAGCAGTCTCATCAGCTGCACTCAGCACAGCGCCCTGCACACCGCCACGTTCCAGAGCGGTGCGGGCCAAACGCAATGCCGGGAAGCGTTGTTCATCGGGCGCTTCGAAATCCAGCTTGGCAAGTTTGGCGAAGTCCAAACGATCAACGTTGAGCGGCGCGCGCTCCGGGTAGGTCAGAGCATAAGAAATGGCGGTGCGCATATCCGGGCAGCCAAGCTGAGCAATCACCGAACCATCGTGGTAGCTGACCATAGAATGTATGATCGACTGCGGATGGATGATCACCTCGATCTGTTCAGCCGAAACATCAAACAGGAATTTCGCCTCGATCATTTCCAGCGCCTTGTTGAACATGGTGGCGCTGCCAATTGAAACCTTCAGGCCCATTGACCAGTTGGGATGCGCTTTGGCCGCTTCCACCGTCACACCAGCCATCTGCTCCTTCGTCCAGGTTCGGAATGGTCCACCGGACGCCGTCAGCAGAATACGCTCCAGGGATTGGCGCGGATTTCCTTCAAGGCACTGGAAGATGGCGCTATGTTCGCTATCGACAGGGATGAGCTTGCCGCCGCCCTGCTTGATGGTGCGAATGAACACATCACCTGCCGACACAAGGCATTCCTTGTTGGCAAGTGCGATGTCAGCGCCGCGTTTTGCTGCTGTGATCGTTGGGGCAAGACCGGGTGTTCCGGCAATGGCCGCCATAACCCAACCGGCATCCATCTCGGCTGCTTCCGTCAGGCCATTTTTTCCAGCTGCAACTGCGATGCCGGTGCCGGCAAGCGCTACCTTCAGCGCTTCATATTTTTCATCATTGGCGGTGACGGCCAGCTTTGCGCCAAATTCCTTGGCCTGCGCTGCCAGCAGCTCGATATTATCCGCACCGGTCAACGCCAGTATGTCGAATGCGTCACGGCCGCCGAGTTGGCGCAGAACATCGAGAGTGCTGGTGCCGATAGAGCCTGTCGAGCCAAGTACTGTCAGGCTGCGTGGTGTGGTCATGCCGGGTATCATCGTTGCAATCCGGTATCTTTTACGTTGTGATGGCTCTACCTGCGAAAACAGGACGGAACAAGAAGAAACCATCGCCATTGTTTTCCTGAACGGCGAAAGCCATATGCTGAAGAGCGATAAGGTCAGACCAACAGGAGTTGCATGAACAGATTTATTGTTTCCAGTGGTTGGGTGTTTCTGGCGTCTATTGTCCTGGTTCTGGTTTTCATGCCGTTTGATGCCGCTCTGTCCGAGAGAGCGCAGGGCTTGCCGGGCAGGGTTGTCGGCTTCAACAGTGCCATTACCGATCTCGGTACATTTCGGTGGATGCTTTATTCATCGGGTTTGGTGATCATTATCGCCTTCATTGCCGGAAAGGTTTATCGCAACAGTACCTATGTCGGGAAATTACGGACGGGTTACCGGCTGTTTTTGTATTTCTTCCTGACAATTGCCTCTGCCGGAATTCTGGTCCATCTGCTCAAGTTTCTGATTGGTCGGGCAAGGCCGGAACTGTTCAGTGAACTCGGTGCCTTCAGCCTCACACCCTTTGCCGGTCAGTGGTCTTACGAGAGTTTTCCATCTGGCCATTCCACGGCTATCGGTGCGCTGTGTGGTGCGCTTGCCATGCTGACCCCGCGTCTGCGGCCGGTCTTTCTCCTGCTTGCCCTCATCATCGGAATTTCACGCGTCATCGTTGGGGCGCATTATCCGAGTGATGTCGCTGCCGGTTTGTTGCTTGGTGTGTGGACGGCCATGGCCTTTGCCTTTATCTTTGCGCGTTACAACTGGTTGTTCCGGTTTGATGAGAAGGGCTGGCCACAGCCCAAATCCGTTTTTGCTGCGAAAACGGCCGATAGGGCGCAGTGACTTGCAAGACGTCTGGGGAGTGGAATGAACGTTCAGCAGAGCCTTTCCGATAATCCTCCAGCCGTGCGGCATTTGGAAACCACTGTTGCGATTGCCGGTGGTGGACCTGCGGGAATGATGCTGGGTTTGCTGCTTGCGCGCGCTGGTATTGACGTCACTGTGGTTGAAAAACACGGCGATTTCCTGCGCGATTTTCGTGGCGATACCATCCATCCATCAACGCTTGAGGTGATCGAGCAGCTTGGTTTCATCAAGGAATTTCTGCAGCTACCGCATACGCGAGCTGAAAAGCTGCATGCACAGATCGGGGATGACACCATCACCATTGCCGATTTCTCATGGTTGCCGGTCAAGAACCGCTTCATTGCTTTCATGCCGCAGTGGGATTTCCTGAACTTTCTGGCAGGCAAAGCAGGGCAATACGAAAACTTCCGTTTGTTGATGAATGCGCCTGTTACTGGCCTGTCGATAAAAGACGGTCGCGTTTGCGGGCTGGAGGTCTCAACACCGGAAGGCGATCTTGTCATCAAGAGTGCGCTTGTCATTGGCGCCGATGGTCGAAACTCCGTCGTGCGAGACAAGGCCGGCCTTCAGGTTGAACGGTTTGGTGTGCCAACCGAAGTCTTGTGGATGCGACTTTCCAAACAGCCGGGTGATCCCAACGAGACGATGGGACATGCTGGCCCCCAGCAAGGTCTGGTGTTGATTGATCGCGGTGACTATTGGCAATGCGGTTTTGTGGTGCGCAAGGGTACATTTGCCGAACTGCAACATAGGGGCATCGAAGCATTTTGGGATGCAGTTGCGTCTGTCAGTCCTCTGCCGAAGGACAGGATGCGGGAAATTGCGTCATGGGATGATGTGCATCTACTGACCGTGCGGATCGATCGTCTGAAACGGTGGTGGCGACAAGGTCTGCTTTGTATTGGTGATGCCGCCCATGCCATGTCGCCGATTGGCGGTGTCGGGGTCAACCTTGCCATTCAGGATGCGGTTGCTGCCGCCAATATCCTGACACCTGCACTGAGTACCAGAGGTACCGTCTCAGATAATGACCTTGCAGCTGTTGAAGCACGACGCTCTTTCCCGACCAAAGCTACGCAAAAATTGCAATTGATGATGCGCAGCCGACGAAAGGCACCGAAAGCGAACGCGGGCAAACCATCGGGACCGCCAGGTTTTGTAAAGGCGATCATCAAATTCCCGCTTCTTGCCCATTTGGCCGGCCGCTTGATCGGCCTTGGTTTCCGGCGGGAAAAGCTGAAATAGGCTATACTGTCAGCGCGATTGATAGAGCTTGTGCAGAATTGCAGCGGTGCCTTTCGCACCGTTGAGATCAAGGTTCTGACTATCAGGTGATGGAAGCGCCAGTGCCTGTCTGATGGCATCTGCCATGGCCGGGCCGGAGATTTGGTCTTCCTGCAGGACATGGGCTAGCTGTAACTTCGCCAGCCGCTCGGCACGGGCGCCCTGTTCGGTTTCACCGCCGACAGCGAAGGGAATAAGAAGCGAGCGGCATTTTGCCCGCAAAATATCGCAGACCGTATTATAGCCCGCCTGAGAGACCGATAGTTTTGCCGCTGACAGCAGGCTTGGAAAATCTTTGCGGAAACGGAAAACGGAAACCTTGTCACTGGCCTGAGCGGAAATCGCGTCGAAGTCTGCCTGCGGCATGTTAGGGCCTGTTATCAGGCACCAGCTGTTTACATCGTCAACGATGTTTGACGCTTCCAATGCACTTTTGATGAGTTCCGCACCGACGGCGCCACCGCCTGCGGAAACGACCACGTCATACTGCTCTGTTGGTTCCGGCGGCGGTTCAGGGGCAACGAGGCCAGTGTAAACCACGCGTGCGGAAATCTCGTGCGCGAGCGGGAACGTTTCCTCAAGCTTAACGAAATTCGGGTCGCCATGAACAAGAATGGTGTCGAAGTGTTTTTTGACGAGTTCGATTGTTTCTTCGTCACGGCCCGGTTTGTTGCGTTCCTGTAAGATATCGCGCAGCGACGTCATCAGCAGTGGGCGTGGCCGTGATTGTTCGATGGCTTGCAGCAGTGGCAAAAGCTCAAACCGTACCTGCCGTCGACCGAACGGAAAGGCCTCGATAATAACGATATCCGGTTTCACCTCTTCGAAGGTGTTTAAAAGCAGGGTGGTGCGCAGCTGCTTGAAGCTGTCATCGACCGCCTTACCGTTGATATCGACCAGACCGGAAAAACCGCTATCGCCAACGGCAATCGGCGGCAATGCCACATGCTTCAAACCGTCAGCCGGAAAACCGGGTACTGGCAGACCGCCGGTGACCAGCGTCACATCAAAACCGTCTCTCTGCATGGCGTTGGCGACGCGACTTGCCCGCGCAATGTGACCGATGCCGAGCAAATGCTGGACGTAAAATAAAACGCGTGGTCCCGGCGTGGCGGTTTCTTTGGTCATACGCCTTTTTCCCACTCTTGTTCGAACAGGGATTTGAGATGGGCAATGCTGGTATTGTTATCGAATGCGGTGCGCACTTTCTGCTCGGCGGCAGCACCAAGTCGTGCGCGCAGGGCGGGATCCGTGATCAAGGTATGTAGTGCTGTGGTGAAAGCGGCGACATCTTCCTGATTGGTCAAAAGGCCGTTTTCGCCTGAAATGAAAAACTCCGGGATGCCTGAAATGTTGGTAGAAAGACAGGCGAGCTTCTGGCTAGCAGCCTCAACCAACACGTTCGGCAGACCGTCGCGGTCACCATCCTGCGTGATACGGCAGGCAAGTGCGAAGAGGTCGGCTTTGCGGTAATGGTCCAGAACCTCCTTCTGATCCATCGCGCCTTTCCAGGTCACCCGGTCAGCAAGTCCAAGCGAGTTTGACAAAGCCTTGAGGCTTTCCAGCTTCTCACCACCGCCGATGTGAACGAGTTGCCAGTGCAGAGAAGAGGGCAATGAGGCCAGCGCTTTCAGCAGAATATCGATGCCCTTTTTCTCGACCGCGCGACCTACACTCAAAATGGTGATCGGACGGGCAGCATCCGAGCCGTCATTGATCGGACGGTCGGCATCAAAATGCGGAAAGCGGGTGAGGTCCAGCCCGTGATAGCTCAAATGAACCGAGCCTTTGTCTGCAGCAAGATTGCGCAGATGTTCGTAACCGCTGGCGGTGCAGGTAACCGCCCAGCGCGCGCTGTTGAGCTTGCCCGAGAGATCGTGGTCGTTGGACGTCCAGATATCCTTGGCATGGGCAGAGATCGTCCAGGGAATATCTGTCAGAAGATGGGTATAGGCAGCGACAGAGGCGGGCGTATGAATGAAATGCACATGCAGCCATCCGCCATTGTCTGGCCACTCGGCAACAAGAACGGCTGCCTGACCAAAGCGGCGAATACGGTTACGGTTCACGTCATGGCGAAAATCGCACAGAAAGCGTTTAAAGGCTTTGCCAAATCCGGGGCGTTTGCGGCAGGCCCAAAGCGCCCGCAAAACCCTTATCGGTTCTTCATGCAGATATTCCGGCAGGTAAGAAACCGGAGCCTTGATTTCATCATGGACGGGATGGCGTTTCTTGTCGGTAGGACGGCGCATGGCGACCAGTTCCAGCTCCAGCCCGGCTTTCTCCAGCCCAAGCAATTCCTGTGCAATGAACGTCTCAGAAAGCCGCGGATATCCCTTCAAAAGGACGACGATTTTTTTCTTGTCGCTCAAGCTCTTACAATCTCTTTTTTCTCGGAAGGCTATCGGTTGCTTTGTTGTGTTCAAAAGCGCTTAGCCTGTCGCCTTGGCGGCGTTGATGTCTTCGCTGGCATGCAGCCATTCTGCTATTCTGCGCGAAATGTTCTGCAAACCATCGAGCTGTAAGTTCTGGGAGTTTGCAGAGGGCGGCTGTCGGTGTGGCAGGGCCTTCAGCGCCTCTGCCATCAGCTGAGGATTTTCTGCTTCTTCCGGCAACAGCATGTCCAACAGGCCCAGCTCCTTGGCGCGGCTGGCGCGGATCAGCTGTTCTTCGCGGGGCACGACGCGCGGCACGATGAGAGCCGGTTTGTCGAACGAAAAGATTTCGCAAACGGTGTTATAGCCACCCATGGAAACAACGGCCTTCGCGCCCGCAACCAGATCTTCCATACGGTTGTCGAACTGGATGATTTCCAGATGCGGAATGTGGGCAGCCTTGCTCAACAGCCTGTCGCGTTGCTCGGTCGGCATGTAGGGACCGAGAACAACAAGAGCTTTGTGGGTCAGTGTCTTGTCATAGTCATAGGCGTTCAGAACATCATCAATCAGTTCGCTGCCGTCACCGCCGCCGCCGGTGGTAACGAGGATGTAGTCATCCTTGGGGCGAGGGTTGTCGATTTCACTTTGCGTTTGTGATCGTTGCAGGAAGCCAACGAACTCCATGCGATCGCGTACAGCTTGCGGCACATCGAGGCCATTGAGCGGATCGTGGAAATCGGGCGGCCCGTAGACCCAGACATTGTCGTAGAATTTCGCAATCTTGTTCATCACATCATTGCGTTTCCATTCGACATCAAGAAGCTGTGGCGCATCCATGACGTCGCGTAGGCCAATGACCAGCTTCGTGCCTTGCGATTTCAGATATTCAAGTGTTTCCTCGACTTCGCCGCGCAGGCCCATCGGCTCCTTGTCAACGATGAAGACATCCGGCTGGAAGCTTTCTGCGGTGTGGCGAATGATCGACCGGCGCATTTTCAGCGTGTCCTGAAGGTCGATATGACGATCCAGCGAAGTGTATTCGCCATTGCGCAGCTTGATGATACTGGGAATTTTGACGAAATCGACGCGGGCGCGATAATCGAAAGCCCCGGCTATCGTGGCGCCGGAAATGATCAGCACGTTCAGGCCACGGTAGTCTTCTACCAGCGCATGGGCAATCGTGCGGCAGCGGCGCAAATGGCCAAGGCCGAACGTATCATGACTGTACATCAGGATGCGTGCATCGTTCAGACGGGATGTCACTGAGAATGCCTCATGGTGTTTGGACAGATGATGGCGAGGTGCCGGACTACCGGTTTTTGCTTATTTGAAAGGATCTGCAGCATCTCGTAGACCGTCACCCAGAAAATTGAAAGCCAGTATCACAAGGACAACCGGTAGCGTTGGTAGCAATAGCCAAGGATATAACGCAATAACGCTGACACTGCGCGCCTCAGTGAGCAGAATTCCCCAACTTGTGATCGGAGGGCGCAAACCAAGGCCGAGGAAGCTGAGGGCAGTTTCGCCAAGGATCATGCCGGGGATAGTCAGTGTTGCAGAAGCGATAAGATGCGACATGAAGCCGGGAATAAGGTGCAGGCCAATAATGCGGCGGGTGCTTGCACCCATCAATTGCGCAGCAAGAACATAGTCTTCTTCGCGCAATGCCAGCAGTTTGGAGCGCACCGCTCGTGCAAGTCCCGTCCAGTCCAGCATGCCGAGAATGACGGTGATGCCGAGATAAACAAGGATTGGGCTCCAGGTGACCGGCATGATTGCGGCAAGCGCCAACCACAGCGGAATGCTTGGAATGGACTGCAGAACCTCGATGATCCGCTGAACGATCAGGTCGAATACGCCACCGCGATAACCGGCAAGACCGCCAATCACAATTCCGAGAATGAAGCTCATGGTCACGCCAAACAGGCCGATTGTGAGCGAGATGCGTGCGCCGTAGATGATGCGCGACAGCACGTCACGCCCCAGCCGATCTGTTCCCAAGAAAAAGAACTCGCCGTCTTTGGCAGGGCAGACCAGATGCGTATTGGACTCGAAAAGCCCCCAGAACCGATAGCTGTCGCCACGGCAGAAGAACCGTAGCTGCTGAATGTCGTTGGGGTTGTCAGTATAGACGCGTTTTAGATCTTCCATTTCCAGCGACATGGTCCGTCCGTAGACGAAGGGACCAATAAATTTGCCGTCATGGAACAGATGCACGCTTTGTGGTGGCGCGTAAATCTGCTCAACATTTCTGGTGTGCAGATTATAGGGTGCCAGAAACTCCGCAATGATGATGGCGAAATAGGCCAGTATCAGAAAGATGCCGGAAAACAGCGCCAGCTTGTGCTGTTTGAACTGCCACCACATCAGCTTTAGCTGTGAGGCCCGTGCAATCCCAGCCATGCCGCTGGTGTTCGGTTCGACCAGATAGGGATCGAATGGCGCGGTTGATACATAATGCTGCAACGGTTCACCGGGACCGGGAATAGGCGCGCTCATTTATGGCTCCCTCCGCCCAGGCGAATACGCGGATCAAGGATGGCGAGTGCAATATCCGACACCAGAACACCGATGACCGTCAGGAATGCCAGGAACATCAGGAATGACCCGGCCAGATACATGTCCTGACTTTGCAGCGCTTTGATGAGCATCGGTCCGGTGGTTTCCAGAGACAGCACGACGGCGGTGATTTCCGCGCCTGATATGATCGATGGCAGGATGGAGCCGATGTCGGAAATGAAGAAGTTGAGGGCCATGCGCAGCGGATATTTGGTGAGAACGCGAAACGGGTGCAGGCCCTTGGCGCGGGCGGTGACGACATATTGTTTCTGCAACTCATCCAACAGGTTGGCGCGCAGTCTGCGGATCATGCCAGCCGTTCCGGCGGTGCCAATGATTAGAACCGGGATCCACAGATGTTCAAGAATGGATTTGAACTTGGCCCAGCTCATCGCCTGACCGAGATATTCGCGGTCCATTAGATGGCCGATCGATGTGCCGAACCAAATATTGGCGAAATACATCAGAATCAACGCGAGCATGAAGTTGGGAATGGCAATGCCGAGCAGACCGAGGAATGTCAGGCCGTAGTCACCCCAGCTGTATTTGTGGGTTGCCGAGTAGATGCCGATAGGGAATGCGAGAATCCAAGTGACGATAATGGTCACGAATGAGACGAGAACCGTCAACCAAAGACGGTCACCAACCACGTCACTGACCGGCAACTGGTATTCGAACGAATAACCGAAATCACCAACCAACATGCCCGATACCCAGCGCAGATAGCGGATCGGGGCGGGCTGGTCAAAACCGTAGCGGATGCGAAGGTCTTCGATTTCCGCCATGTCGGCGGTCTCGCCCATGGCGCGGACTTCTGCGACATAACTTTCGAAATAATCGCCGGGTGGAAGCTCGATGATCGTGAAAACCAGCATGGAAATCAGGATCAGCGTCGGGATCATGAATAGGATGCGGCCGAGAATATAGCGCAGCATATTATGCCCCTTCCCCGTACCAGAATGTATCGGGCATATAGACACCAAGGTAGGATGTCGGGTCGTAACCGAACAATCCCTTCGACGGAATGTTGTTCAACCGTGATGAATGCACGAGCGGTTGCAGCGCGCCATTCACGGTGCCGATCGAAAAGACCTGCTGCGAATAAAGTGACAACATCTGCTGCCAGATTGCGGTGCGGTCTTCGAGCGTAGTGCTGGTTCTCCACTGCTTGAGAAGTTGCAGTAACTGGTTGACCTCGGGTAGATCCGGCGCTTTGCCCTCGCGGCCGCCAGACAGGTAGTGCACGCCCCATAGTGGCCATTGCAATTGATCTGTGTCGGTGGGAGCAAGACCTGATGGCAGCATTTCCGCTGTCGGAATGCCATTGTCCATGCCCATCCACACAGCCATCGTCACTTCGCCACCCATTGCGCGGCTGCGGAATACGTCGCGCTGTGTAACGCGAACAGAAAGTGAGATGCCGACGTCTTTCCAGTGATCGGTCACCAGTTCCATCACGTCGGTTTCGAGCGTGCTTTCACCTGAGGATTCGACAACGATATGGGCAGGACGGCCATCGGGCAGCAGGCGTATGCCGGATGAATTTCTGGCCTGAAGACCGGCTTCGTCGAGCAGCGCATTTGCCGCCTCTGGATCAAACTGCGCCCAGGCTTGCGCAAATTCCGGCTTGTAAAGCGGGCTTTCCGGCAGCACTGTATCAGAGCTTTCCGTGCCCAGACCATAAAAACAGGCCATATTGATTTCGTGGCGATTGATGGCAATCGACAATGCGCGCCGCACCCGAACATCCTGAAACAGTGTGCGCCATTGGCTGTCACCGCAGGTCAGGTTTGGCAACAGTGCAATTCGCGATCCTTGGGTACGCTTCCACAGATTGACCTTGAGAGGGTAACGGTTTTCCGCATCCTTCAGGAATGTGTAGTCGGAGAAGTCCAGGCCGAGCAGCTGCAGGTCACTGTCACCGGATGCGGTTTTGGCTGCGATGATTTCCGACGAGGAAACGTTGAGGACAAAACGGTCGAGGTAGGGCAGCTGCAGGCCGTTTTCATCGATGCGATGATAATAGGGATTGCGCTCAAAAACGAACTGTTCGGCTGGCGGTGCAGTCAGCGGACGCCAAGCATCCAGCGTCGGCAGATCAGGGTTTTCCGGCCGGTTCTGGCGCGACATCTTGATGTGGAGGCCGCTCCAGTCATCAACCTTGTTTTTCTTGATAAGGGCCGCAAGTTTTTCAGGTGTCTGGTACTTGCTGTGGAACTGCTTCATGTAGGCGGAAGGCAGATACAGGCGGGCCGGTGATGGTGCCGCCAGCTTGGCAAGAAAGTCCGGATTTACCCCCTGCCAGGTATAACGAACGGTCAGTTTGTCGATAATTTCGACGGTTGGTGGCTGGTCATGCACCTTTAGGTCGATGGGCGGGCCGCCCTTATGGATTTCCTTGTTCAGCGCCACGTCTTCCCAGAAATAGCGGAAATCCTCTGTCGTGAAGTCACTGCCATCGGACCATTTATGGCCTTCGCGCAGATGCAGCGTAAAAATGCGGCCTTCGGATATGTCGTAGCTTTCGAGAATATCAGGCTGGAAACTGAACTTTTCGTCGTAACCAACCAGACGGGCATAGGCATTGATCGGCATAAGGCGTGTATCGCGCTGCCCACCAATCAACATGCGCACTGAACCGCCGTGTTTTCCGGGCACGCGACCAAGTGATTTTAAGTCGAGGACGCGGGGATTTTTTGGCAGACGATTGGCAATGTCAGGCAGTTCTCCGGCCTGTACTTTCTGCTTGAGGCTTTCCGGTTCCACCAGCGCGGCACGGGCGGTCGCCGGGACAAGAGCCGAAGCAAGCAGCATCAAGGTGGTGCGCCGGGTTATCATGAGCGCAACTCCGTTACGTCGACATTGCGGTTGGCAAGCACGACATGTCCATTGCCCAGGTCAGCGGGCGCGAGACCGTGGCTGCCTTCCGACTGGAACTGGCGGCCCCAGCTGGCACGGTTGGTAAAGCCCGATTTTCCAAGTTTGGCATAGTCCAGCGGACGATCCAGATCAGGGAAGGGGACTGCTGTCAAAAGTGCCTTGGTGTAAGGGTGAACCGGGTTCTGCATCAGGATTTCACGCGGCGCGATCTCGACAATGCGGCCGTCGCACATTACGGCAACGCGGTCAGCCATGTAGTCGACCACGGCCAGATTGTGGGAAATAAACAGATATGTCAGCCCCAGATCCCGCTGCAAATCCTTCAATAGATTGAGGATCTGCGCTTGTACGGAAACGTCAAGCGCTGAAACAGGCTCGTCGCAGATCAGCAGTTCTGGCCCCAGTGCCAGAGCGCGGGCGATGCCAATTCTCTGTCTTTGGCCACCGGAAAAACTGTGCGGGTAACGATTAAGGGCGCTGTCACCAAGTCCGATGGCTTTCAGCAGCGCACGCACAGCTTCTTTCCGAGTGCTGGCATTGCCGCGATTGTGGATTTCCAGCGGTTCACTCAAGATATTGCCGACAGTCATGCGTGGTGACAGCGAGGACACCGGATCCTGAAACACCATCTGGATTTTGGTACGCAATGTCTTGAGGTCATCGCCGGCGGCATTCAGCACATCGATATCGCCGGTATCATCATGGAAGGTGACGCTGCCGGCATCGGGCTTTACGGCACGCATCAAAATCTTGCTGACGGTGGTTTTGCCACTTCCGCTTTCCCCAACCAGACCGAGGCACTCTCCACGACGAATATCGAAACTGACATTGTCGACGGCGAGGGTCTTGGTGGCAGCGGCTTTTTCAAACCAGCCGGCTTTGCGGATGGTGAAAGACTTTTCGATGTTATCAACCGAAAGCAGGACGCCATCCTTCTTGTGTTGCTTTGTGGTGCTGCGCCCGATCAGGCTGTGTTTGTCGATAGTAACTTCACGCAACGCCTTCAGCCGTTCTCCCGGCTTCATATCGAAATGCGGAACGGCCGCCATCAGTCCCTTGAGGTAAGGATGGGACGGTGAGCGGAAAATCTCGTTGACCGGGCCGGCCTCCATGATCTCACCCTGATAAATCACGGCAACTTCGTCGGCGATATTGGCAACGACGCCGAGATCATGGGTGATGAGCAACATGCTCATGTTGAGACGTTCCTGCAGGTCACGCAGCAGTTTGAGGATTTGTGCCTGGATCGTCACGTCGAGAGCCGTCGTGGGCTCATCGGCAATCAACAGGGCCGGGCGGCAGATCAGTGCCATCGCAATCATCGCTCTTTGCCGCATTCCACCCGATAGCTCGAACGGGTACATGTTGCAGACTTTGGCCGGGTTAGAGAAACCCACCAGATCAAGTGTATCGAGCAATGTTTCGTAACGCTCTTTTGGCGAGAGCGTCGTGTGAATTCTCAAGGCCTCATCTATCTGATTGCTGATTGTGTGCAGGGGCGAGAAGGATGTCATCGGCTCCTGAAAGACCAGGCCGATACGGTTGCCGCGTATGGAGCGCATTTCTCGCCCATCTTGGGGAAGCGATAACAGATCGACCGGGCCTGCGGATTTCTCAGTGTCATTAAACAGGATACGGCCGCTGGTGTGTGCTGTTCTTGGGTGCAAACCCATGATGGTCTGGCCGAGAACGGACTTTCCGGAACCGGATTCTCCGACCAGTGCGGTGACCTTGCCTGGCAGAATACGCAGGCTGACATCGCGAACGGCATCTATGGTTCCACCCATCAAAGAAAACGAGACGCGCACATTTTCAACGCGCAGCAAATCGACGCCTGTTTTCATGCCAATGGGTTCCCTGTCTCGATCCTTTTGTTTACCTGTAATACGAATGGGTAATCAGGATGTTACAGTCACGTTATCGCAGGGCCATTGGTCTGTCTATGCTTGCGTATGGGCAAAAGCGGAATGACGTTACATCCGCATTTGAACGGGACCGAAGGAAACATGGCGGACAAGACCTATTATGACGCTCTGCTCGCCGATGTCAGAAAATTTCAGAAGGAAAATCGCCTTGATGAGGCGAGGTCTCTGCTGCGAGACTTGCAAAAAGAACCAGATAACGGCCTGATGGGTCCCAAAACCGTGTTTGGTCTGCCGCGCAGGCTGCATGCGGCCTTGCTTCGGCAGGCCAAAGTGGAAAAAGACACACTTAAACGCATTGGCTACCAATACACTCTCGTTCCACCACCTGAGGTACTGGCTGCCTATGGTATCTTTGATGTTAGTGGACATCGCGCGCTTGTAGAGGCAAACCGAAAGCCGGTCCCGAAGATCATTCACCAGATCTGGATTGGACCAAAAGAGCTTCCGGTTAGCATCGAGGCGTGGCGTAAACATGCTGAAGATCATGGCTACGAATTCAGGTTGTGGCGCGAAGCCGACATTGGCCGTGAGGGCATTACGGATAATCCGGTCTTTGCCGACATGTTGAAACGCGGAGATTATCCCGGTGCGGTTGACGTGGCTCGTTATGTCATCCTTGAGCGCTTTGGCGGGATCTATCTTGATTGTGACTGGTACCCGGCGCGCGATGATATCAGCTTTCATGACCTGTTGCCGCTGCAGGGCCTGACCGCTTTTGCCGAAGAGGTGCCACGCGATACGGGACGAGGAAGTGTGCTTCTGGCCAACTCATTTATCGCCGCACCGCCACAGCATCCGGTGTTCACCCGTATGCTGACGGCCATTCCGGCGGCGTTACACGATATGCCACGGGCACCAGCCTGGTGGGCAACGGGTCCGTTGCTATTTACCGTTGTTGCCCGCGCGGCATCGATCTGCCTTGCCGGGGCGGATTTCGTCGCCGGTTCGTTGCCGGACAAGGCACCACTTGATGACGTGCTGGCAGTGCGCGCTGCATTGGATGAAAACTCGTCCGGTCTGCTTATCGCCTGGAAATCATGGTGACAGTGTCGCCATCAGCTGTCGTGAAGCGCGCCAGCTGATGGCCGGATGATTGGCGGTAAGCTCAAACAGCTTTTCCAGAAACGCCCAGGCAACGTTATCATGCACAAGGTGATGGGTCAGAATACCGGTGATACTGCCACTTTGCGGTTCTGATCGCAGCCGCGTGGCGATTTCCTCAAACAGCGCGTCGTGTGGTCGTCCGCCGCCGGTGCCGTGCCAATCCATCAGATCGATATGGGTGTTCAGAAGCGGCAGACTTGCCGGTTTTTTTCGCCCAAACACCGACAGTGTCTGATAGCCGATATCCGGCAATCCATCGACGATACCGTCATCGATCCGGTTCCACGGTGGCACCAGCATGGAAATGAACTGGCTTGGATAGAGGTCGTGCAGTTTTTCAAAGCCGTGGCTCAGTTCGGAGAGGACGATTTCTTTCGGCCTGTGCAGACCGAGTTCGCGTTTTTTTTCAGTTTCTGCCGCGTAATTGCGGTGTGACCAGCCATGAACTGCCACATCAATATGTCGGTAATCGCGCAGATAGGTTGCCAGTTTCGCGCCGGTATGTTCGGGAATCACCGCCAGCGTCAGGGGAATGGCATGCTGCTGCGTCAGACGAACCAGATTTTCCAGCGCAGCTGTTGGTTCAACCGCGTCGTCATCCCGTAACCACAGATCAACCGATTTTCCCTGACTTGCGAATTCATCCAGTGTTTCACGAAGGGAGATGGCTGTCATCGGTGGTTCCAATATCGTTCGTGAGAATGGTGTTGAGGTTTTGGCTTGCACGATCAAGCGAACGTTCCGTCGTTGCGAATAAACGTGCATTACTTGCCAGCGTTTGCCTGTCGTCGTCATGACGCAGCAGATGTTCTATTGCCGCAGCATAGGCATTCACATCATTTGCCGGCGTCAAAAGGCCAGTCTTGCCATGCTGGACCACCTCCGGGACACCGGCTGTGTGTTCTGCTACAACAGGAAGCCCCGCCGCCTGCGCCTCCAGATAGGCCAGGCCATAGGCTTCTCCGTGACCTGGCCAAACATAGATGGCCGCATTGGCCAACATGACTGCGATGTCTTCGGGCTTTTTTTCGCCATGCCAATTGAGACGTGACGGTTCAAACCCATCAAACAAGAGCTCGACGTTTTTACGCTCCGGACCATCTCCAATGATATCCAGTGTCCAAGGCAGGTTAGGCGGTAGTTGTGCCAGGGCGCTTGCCAGCGCAGCATAGCTTTCCAGCTTGTCGCCAGCGCGCATCATCGCCACCGTTACCAGCCGGAAAGGGTTAGGTGCCGGTTTTTGTGCAAGAAAAATGGCGGGATCAATAAATGGTGGCAGCATTGCCAACCGGGCATCAGGCGCGGCCATCAGCAGGCCGTCATGATCGCGTTTCGTAAAGCAAAGATTGACCGCCGCACGCTTGATGCCATCCAGCAGACGGCGCTGGTTTTCAGCCCAGTGGCTGATATTGCGCCGGTTTGAATAGGACGCTTCCGATGTGATGTAGGCAATGCCGAATTCATCACACAGCAAAGGACCAAGCAGGTCCGGCGCCTTGTAATAGGGATGGTAGCAGAACCAGACGTCCGGCTTGCCACTTGTCTGCCATTGTCCCCTGATCCGGCCAATTTCCTCCTGCGCACTTTGCAGCAAAGTCTCGTATTCGGGGTCGTCGGCTTTTCGCAGAAAGCTGCGCAAATTTGAGACGACAGATACATCATGGCCAGCCATCGACATGGCTTGCATCAGCAATTGCGCCATCAGCCGGTCGCCGGAGGGAACGGGATGATTGGGCGATTTGAGCGGAGCGTAGAAAGCAATTTTCATAATGGAGACTGGATTTACGCCGGAGTTGGCAGGAAACGAGCACTTTCCTGCTCCGAGATAACATAAACGCGCATTTGGGACGACCGTCCGCGCACTGTGATGTCATGTTTTTGTAGAGTGCCAATCGGCACGCCTGACTGGACGATAGCCGGTTCCGAGACAACGATTGTGGCATTCAATTCCTTTGCCACACTTTCCAGACGGCTCGCGACATTGACTGTGTCGCCGATCGCCGTCAGCGATTTCGCCTGGCCATAACCCATTACGCCGACGATGGATGGGCCGGTATGAACGCCAATGGCAATACGAAGATGTACCGAGAATTCTTTCTCCAGTTCCTCATTCAGACGCTCTATGTCCTGCACGATCGTCGCTGCTGCCCGCATGGCATCCCGGCAGGCGTTTGCCGAATTACCATCGAGGCCGAACAGCGCCATTGCGCCATCGCCGATAAATTTGTCCAGCCTGCCACCGGATTGCTCGATGGCCTGGCCAACAATCGCAAAATAGCGGTTGAGCAGGAACACGATGTCATAGGGAAGGCGGGCTTCCGTCAACGTCGTAAAGTTCCGCAGATCACAGAACAGGACAGCAATTTCCTCTTCGCGACCTGGACGGATTGGCTCACTTTCGGCTGGGGCGACCTGCTGGTGGTTTTGCGAAAGAAGCAGCGCAACACGAAGGTTGGACTGTGGTCGCAACTGACAGCCAAGTCGAATATCCTGATCTGCATGGATACGTTGGAGAGTGGCTCTCTCAATATCACCGGGTGGCGGGAGGGGGGCGTCACTTTCGAGAATTCTCACTCGGCAGGTGGAACAGCGACCCCGTCCACCGCAAACCGAATAATGAGAAATGCCATTCAGTCGGCTCGCCTCCAGCAGTGTCATGTCCTTTGGAGCGCGAACCGTTGCGCCATGCTCGTAATGAATATCGATCGACGTCGAGTTCTGCCGCAAAGTGCGTGCGCCACGCAACAGGAACACTGTGCCGACCATGCCGACGAATGTCAGCTGGATGGATTTGACGATGTTGTTGATGTTGTCATCAATGCTTGCCTGCCGAGGGTCTGGACGGTGCAATTCATTAGGAGCAGCAATGATGGGGTTGGGCAAGACCCTGTAGCTCTGGGCGCTTTCAAGCTCACGTCCGGCACTGCTGAAGCCGAGCAGTGCGATAACCGGTACCAGAACGGCGATTGTCAGGAAATAGGGTGCGACACGCGGATACCAGGAGCGGTATCGCAGCCAGAAAAACAGGCCGATACAGCCATGGCTCCAGATGACAACAACAGCCACGCTTTGCCGTACGCCCGCCACAGGCGCATTGATCCACAGACGGCGGATGACATTCTCATAGGTAATGGGAATGCTATAGAGCATGCTTGAAAATCTGAGACTTGCGGCATGCTCGATAATCAATAGTGGAATGAGAAGCCCGAATATCAGCTGCAGGGCCTCACGCATCGGCATGTTCAGGGTTCTGCGTTTATAAAGCGCATGCAGCACGAGCAGAACATGGGTCAGAACTGCGCCATAAAAGACGCTGAGACTGACTGGGTTCATCCAGACAGCAGAGAACCAGCGTTTTCCGTGCTCGGCCGCTTCAATGGAGATCAGGCCAAGCGCGTGATTGAGCAAATGCATGCTCAAAAACGAGAACATAATCAGTCCGCTGAGCAGACGCAGTTTTTGCAGTTGTAGCGATGCAGGAAGATTATCGGAGTTCATCTGCTGTTGCCCGATGATAAACGGTCGTTTGGGTCATGACGGGAACAGAATATTCCTGGTGTTTCGGTTGCCGTTTGTTGCCCAAAGATGCCGACTTCCTAAAGACAGTATGACTGATGGTGTTGAATAGCAAACAGCATTGCTGTGCGCCTCGAATATGAACCGCAGTGAACAGCATAGTGAGGTTATGGTGGCGAAAAAACAGCAGGCACGTTTCATACCTGCCAAATCTACATCACGGCCCATCACATGATTGGCATTAAAAATACTTAGAGTTCAATGGTCTGGCCATCAAGGGCAGCAAATGCGCCATTAAATTCCAGTCTAGCTTGCGCATCGATCTTGTCGAGATCTTCGTCACTGCGCCACGGAGAGTGATGGATGAAACCGACACGGGAAGCATTGGCAAGTTTTGCCAGACGAATGGCCTGCTGCCAGGACGAGTGCCCATAGCCCTTGAACTGTTGCATTTCATCATCTGTGAAAGAACAGTCGTAGAGGAACAGATCAACATCCTTGATCAGTTCCAGAACATTGGGATCATTGATGCCTGGCGTGTGTTCGGTGTCGGTGATGATGGCCATTGTCCGGCCTGCCCATTCGATACGATAGCCGATGGCGTTACCGGGATGGTTGAGCATGCCGGTCTTGATGACCAGACCCGGTCGAACATCAAGCGTGTCGCCAGCCTTGAAATCCTGTGGGTCGATCTTGGCGCAGCATATGTCGAGCGGTGCCGGAAACCACGGTGGGCTCATGAATTCGTTGAGCATCTGGCGCGTGGTCTTGATGCCGGCCATATGGCCCGACCAGATGGCAACCTTATTGGCCTGATTGAAGAACGGCTTGAAATAGGGGAAGCCGACAATATGGTCGTAGTGACAGTGGGTGAAAAACAAATTTATGTCGGAGACGCCCTCAGCCTTCAGCGACATGCCGGCTGGCATGATGCCCGATCCGGCATCAAAAATGAGAACGTGCTCTCCGCAGCGAACTTCGATGCAGATGGTATTGCCGCCATATTTGGAGAAATTTTCGCCTGATACGGGCAAGGTGCCTCGTGCACCCCATATTTTCACGCGGAATAAGTCTGCACTCTTTTCCCGACTTGTTTCGCCGGAACTCGCTACCATGATCCACCTCTACTCACCACGGTTCCCATGATACTCTGTGTTTCATGGTGCCGTGCCGCAAGCTCCATCCTGATGATGCCCTGCGGTTGAAATGCTGTCTCTTTAATTCAGTCAGCATTTCAGTTTTATTACAACAGAAAATATTCTTCCTCTTTAATTGTTGCGGTTAATTTCTGCCTCAAAGCGCATGTGAACGAAAATATCCGGTCAGGATAGGGTGCGTGTCACGCAATAAACTTAATGTTCGAGTCGTGCTCTTGCCTTGCCCAGCTCCGTTGTGGTGCTGGTAAGACGTTCTGCGAGAACGCGCATGACCTTGATGGTTACATCCGGGAAGTCTGACATCAGCTTGAAGAATTGTTCCTTGCCGATGCGAAGAGCTTCAACCGAGGTTGATGCGCGAACCGTTGCTGTTCTGACACCGTCACACAGAATGGCAATTTCACCGACGATGGCATTGCCGCTCATTTCGGTCAGCTTGATCTGGCCGGACGGCGAATCCACGAGAACATCAACCTTGCCGGTCAGAAGTACGTAAGCGGCATCACCCATATCGCCCTGACGAAACAGATCTTCGCCAGCCATATAGCTCACACGGTCGGATGAAAAAGCGAGAAGCTTCAGCTTGGATGGCTCCATTTCCGAAAAAAACGGAACACGCCGCAGCATCTGTATTTCATCTTTGAAAAGCATTGCCTTGTCCTATCCGGTTCTTTGTCAGCTTTCGGCTGTCATGCGCTTAAGTCGCTACCATCTTTTGGAATATAGCGTTTTCTTCGTTAAGAGTCTCGTATGTTCCATCTGCCGCCAGAGCGCCTTGATTGAAGACAACCACGCGGTCAAACATACGCGTTAGTGAAACATTCGACAAAACCCATATAATCGCTGGCTTGTCATCTTCGCGGTGCAGGAAGGTTATGACGCTCTCAACGATTGCTTCTTGCAGGCGGTGGTCGAGACCTGGCAGCGGGCGATTGAAGATATAATAATCGGAACGTCGTATCAGCGCGCGTGCCAGATTGAGTTTCTGTCTTTGCAGTGGCGACAGACGTTTTCCGCCCGCACCGACATTAAAGTTCAAACCAACTGCCAGAACACGTTCATAAAGACCTTGATCATGCAGCACATTCGCGACGATGCTGCGAATACGTCGCGATGCATCTGTATGGCGGTGGCTTATCTTGCCAAATAGAATGTTATCCAGCAGGCTTGTAGAGCTTAGATAGCGATCCGGGTCATAAAGTTCAATGAGACTGCGCAAGTCGTCCGGCAGGCCATCATGGAACTGGTGACGTACCTCAACGATCTGCTTCATCAGATCAGGTGTCAGCAAACCGAAACGATGGCGTGGTTCGATGTAGAAAAAGCTCAAACGCAGCATGGCGCGTTTTTCAGCGTCAGTTGCGCCGTTGTATTTGTCTTCCCCAACGTTTTGCAGACGCTGCAGTATCTGCTGATAAGCCGGAATTTCTTCCGCCGTCAGGAAGGTCACCTGCTGGAAGAACGGGTGGTCTGCCGGCAGATCGCCGAAGATTTCGATCAGGTTTTCAGCAATCGTGTAGCCCATGTCGAACAGCGTGCGTGACAGGCCGGTTTCGATCATCAAGTTGCGGAAATACTCACTCTCGACAATCGTGCGGCCTGTCAGGGTGGTATCACGCATAGTGCCGAACAGCAGGTTTTCACCAACCGTTGCTTCCGTGTTGTAGCTTTCCAGCTCAAACGGCACGATGATGTTGCTGAGATTTTCCCGCTGCAATTCGCCACGCAAGGCCTGACGCATTTCAACAATACGGGCAGCAAGATGCAGGTCAGACAGCGGGTCGATGGATGAGCGAAGCGCAAACTCGAGAATATCGGACGAAAGCTGAACTTTCTCGAGAACCGTGAACATGTCATGCGCCAGGCTGCCCGGCTTATCACTGCCGCTAGGTGTGGATTCGTAATCGATCCAGTCTCCGCGCAGATCCATGTCGGTGTTACCGGCAAGCTTGGCTTCCAGAATTTCCCATTTGCGCGTGTCCGCTTCCTTGCCAACATAGGACTTCGACTTCAGCGGCGCATGTTTGAGACCGTAAAGCAGGTTGTCCTTCAGGCTGCCGTGGAAGAAATAGGTGTCGGAAGAGACATAGGAAATGCGCCGCCCAGTCGTTGATTCGGGTATTTCGAGTATGTCGTCCGAAGCGATACAGATCTTGCCGCTGGCGGGACGAATGGTGCGTCCAATTGCTTCGGCAAGTGCTTCAGCCGCCGCCCCGCCGACAATGGCGATTTTTTCGCCGCGCTCGATACTAAGAGAGGTGGGCTCGAGAATGCGCGCACCGCTGTCGTCATCAAGCACCAGCTTGTCGATGGTGATGGCAGCTGTCAGCGTGCCGGCCGCCGCGAGTGAAACGGTCTGGATTTCCGGCGGGATCATGTTCGACGAATCGAATTGTTCGATGACCTGCTCGTATTTGACCTGCACATCCTGGCGTGCCTGATCCCAGTCGATCAGCTCCTTGAGCGGTCCCGGCAGTTCCTTATAGGCGTTGATGACGGCAACCAGCTGACCGACGTCAAGGCTACCCTTGAGGGTCAGATAACCACCGATCGCGTAGAAAAAGAACGGTGTCAGCTGGGCCAGGAAGTTGTTGATGAACTTGACCAGAAACTTCCATTGGTAGAGGTCATAACGAATCCTGAAAATCTCACCAAGCCGATGGGCAGCGTCGGCGCGTTCATAATTCGATGTGTCGTAGGCATGGATTGTGCCAATACCATCAACGATTTCACCGATGCGGCCGGCCAGAAGACGGGCGCTCAACTGGCGCTGACGACCCAAATCGATCAGGCGACGACGCATCTTTGGAATGATGCCGACCTGTATCGCGGCCATAAAAGCAGCAATCAGCCCGAGCCACAGGTTCTGTACAAGGATGAAGAACAGCGCCGAAAATGCCTGCCCGCCAAGAAGGGCGGGCTGCACGAAGGCGTCGCCGGTAAAACCACCCAGCGGCTCCACTTCGTCTTTCACCATACTGGATATTTCCGACCCCTTCACTCGCTTGAAGTGAGAAGGTGGAAAGCGCAGGATACGGTCGATCAAGTCGAAACGAATGCGGCGAAGCAGACGCTCGCCAAGCCGGCCCTTAAAGGTGTTGATGTAATATTTGAACAGGCCGTTGATGATGACGAGGACGAGGAAGGTAAAACTCAATCCCATAAGGGTCATCATTCGGTTGAGTTCGACGCCGGGAAAAAGCGTCACGGTACCCCAGAATGGAAGATCGACTTCCAGATGCATGAACAGCTGGGTGGCGTTTACGCCTTCAAACCCGCCGCCCTGAATCGGACCGTTGACGATCTGCTTTGGCAGATCAAAAGACAGGAAGTATGGAATCATCGACAGGGCGACGATGAACAAAATCCAGAGTTGCTGCCGCCTGGTGTGCGTCCAGATATAGCGGGCGAGGCTTTTTTCCATGTATGCTTAAATGCCCTGTCGGAGTGAAGGTAACTATAATTTATGCCTTGGGTGGCGTCAAAGCCATCCTCGCAAACATGTGAGCTTTATTGGTTGAGGAAATAGGTTCTGACCGGTGAGATTGCCAGAGCAAGATATTATTCTCGGTGAACTAACTGCGATGCTGATTAACTGCAAGCGTGACGCGGTTCAAATTTATGTAAGCGACCGGTGTGATGATTTGCGTGCGTATTACTATAAGATTCGCGTCAGGGTTTTATGCGTTGAAAAAACACACTATGCAATGTGCTAATATTTAAGCTATTTGCGGCAAGGTATGTGGAAATCAGAGCGGTACGGTTTGGATATGGTAGGCACCTCACAGATCAAGACTGATCTTCCTCAGAATATTGATATTCAAGCGAAAAGCAGGCTGCTTGTTTCCTATGCCGCGAGGCCGGTGGTTTTTTCGCAGTGCGCAGGCATTTTTCATTCTCCCGACGAAAACAATCTCACGGATACGGCTGTGCTTTTCCTCAGTCCTTGGGGGATGGAAGAACTGTGCACGCGCAAACTGCAGCGTATCATGGCGGAGCACCTGTCGGACGTCGGCATCGCAAGTCTGCGTTTTGATTATCCAGGCACGGGTGATTCCCTTGATGTCGACGGCAGCGATGCGGCTGCTGAGGTCTGGATCCAAAGTGTCGTGGATGCTGCCCAAACCCTTCGAGCTTTATCCGGCTGCCAGAAACTGGTGGTGATCGCGCAGGGCCTTGGTTGCATCGTGGCCTGCGAAGCCTTGACCAAAGCGGGTAAAATCGATGCGTTGGTCATGATGGCGCCGGTTGTTTCCGGTCGCAATTATCTGCGTGAAACAGCCATGTGGTCTTCAATGATCGATGACGGGCTTGGTTTGCCTGCAGATCAGCGGTTGAAAGATCCCGGTTCCATTGCTGGTCTTCTGATGCCGGCTGGCGTTGCGGATGCGATCAAAAAGATCAATCTGCTCAAGCTTGAAACCATCCCGTCCTCCGATTGTCTTTTTGTGACGCGGCCCGAGCGTATTGCCGAGGATGACCTTCTTAAACATTTCAAGGCTTTGGATGCCAAAGCCGACGCCATTGTGTTTGCCGGATATGATGCGCTGGTGTCTTCTCCAACCCAGTCCATCATTCCCGATGGTCTCGTCGAGAATATTGTCTCCTGGGTGAAGGAGCGGTCAGAACCTTGCGCTGATCGAGCTCACCATGCAGATCAGCCACAAAACGCGGTGCTTGATGGTGCCGGATTTACCGAGACGCCGGTTCAATTTGGTGAGAGGGGCCGTCTGTTTGGTGTGGTGTGTCAACCGCTTGGCCAGCCGCGAGGCGCCAATGTCGTCTTCCTCAACTCAGCCTATGACCGCCATTCCGGCTGGGGACGGCTGACTGCGCGCATGGCCCGCGATCTGGCGAAAGAAGGCATAACCTCCTTGCGATTTGACGGCGCGAATATTGCCGACAGTCCACCGCTGCCGGGTGTTCCGCAACAGGTTCTCTATGAAGAAGCGCAAAATATCGACGTGATCGAAGCGGTCGATTTCATGCAGAGGCGCGGCAAGAGACCGGTGATTGCGGCTGGGCGGTGCAGTGGTGCGTTTGTGGCCTTTAGCAGTGCACTGGCCGATGACCGCATCAGGGGGGCCATCGTGGTGAATGCGGATTGTTTCCGTTGGGAGAAAGGGCGTTCTGTCGAGGATAGCCTTGATCATAAACCTCGGTCGTTTGGCGAATATCGCGAACGCATGTTGAACCGGGGCACCTTTACGCGAATCCTGAAGGGTGAAGTGGATTTGCCGAGTGCTGCCATTAACATTGGCAAGGCGGTCGGCAAACAGATTGGCGTCAGGACGGCACGGCTGTTCCGCTCACATAATGAGTTTGGTCGTTCGGTCTATGCGGCGTTTGATACTTTGAAGGCCCAGAAAACCAAGGTGGCGCTTCTCTACAGCGAAAATGATGCCGGACTTGATCACTTCAATTATTACTTTGATGTGAGCGGGCGGGGGCTAAAGGCCTACCCCAATGTGTCCTTCGCAATCATGCCAAATGCAGATCATAATCTTTCGCCGGAACATGCGCGCAAGATTTATCTCGACAAGGTCAGGGAACTCGCGCTGGCGGTGGATTAAAACCGCAGCGTCTGTTTTGAGGACAGTGTGGTGATTTCACCCGATGGCAGCATTTCGTCACCGCCTCTGGCGACCAGTTCAATCGTCTTGGCGGCACCCGGTGCGAGATGGAACCAGTCGTCCGAGGCGCGGAAATTATCAACCTGAACATGAACGGACTGTGCAAGCCGATTGGTTGTCAGTTTCAGACACCAGTTTCCCTTGTCGTTTCTCAGCAGATGGACCTCAATATCGGGCGCGTGCATCGCCCGTGACCGGCCCAGCGGGAAATGAAACGCTTCTGACATGACCTCCTCGTCAGCAGCATTTTTGAGCCGTGCTACAGTGACATCATGGGACGGTGGACCGAAGCGATAGGCATAGGTCGTATCAAAAAATGCCCCAAAGAGATCGCTCGCTGCGATGGTTTTCGTCTGTCTTGCCGCAAGATGTAACTCTCGCCGTGCGCTTACGACTGGCTGGCTGCCATCTCTCAGGCAGGTCAGTTCAACAATGAAATCCTGCGCAGCGGACGTCTCGTTGATGACGTGTACGTCCAGCCCATTGGTACCTTCATCGCTCAGCAGCAGCTGTACCGGGCGGAATGCCCTTTTCAGACCATACCATGCCGGTTTTGGTTCGCCGGTTGCGTCAATCACGCCCCAGCCTGCACCTGGAACGAGGTCTTGCAATGTCCAGACCAAGGCACCGTTGCAGGATGAACCGGCCCGGCGCCACTCGGCAAATGTCACCTCCATCACTTCAGCGGTGACGGCGCGGGAGTAGTCGAGATAACGGCTTGGATCTTCACGGCGCAATCGGTTTGGAACGACGTCATAAAGCTCTGTCAGGTAATGCTCACGGATATCTTCAAAATCCCAGGATGCGCTGCGGTCGCGGGGGATCTGCTTTTTCCATGTGGGGTCAATCACCGCTGGCACCGGTAGATGCCGGTCGAGAGTCTGTTGTTGCGGCACATTGGAAAATGCCAGGCATTCGGCTGCAAAACGCATATTGGCGCGACGGGCATCGTCCAAAGGGCGGCAGTACGCGCCGACACCGTAATAATGGGCTATTCCAGAATTCGGATAAAACGGTAATGCACCGCCGCTGGGTGAATTGGCAACGAATGGCACATCAGGACGTTGGCGGGTTGCCAGTTCCGGCAGGATTTCCTGTGTTAGTGGGCCATTCCAGATTGTTTCCGGCAGGCCAAGCATGGCGCCTTGCTGGTGCATTTCACTGCCGCCGCACAGGATGGTCAGCGAGGGAGACAAGGCCGTTCCCGCAAGAAATTGCGACACTTCAGTTTTGACGTGCTCGCAAAATGTTTCATCCTTTGCCGGATAATCAAAATTCGCAAACATCAGATCCTGCCAGACCATGAGGCCCAATTCGTCGCAGAGTTTGAAGAACTCAGGCGTTTCATAGGTCATGGTTCCGCCGATGCGGATCATGTTCATGCCGGCATCTGCGGCCAGTTTAAGCCATAGGTCGTAATCAGCGCGCGCTCCGGGAAGCCGGACAATATCGGCATTGGTCCATACGGCGCCACGGCAGAAGATGCGCTCACCATTTATCTTGACGGCAAAGTCATTGCCGTCAGAACCACGATCGACCTCAATGCGCCGAAACCCCGTCTGACCTAACGGGTACGTTTCGCCACCGATCTTCAGGGTAACGTCATGCAGTTGCGGTGTGCCATGCGTGTGTGGCCACCATTGCGCAACGCCGGGAATGGTCAACTGGCCAGCGATTCCCCCGTTATCGTTCTGCTGCAGCTCCATGGAATGATCGGCACAATGAACTGAAATCGTATCGGTGCGGTTTTGCAGTTTGAAGGCGATTGAGAGAAGGCCATCACCTTTGTCTGAAAGGTCGGATCTGAGCACCAGATCTTTGATTGCCTGCTTGGCGGGGCGCGAATAGCTGATTGGTCGCCAAGGACCTACGGCGTATATCTCCGGACACCAGCCGGGCATATAGCCGAGCGCCGTGGTTCTGATTAGCCGTAACCCTTGCGTGTTCATCATTTGCGGACGCCAACGCGCCCGTGGTCCCTTACGGGCAAGACGTGGCGCGAGGGCGCGAAAACATATCGCCAAATTGTCGTTACCGCTCAAATGGACCGGAACATCATGACTTTCAAACATGCTTTCGGATGACAAGATCAGCGTGTTGTTCAGAAACACCTCTGCCACGGTGGCAAGGCCAGCAAAGTGCAGCATGACATCAGCCGGCGCATCAGTTTTCAGGGCAAGCCTGTACCACGCATCGTGCGTATCAAGTGGATGCGGGTTGTTTCGGTCGAACATGCCGGCATTTTCCAGCGCTTCGGCAACGGTGCCGGGAACACATGCCGTGATCCGCTGTGTCTCTGCGGGAATGTCCGATGGTTTCTCGAAAACGTTGGCAGGCGTGTTCGTCAGCATCCATCCATCTGAAAGGAGGGTATGAATCATGCTTTCAGGCAGGATTGGGGGTGTCACGCTGCCTCGCTTGCCGCACCGACGGATCTTGTCAGATCCTGCATCAGCAAATCCCAGGCATCGACTGCAGGATCAAGGACGGTGGTGAGAGCATCAAATTTACGGCGAGTAATGGCGCGAGCAAGTTGGAATTGCACAGTCTTGGAGATTTCTGCGATGCGCAGCGCATGTTGTTGTGCTTCGCCAAAACGGACTTCTCCACCCAGCCATTGTAGGTGGCTGGCGGTCAGTTCGAAGTTGGCGCCAAGCTGCCGCAGGGTATTGAACGCGTACTTGTGGAAAAAGCCGAACGGCCTGTCAGCCATCGCTTCGACCTGTGCGGGGAATACCTTGGCAAAGGCCCGGACCGGATTTTTGGACGGACGCCGCACGAAGTGGTGTCGCAGCAACTGCTCGGCAACCGTGCGAATATGATGCTGCGAAACAGGTGCGTCCGGAAATTTGGCAAATTCCGTATAGGGCAGAAAGGGTGGGGCAGTCTCTTCGAGATGATGCTGGAACAGCCCTGAGAAATCATCGCCCTCAAGGTGGAAGAAACCGGCATTGTGGAAATAATCGAGAGAGCGGTTTTTGACGTCTAGCCGGTTTATCGCAACGGTGGTCTTGCCATGCTCCTTGCCATAACCGACCCCCTGGGTGTCGGGCATGTAGAAGCTGTCCATTTCCAGCAGGCACAGACGGCCACGCTCAATCTGGGTCAGCACATGATTTTCCACGTTATCGAAAATCGCAAGTTCGGTCACGCGGATGCCGTAGAGCACCTCTAGATCCTCAAGCGGCACCTTAAAAAAGGTGAACTGGTCTCCTTCGAAGTCCTGCGACAGGGTAAAACCGAGCATGGCTTCCGGTGGCAGGCCAGCGGCTGAAAGGACCTCGATCCACAGATCGACATAACAATTGGTTTCCGGCCACATGCGCTCGGACGCGTGCAGCGGATGCTGGGTGTAACCATCCGGATTTATAGCCGGAAAAACCTTTGTCATGTCATCAGCCCCAGAGCGTTTCACGAACCGTTGCCGGCCACTCCTGAACGTCGAGACCATGTTTGGCGAACAAAGCAAGCGCAATACGCTCCAGTCCGAAGCCGACACAGGCGGTGTGCGCAACCTGTCCATTGTCGAGGTTGAGGCCCCATTTCGTGCCGAATGCATCCTGGTGGTAATTGAAGCTCATGCAGGCGGTCTTGCTGGTGGCCGAGGTAACCGGGATGAGCAGTTCGAATTTCAGGTTCTGGTCGCGCTGGTTGTTGGCCAGCATTTTGCCAGCACGGCCAAAGAACGGATCGTTAGCAACGTCGATTTCAACGTCCAGGCCAACGGCTTCCATCATTTTCACGCCGCGATCCATCCAGGTCTGACGGAAATCGGTCACGTCTTTTTCAGTGCCCATACGGACATATTCGCGCATGCGGAACAGTTGCTGACGGGCTGGGTCCTTGGAGGGCTCATGCCGGAAACAATAGGACTGAATGTCGTAGAGACCGCCGTCTTTCGGCAGGTTTCCACGCTTGGCGATGGTGGGGTAGAGCGGATAGCAGGCGGCCGGAGTCAAGACGATATCGGTCGCCTTCTGTTCCTTTGTCCAGTCATCACCCTCATCCATGCATTTCAGCAGGTTGATGTGATCCAGTTCACAGCCGCAGAACGAATGAACCGTGCCCGCCAGCTGCGGGAAACTCTTCATGTAGCCGCTTTTTTCAAAATGGGCGCGGTTGATACCGGGCGGAAAACGAATGGCCTCCGCACCATCAATGCCGCCGGTGCGGTCAATCAAACGTTCAAAAGCGGTGATGACATCCTCGAACTGGCCGCTGCGGCCATAGAGACCATCAACGCCCGTATCAATCAGCAGGCCCTTCTCGAAGAGACGGTCCAGAAATGAGGTTTGCATATCCATTTTTTTATCCCAACAGGCTGGTGTCTTGCTTGTGAACAAGCAACAGATTTGCCGTATTGCCCAGAATACGATCGTTCGAGATCATCAATTGTGCGGAATGCGCATCGCGCAGATGGCGTCCGACACTATAGGGCGTACCGTTTTTGTAACCCATGATGCCGCAGATCAGCAGGGCATGGTTGATGATGTCGAGTATGGTCTCCGACGAGCAGATCTTCACATTGTTCATGGTGACCGCAAAACCCATGGACATCAGTGCGTCAGGGTCTTTTTTGGTCTCGGCATAGGCTCTAAGGCCGGCAATGACGTTAGAGCGAACCGTTTGCAGTTTGCTCGATACTTCTGCCAGCCGGATGGCGCCGGGCGGTACGATGCCGGGCGAACGGCGTGCTGCGGCGCGGACAAAGCTTTGTGCCCGCATGACGGCGTCGGCTGCAATGCCGTGCCAGACGGCACTCCACAACAAGTGGGAGGTGGCCAACATGGACTGGGCGGCGATTTCGGCAAAAGGCTTGGCAAATATCTGTACGGCAGGCGCTTCTGCCTTGAACAGGAAGCCATCCGAACAGGTGCCACGCATGCCGAGCGTGTCCCAGACATGGGTTTTTTCCAAGGAATACTGATCTTTCAAAAAGACCGTCATTACCTGATCGGAAGAACTGGCTTCTGCATGGGCACGGGACGTGACGAGGATAGCATCGGCGTCACTGCCATAGGAAATAACTGTCGCGTCTTTTTGCAGTCGGCAGATCGTTCCCTCGCGCTCAATGGCGCAGATGGAATTACGCAGGTTTCCGCCGATACCGCCTTCGGTGGTTGCGGAGCCAAGCAGCAGTTGTTCTGCCGCGATGCGGCGCATGAATTGTGTATGCCATTCACTTTCTTCGCCATGTTCCACAAGGCTGGATGCCTTGATCTGGTGCATGGCAAAAATCATGGCGACGGCCGAGCAGGCCTGCCCGAGTGTCGAGCAAACCTCGGCAATCTGTTCAAGGGAGGCGCCTTCGCCACCCAGATGGACTGGAATCTGAATGCCAAGCAGCCGTTCAGCTTTCAGCGCGTCAACGGCTTCTTTGGGAAAACGTCCGGCATGATCGACATCATCGGCATGTTTGGCCGCGATAACTGCCACCCGCGCAGTCCGGGCTGCAAGCGCGGTTTCCGGCAGGGCAACAGAAACATTCATCAGGCTGCCTCTTGGTCCTTGATAATAAGGGTCACTGTGTCCTCGATAGCCTTGATGCTCGCAAAGGATTTGCGGTTCAAAAGATTATCAGGGAATTCGATATCGAATGCTTCTTCAATTCCAAGCATCAGTTGAACCGACGCGAAAGAAGAAAGCCCGGCTGCATAAAGATCAGCTTCATCGGCAATCGTATCAACGGAAACCGGCAACTGGCCGAACTTTGACAGTATTTCACGGATCTTCGCGTTCATCTCGACTGTATCTCCCTTCAAACTTCTGGATATCCTAGTCATTTGGATAATACTGAAAACATAAGATTCACCTAAACCATTAGGTTAATTGCTGATAACCATGCAGCCAAACACGGGAATTTCAGACCGGCTGTCCACCCGTATATTGATGTTACAGGGTGGTGCAGGATGGCTGAGACAAAGAGGATACCATGGCGCAATTGCAGAATTTGCTGACAGATGTAGCAGGTGTCCGTGTCGGGCATGCAACGGACCTCGCACTTGGGTCCGGCGTCACGGCGATTGTTTTTGACCAACCGGCTGTTGCGTCCGGTTCGGTTCTCGGCGGTGCTCCGGGCGGTCGTGATACCGATCTGCTCAATCCGGCAATGACCGTTGAAACTGTTGATGCTTTTGTGTTGTCGGGTGGCTCTGCATTCGGATTGGATGCGGCCGGGGGCGTGCAGGCGGGTTTGCGTGAACAGGGTCGTGGTCTGCAGGTTGGCACGACACGGGTGCCGATTGTTCCGCAGGCGATCCTGATGGACCTGCTCAATGGTGGTAACAAGGATTGGGGCCGGCATTCGCCCTATCGAGACATGGGTTATGCGGCCTTCACGGCTGCTGACGACACGGCGTTTTCGCTAGGAACGGTTGGTGCTGGCACAGGTGCGACCACTGCGACCTTTAAGGGTGGTCTTGGCTCGGCAAGTGCGGTGACGTCAGGTGGATATGTGGTTGCGGCACTGGTTGCCGTCAACGCGCTCGGCTCAGCAACGGTCGGCGATGGTCCGCACTTTTGGGCAGCACCGTTTGAGCAGGCGGGTGAATTTGGCAACAGGGGGTTTCCAGGCGGCTTTTCAGCGTCTGATACTGCTATGCGCTTGAAAGGTGTTACCCTGACGGCAACCACCATTGGTGCCGTTGTCACGGACGCGACGCTGACCAAGGCGCAGGCCCATCGTCTGTCGATCTTGGCCCATGACGGCCTGGCGCGGGCCGTATTACCAGCGCATCTTTCCAGTGACGGCGACACAATGTTTGCCGCGGCCACTGGCTTGAAACCGCTGGAAACCGGTGTTCATTTTGCCGAGATTTGTCATCTTGCTGGCATTGTCATGGCTCGCGCGATTGCCCGGGGCATCTATGAAGCGACGGCGTTGCCAGTTGCCGGGGCGCAACCGGCCTGGCGTGATCGGTTTGTCTGAAACCGCTCACACCTCCGAGGCAAACAGTCGCAAACGCCGCAGTACGATTTTTTCGATCTCCAGAACGATCATCAGCACGATGCCTGTTAAAACCACGACTAGCCCGTCAAGCAGGGGCAGCGGTGCCGTTTCGAACATTGTCTGCATGAATGGTGTGTAGGTGAACAGGAACTGCGCCACAGTGACGGCGATAATCGCCAACAGCACCGGAGGTGTGCCCATTGCTCCGCGCAGGCTGAAAGACGTCATGTGCAGGTAACGCACGTTGAACAGGTAGAAAATCTCCATCACCACGATGGCATTGACCACCATCGTCCGTGCTGTGGTTTCTCCCAGTCCACGCCACAGACCAAACTGAAACATAGCAAACACACCAAGCATGAATAGGATTGAAACAAAAATCATCCTCCATAACAGGAATGGCGAGAGCATTGGTGCATCGCGTTTTCTTGGGCTTCGCTGCATGACACCAGGTTCCGGTGGCTCAAACGCCAGCACCAGCCCCAAGCTTATCGTGGTGGCCATATTGATCCAGAGAATATGGACCGGTGCCATTGGCAGGGTCAGTCCGAAGATAATAGCGATAATCACCGACAGAATCTCGCCGCCATTCGTCGGCAGGGTCCAGGAAATCACCTTGCGAATATTGTCGTAGACCGTACGTCCTTCGTGCACCGCCGCCACAATCGATGCGAAATTGTCGTCCAGCAGCACCATTTCGGCGGCTTCCTTGGCGGCCTCGGTGCCCTTATGACCCATGGCGACGCCAACGTCGGCCTGTTTCAAGGATGGCGCGTCGTTGACACCATCACCGGTCATGGCGGCAATATCGCCGTTTTCCTGTAGAGCGCGCACGATCCGCAGCTTGTGTTCCGGGCTGGTGCGGGCAAAAACGCTGACGGTCTTGACGGCTCTTTGCAGGTCCATGTCGGAAAATGCATCAACCTCAACGCCCGTCAGCACCTCAGGATTGTCGGCAATGCCGAGTTGGCGGGCAATTGCCAGCGCCGTTGCGCCGTGGTCGCCGGTGATCATCTTGACGGAAATGCCAGCCGACCGGCATTGCGCTATTGCGGAAAGTGCTTCCGGGCGAGGTGGATCGATCAGGCCGGTTATGCCGAGAAAGACCAGACCGGAGGCCATATCGTCAGGGTTTATGTCTTGTTTGTCCTGCCGCGCCGGTTTGGTGGCAAAGGCCAGAATTCTCTGTCCCTGTGCTGCAGCGGCCGCAATTTTTTCCTGCCAGTAACTGATGTCGATTGGCTGGTCCGTATCGAGATCGGCTTGTCTTTGGCAGAGAGAAAGCAGTGTTTCCGGCGCTCCCTTGACGAAAATGACCCGTTCGCCTGACGGTGTGGCGTGGAGTGTTGCCATGTAACGATGGCGCGCATCAAAGGGGATTTCATAAAGACGCGGCCAATTGTTTCGCTGTTCTTCCTGCCCAAGGCCTGATTTCAGCGCAAGCGTCACCAGCGCACCTTCCATCGGATCACCCAGCGTTATCCAATGGGTATCTTTATGCGTCAGGACAGCGTCGTTACACAACAGAGCGGCGTTGACGAGCTGGTCGCGGGCGGGGTCGTTTCTCGCTGGCGTTTCGTTACCGGCTTCAACCAGCATGCCTTCTGGCTGATAACCTGCTCCTGTGACATCGACTGTCGATGACGCCGTGACCACGCAGGCGACGGTCATTTCATTTTTTGTGAGAGTGCCGGTTTTGTCTGAGCAAATGACCGAGGTAGCACCCAGTGTTTCCACGGCGGGCAAACGGCGGACGACAGCGTTTCTAGCGGCCATACGCTGAACACCGATGGCAAGGGTGATGGTGATAACGGCAGGCAGGCCTTCCGGTACAACACTGACCGCCAGCGCAACAACCAGCATCAGGGCGTCGGCCCAGTCATATTGATGGACAAGCAGCGCGATCAACAGCAGCACGGAGGCCAGAGCCAATGCTGCCCAGGTGATCAGTTTTCCGAAGCGGTTGATTTGCTCAAGCAAAGGCGTTGTCAGGCCTTGGACCTGGCTGATCAGCGAAGAAATACGGCCGATCTCGGTCGCGCCACCGGTTGCGACCACCAGTCCGGTTGCTTGGCCTGTGGTGACGATGGTGCCGGAAAAACCGAGTGAGCGGCGTTCTGCAAGGCTGGCATCTGGTTGCGATGGGCTCTCATGCTTTTCAGCAGGAACCGATTCCCCTGTTAGAATAGCCTCGTTGATCTGCAGATTGCGCGCACGCATGATGCGAATGTCGGCGGGAACCTTGTCTCCAGCCTCCAGCAGAACCACGTCGCCCAGCACGATCTGTCTGGCATCGATATTCTGCTTTTCGCCGTTTCTCAGAACCGTGGCATGCGGCGCAATCATGTTGCGGATGGCGTCAAGCGCGCTTTCTGCCTTGCCCTCCTGAATGAAACCGACAATCGCATTGATCGTAACGACTGCAACGATCACGGCAGCATCGACAAAGTGCCCAAGGAAGGCGGCAAAGGCGGCAGCAATCAGCAGGAAATAAATCAGCGTATTGTTGAACTGGGCGAGAAACCGCAACAACGGGCTGGTTTTGGGAGGTTCAGGAAGCTGGTTTGGTCCGTGGGTTTCCAATCGCCGTTTTGCTTCATCCGGGTGCAATCCGGCTTCATTACTATTCAGCTTGTTAACGGCGTGCAGAACTTCCAATGCGTGCCAGGGAACTGGCTGGCTGTTGGAGTTCGCGTCGGTTTTTGGCGGCGCTGAAACAGTCATGAATACCCCTGATTTTAGATAGACCGAACGGGGCGGCATATCTTGTCTATTTACAGGATAGGGGAACGATATGCGCAATCATTGATTGAAATCAATTCTACGGTCAAAATCGACCCTATGATCCTGATGACAAAAGCGTGCGCGCTTGGTGAGATTGTCGGGTACATGCAACGGGAGGTCAGTCATGACGAGCAAGATGCTTCTTACCTTCAATGCCGGTTCATCGACCGTGAAGATTGGTCTTTTTGCGGTCGAGGCGGATAAGGCCACCCGTGTTGGCAAAGGCATCATTGATTTTCGGGAGCGTCCGTTGGTTTTCCATTTGATGGAAGGTCCGCAAGATTTTGAAGTGCCATTGACCTCGGATGGGCAGGATGTCCTGCATGACGTGCTGGAAGAAACCTTTGGCTGGCTCGCCAAACATTTCAACCTGGATGATGTTTATGCGGTGGGGCACAGGGTGGTGCATGGTGGCGACAGGTTCGAAGGCCCTGTTGTTCTAAGCCACGAAACACGTGTCGGTATTGAAGATCTGACACCTCTTGCACCTTTGCATCAGCCACAAAGTCTGCGGTTGATCCGGGCGATTAGTCATCTTTTCCCTGATATGCCGCAGACGGTTTCATTCGACACCGCGTTTCACAGAAGCCAGCATCCGTTGGCGCAACGTTTTGCGCTACCCTCTGCCCTGCATGATGAAGGCGTAAGGCGCTACGGTTTTCATGGGCTGTCCTATAAATTCATTGCCAGTGCCTTGAAGCGCATCGCACCTGAGCTTGGCTCGGGGAAGGTTGTTGCCGCGCATCTGGGAAGCGGGGCAAGTCTGTGCGCACTGGAGGAAGGCATTAGCCGTGACACCAGCATGGGCTTTTCGACACTGGATGGCATCCCGATGGCAACCCGGTGCGGAGCGCTTGATGCCGGGGTTCTTTTGCATCTCCTTACTGAAAAGGGCATGAAGCCTGTCGATCTGCAGGAGTTGCTTTATCACAGGTGCGGCCTGCTTGGCGTTTCCGGCGTCAGTGCTGACATTCGTGATTTGCTAAAGAGTGAAAATCCCGACGCCAGACTTGCGCTTGATCTGTTTTCTTTCCGGATTGCCGGCGAGGCTGCACGGCTTGCGGCGACACTTGGGGGTCTGGATGCATTTGTTTTTACGGCTGGCATTGGTGAACATCAGCCGTTGATGCGCAAAAGCATAGCCGAGAGGATGATGTGGCTGGGTGTTGAGATCGATGATGCCGCCAATAATGAAAATCGCAGGCTGATCAGCAGTGAGGCCAGCCGGGTCGCGGTCTATGTTATCTCAACCGACGAGGAACAGACGATTGCGGATGAAGCTCTCTCTGTTCTTTCCGAATAAGGCATGAAATAACAGCGACCATAGTCCTGCTGAATGTGTCGAGATGGTTGATGGAAAATAGTGATGATGTCTTGCGACTGGTGTTGCGGATCGATTTTCCGCCAGATAGCAGGCTGGGTCATGGCAAGATCCGTCTGCTGGAGCTGATTGCCTCGACAGGATCCATCTCTGCCGCAGGACGCGCGATGGATATGTCCTACCGAAGGGCCTGGCTGCTGGTGGATGCCTTGAACAGCATGTTCCGCAGGCCGGTTGTCGAATCCCAGCGGGGCGGCAAGCAGGGCGGTGGTGCTGCCCTGACGGAGTTTGGTAATGAACTGCTTCACACCTACCGTAATATGCAGGAGAAGCTTGAAAAGGCTGTCAAACCAGAGTTGGACTGGCTGGAGAAAAACCGCCACCGGTCATCTGATGCCGGTCAGTAGCGGTCGAGTGCTGCCGATTTGACGATCGCAAAAACCGGCTTGCCCGGTTCAAGCCCCAGCCTTTCCTGAGACAGGGCGGTAATCCGTGACAGGATGGTATCGCCACCACAATTGATGCTGACGGTGACCATGCCATCGGTGGCGTCTGATATGTCCTTGATGGTGCCCTGCAAAATGTTCAATGCACTCAAACCATTGGGATTTTCGGTTGCCAGCATGACGTCGCGGGCAGGAATGTGCACACGCACGGTTTTGCCGATTTCGCCTGCCTTGGCAGGTATGGTGAGGCTTTTCTGTTTGAGGCGAACGGTCAGCAGTCCATATTTATCGTCAACCGCTTCGATCTTGCCGGAGAGAATGCTGCCCATTTCACGGCGTTCGAGTTGGTTGGAAAAGGCGGATTCACCAAGAACTTCGCTGGCGGGACCTGCCGCTTCCACCTTGCCGTCCTTCATCACGATGACCTTGTCGGCCAGACGGGCGACCTCGGCGACCGAGTGGCTGACATAAACGATCGGCAGGCGCATTTCGTCGCGCAGAAGTTCCAGATAGGGCAGGATTTCCAGCTTTCGGGCTTCATCTAGCGCCGCAAGCGGTTCATCCATCAACAACATGCGTGGTGAAGACAGAAGTGCTCTGCCAATGGCGACACGTTGTTTTTCGCCGCCTGACAATTTGTCCGGATGTCGCGACAACAGCGCGCCGATGCCAAGCATCTCAATGATGCGAGCATCGTTGGTCTGGCGGTTGGCCTTTGGTGTAAACCAGCGGCCATAATCCAGATTTTGCTGCACGGTCATGTGCGGGAAAAGCCGTGCTTCCTGAAACACATATCCAAAGCGGCGTTTGTAACCCGGCACAAAAAGTCGTCTGTCGGAATCCGCCAGCGTCGTGTCATCAAGAACGACCTTACCGTTATCGGGTTTCGTCAATCCGGCAATGATACGGATCATCGAGGTTTTGCCCGATCCTGAACGGCCGAAAAGTGCTGTCACCCCACGCTCGGACACAAAGGATGCGTCCAGATGAAAAGACTGAAAACGGTGATTGATGCTGACGGTAAGGGTCATTCTGCGTTCACCCGTTTTCCGACGAAGCGCGCCATGAATTCCGAGGCAAGAAGTGCCAGCATGGAAATGACTATGGCGACGATCGTCAACCTTAGCGCGCCGAGGTCTCCGCCCGGAACCTGCGTGAATGTATAAATGGCGGCCGACAATGTCTGTGTTTCGCCAGGAATATTCGACACGAATGTAATGGTGGCGCCGAACTCACCCATGGCCTTGGCAAAGGCCAGAATCATGCCGGCGATAATGCCGGGCAATGTCAGCGGCAAGGTAACGGTGAGGAACACCCATAACGGGCTTGCACCCAAGGTTCCGGCTGCCTCCTCCAGCTTTCGATCAACGGATTCGATCGAAAGGCGGATCGAGCGGACCATAAGCGGAAAGCCCATGATACCGCAGGCAAGCGCTGCGCCCGTCCAGCGGAAGGAAAAAACGATGCCGAAATATTCATCAAGATAGGAGCCGATGAAACCGCGTCTGCCAAACAGAACCAGCAGGATGAAACCTGTCACGACCGGTGGCAGGATCAGAGGCAGATGCACGATGCCGTTGAGCAGGGATTTTCCCCAGAAACGGCCGCGCGCCAAGGCCAGTGCGGTGATAATGCCAAAGGGCAGGCTGACCAGCATCGCGATGGTGGAAACCCATAAGCTGAGGCGAATTGCGATCCATTCGTCAGGGCCAAGTGTTAGCCAGTCCAATGCGGGTTTCCTTTATTCTTGTCAGCGAACGCCCCGGCCATGACCGGGGCGTGTATGTCTTTTCATCCGAGTGGATGAGGATTACTTTACGATTGTAAAGCCTTCCTTTTCGAAGATCGGTACAGCTTTGTCCGACTTCAGGTATTCGAGGTAGGCTTCAGCTGCCTGTGTCTTCGAGGAAGACAGGACTGCAACCGGATAGATGATAGCTGGGTGGGTATCTTCAGGGAACGTGCCGACAATCTTTACGCCTGTGTCAGCAGCGGCATCCGTCTGGTAGACGATGCCGTAAGGAGCTTCACCGCGCGATACCAGCAGCAGCGCTGCGCGAACGCTTTCTGCGCCGGCAACCTTGGCTTCAACCGATGACCATACGCCGAGCTTTTCCAAAGCGGCCTTGCCGTATTTGCCAGCTGGAACGGAATCAACTGCACCCATCGCCAGGCGGCCATCACCCAGCAGACCAGCCAGGTCGAAACCTTCCTTGATTTCAACGTCCTTTCCCTTGTCAGCTGGAGCTACCAGAACGATGCGGTTGCCCAGAAGGTTGGAGCGGGTGTCCTCCTTGATCAGCTTCTTTTCAGCGACATAGTCCATCCATGCCAGGTCGGCGGAGATGAAGATGTCGGCAGGTGCGCCAGCTTCAATCTGCTTGGCCAATGCAGAGCTCGCTGCATAGGAAACAGTGGTTCCGTTCCTGGTTTCCTTGGCCCAGTCTGCGTTGATCGCATCCAGCGCATTCTTCATGCTGGCAGCGGCAAAAACCGTTACTTTTTCTTCAGCAGCGGCTGTGCCGGAAAGCATGGCTGTGGACAGGAATACGGCTGCAACGGAAGCCGCGATTATTCTGAACATGTGGCGTCTGAGAAATTTCATGGCGGTTCCTTTTGGTCAGTCGATATGTTTTGTTGTATATGACGGTTTGGCTTAACCGAGAATGGATGTGTTTTCAAGAATACATCGGCTTGCGCCGACGTCGTATGCTGATGTCAGCCAGTCTTGTCCGTATTTGCGGCAAATAAAAACCGGACCTGCGGCGGTCGAGCACGCAGATCCGGTCAGAGAGGCCTTCTCAGGCAACGGGTGCTAGAAACGTGCCCCGGCAATGTGGGCAATCTGTGCGCCCGCTTCGTAGTAAAGTTCTTTGACGCTGCGCAGTTTCTGCTCTCTCGCTTCGGTCAGAGGCAAGGGCATGTTGTCTTCGGTGATATCACCGCTGACATGGCTTGCTATTGTTTTGCCGAAGATTGTGCCCGGCGCGATGCCGCGGCCGTTGTAACCAGAGAACCCGACGACATTGGGTGCGAATTTATGGAAACGTGGCAGGGCGTTATCCGTCATCCCGATCTTGCCGTACCATTCGGCGTCAAATTCTACTTTGCCAATTTGCGGGAAGAGTTTTTGTAATGAACGGATAGCCCAAGCCCGGTGAACGGCTAGACCAGTGTTGCGCAATGCACCGACGCTGCCGAAAACCAGCCGGCCTTCCTTGTCCAGCCGGAAAGACGACAGGATTTCCCGTGTGTCCCAGCATCCTTCTTTGCCCGGCAAAATGGTGTTGAGGACGGCTTTGTTCAGCGGTTTCGTTGCGAAATTGAAGTAGGGAAGATAGACCTGTTCCTGGCGAACGACTTCCCAGGGGCCGGTGCTATAGGCTTCCGACGCAACAATAATCCATTGTGCCGTGACGGAGCCTTTTGCAGTCCTGACGATCCAATTTCCAGCCTGTCGTTCTGTCGATAGGACCGGGCTTTCAGTGTGTAGCTGGGCGCCTGCATTTTGTGCGGCGCGGGCAAGGCCGCGTGCATAGGCGAGTGGCTGTAAGGTTCCAGCCCTGCTGTCGTGAAGAGCGCCAGCATAGGCGCGGGTGCCAACACGTCTGGCGGTCTCTTCCGCATCAAGAATTTTCACCGGCGCGCCGCGTGCGCTCCATTGGCGGCAGCGCTCCTCAATTTCCTCAAGGCCTGACTTGCCGACAGCGCAATGCAGCGTACCGTTCGTCTGCAATTGGCAATCGATGGCGTATTTTTGAATGAGCTCGCGCACAACCAGCGGCGCACCGCCCAGCAAATCCAGCAAGCGTTCGCCATAAACAGGACCAAGCACGGTTGGCAGTTCCTTGGGCATGGTCCACATGCCGCCATTGATCAGGCCGACATTTCGGCCAGCGCCGCCAAAGCCAAATTGTTTTGCCTCCAGTAGGGTTACCCGCGTGCCGCGTTCTGCCAGATGCAAGGCTGCGGAAAGGCCGGTATAACCGCCACCCACGATGACGACATCTGCCGAGACATTGCCTTGAAGCGGCGATGTTTCAGGCGGCGGGGGAGCTGTCATTTCCCACAGGCCGTGGGAGCGTGGATCGTTGTACATGTTCGCCATCCGGAAGTGGGTTTCTCCCGTTGACCGGGAGTGATTATGCTTCGAGCTTAGCGAGTGTGAAGGCTGTTGGATATCGACATATCGTCAACAGATCATTCCCTTAGGGAATAATGCCGATCTGCCCGGGTTTGTGCGAGGGCAGCAAGACAATGGTCTTTGCTAGAGGGCACAAAATGGCCAATGGACTTGCAACACAGGCACGCCTCAGCCAATAGTGTTGTTGAAAAGAGGTGTGCCACCTCATCGAAAGCGCATATCAGGGTATCTACCAATGAAGCCAATCTTCGTTCAATTGCAATGCACACCGGGCAAGACCTACGAGGTCGCGGATGCAATCTACAAAACGGAGCTGGTGTCCGAGCTTTATTCGACCAGTGGTGAATATGATCTGCTGCTGAAGATATACCTGAAGGAAGATCAGGATACCGGGAAATTCATCAACGATAATATCGTCTGCATCCCGGGCATCGTGCGTTCACTGACGACGCTGACATTTACGGCATTCTGAATTTTGTGAGCTTCCGAGCTTTGTCGAAATCACTCTCTTGTCGTGAGAGAGTGGTGATGTCGCTTTTTCGACATGAGACTTTCAGCGCATGGTTTCGCGCCGGATTTGTCCTAGGTGTTTCTGACATATAAAAAGCGCGGAGCGGTATAAAATACCAGGCTTCGCGCTTTATCTGTCGTGAAATATGGTTCAGCGTATAGGGATCGCACATCCGGTGTTGCGTGAGATTTCACGCGACAGCCGCGATATTGCGATTGTGAACGAGATTGCGAATGGCCAGTTTCACATCATCTGGCGTATCGAACCGCTGTTCATCGAGATCGTGAACGTGGAACTTCACCGCGATGAACTTGAAACGATCATTATCCGGAATGACGATGCCGACTGGTTCACCGGCGAATTCTATAACTTGCTTTTGCATATGCCTACTCCCGCTACAGCTCGATTGCTGTGGCTTTGTCGAATAAATTTTGAAATGAATTGAACGGTGTTCAGGTCACATTCGACAGAAGCAGGAGCACGAAATTGTGCGCTCGTGTTTAAGCACAATACGACCAAGGGTGGCGGCATTGAATGTTAGTTTAAACATGTCACTCTCCTTTGTTCGCGTGTTGCACTAAAACCGGAGTCTAAGCTCCAACAAGTTGCTTCGTAGCCGAATTCTAAATCAAAATCAACGTAAATGATTATGCGCAGAATATTTTTCTTTATGATGACAGATTTCGGGCGGAATTGTGAAATTTTGTTTTCGTGCGGTCTCCATCAGGCCTCCACCCGCTCAGCACAAATCTGCTTTTGGTGAACATCCGCGTTGAAACGTCGGGCATACCGATTGGTTCCGGCGATTGTGGAAAAAAAACACGCGGCTGGATCAGCGAAATGTGATCGGAATCAATTGTACGAAAAAAATTATGCCGGAGGGTATTTGTGACTCTGTCCGGTAAAGTCGGACACCGAATAACAGCCATCGCCCGTCTGGCGGATCACCGATTCGCCGACCGGCGCTTTGCCGTAGCCGCCAGGAATATCCAGAATATATGTCGGCTGGCAGAGGCCGGAGATATTGCCACGCAATTGCGCGACTATTTTCTGACCTTCCTCGATGCTCAGACGAAAATGTGATGTACCTGGCGCAAGATCGGGGTGATGCAGATAGTAAGGTTTGATTCGAGTTTCGACGAAAGCGCGCATCAAATCTGCCAGGATGGTGGCATCATCATTAATGCCCTTCAGCAGAACGGTCTGGCTGATCATCACAACACCCGCATCAACCAACCTGTTGCAGGCAGCGCGTGCTTGTGGGGTCAGTTCGTCGACATGATTGGCATGTAGTGCCACATAGGTGGTCTTACCACTGGCTTTCAGTGCATCGACAAGAGCGTCGTCAATTCGTTGCGGCTCGACGACAGGCACGCGCGTGTGGAAACGAACGATTTTAACATGGTCGATCGCTTTCAGCGCCAACATGATTTCGCTCAGCCGGCGAGCCGATAACACCAGGGGATCACCACCGGTCAGGATGACTTCCCAGATCGTCGGGTTGTCCCTGATATAGGCGATGGCCGTGTCCAGCTCTTCGCGGTTCAATGTGCCGTTGCCATCAGGCCCGACCATTTCACGGCGAAAACAGAAGCGACAGTACACCGGGCAGATATGAACGGCCTTCAGCAACACACGGTCAGGATATCGATGCACGATGCCCGGAACTGGGCTGTGCGCCTCATCACCAATCGGATCTTCGCGTTCAGTATTGGTGATGGTCAGTTCGGCTAGGTCCGGTACGAACTGACGGCTTATCGGTCCATCACCATTTTCCTGTTGTATTAGGGCTGCGATATCAGGGGTGATGGCCACCGCATAACGCTCTCCAACCGGCGTCAGGCGATCAGACGCCGGTGCGTCGATCAACCCGGCCTCGTTTAAGGCCTTTACCGATTTGAGGCTGCGGGTAATCGTTGTCATCTCCCGTATTCCGCGACTGGTGCCCACATGACGAGATCGATACGCGGAGCGCCGGTTGCCAGCATGACAAGACGGTCAAATCCAAGCGCGATGCCGCTGGCGGCTGGCATCAATTCCAGCGCTGCCAAAAGGTCTTCATCCAGCGGATATGTCTCGCCATAGACACGTTGTTTCTCAATCATTTCCTGCTCGAAACGGATGCGCTGTTCTTTGCTATCGGTCAGTTCTCCGAAGGCATTTGCCAGTTCCACACCGCAGGCATAAAGCTCAAAACGTTCGGAGACGCGGCCATCCTTCGCTGTCCGGCGGGCGAGTGCGGCCTCGCTCGACGGGTATTCATCGAGAATTGTCACGCGGCCATAACCAAGTTCCGGTTCGATACGTTCGACGATGACGCGGCTGAACAGGTCTGCCCAGGTGTCGTCAAATGATGTGCGGATGCCGGCATTTGTCAGTGCGGCTTTCAGATGGTCGCGATCTGTCTCGCCATTTTTATCAATGCTGGCCAGAAGGTCGACGCCCGCATAACGCTCGAACGCTTCAGCGACACTTATTCTTTCCGGCTCCAGAAATGGATCGACACTACGACCATTGTAGGTGAAATGTTTCGTCTTGGTGGTTTCGGCAGCAAGGGCAAGAATGTCTGCGCAATCGGTCATCAGCGTTTCATAGCCGGTGTTGGCGCGGTACCATTCCAGCATGGTGAATTCCGGATGGTGCAACGGGCCTCGTTCCCTGTTGCGATAGACATGTGCGAAACAGGAAATGCGTTGTTCGCCGGCTGCGAGCAGCTTCTTGCAAGCAAATTCCGGAGACGTGTGCAGGTAAAGCGGAAAATGTTCGCCGGCCGTTGTTATGCCCTGCGTTGCAAAAGCATGCAGATGCGCCTCATTGCCCGGAGACACTTGCAGTGACGGTGTATCAACCTCAAGGAAGTCGTTTTTGGCGAAATAGGCTCTGAGATTTGACTGTATCGCGTTGCGCCCCAAAAGAAATGGCCTGCGGTCGGCATGCACATCCGGCGTCCACCATGGGGAAGATGTCTTGGCTGACGGGTTCATGGCTGGCTTTCTTTTTGGTCGATACAGTTGAAGGCTGGCTATTTGCGTGAATTTAAGGTACTTGCGCCCGGAAAACAGATTAAACGTCTACCGGCAGGCGCAGCCGCGCTGTCCTTTACGACGCATTTTACTGAGTTACAAGGAAGTCATATGGTCAAGGTTATCGCCTCATCTGTCCGTAAGGGCAATGTTCTCGAAGTCGAGGGCAAGCTTTACGTCGTTCTCACCGCCCAGAACTTCCACCCAGGCAAGGGCACGCCTGTTACACAGGTGGATATGCGCCGCATCGTTGATGGCGTGAAGGTTTCCGAGCGCTGGCGCACGACCGAGCAGGTTGAGCGCGCATTCGTTGAAGACCTGAACTTCCAGTATCTTTACGAAGACGGCGAAGGCTTCCACTTCATGAATCCTGAAAACTACGACCAGGTTGTCGTAGACGTCGAGACCATGGGTGACCAGAAGGCCTATCTTCAGGAAGGCATGACCTGCGTTCTGTCGATCTATGAAGGCAACCCGCTGGCTCTCGAACTGCCACGCCACGTGACGCTTGAGATCGTTGAGACCGAGCCAGTCGTTAAGGGCCAGACAGCGTCTTCGTCCTACAAGCCTGCTATCCTGTCCAACGGCATCCGTACAATGGTGCCGCCGCATGTTGACGCTGGTGTTCGCGTTGTTATCGCAACCGAAGACAATTCCTACGTTGAGCGTGCCAAGAACTAATCAGCTCGAACCGAGTTGACAGCAAAAACCTCCGGCCAAAACCGGAGGTTTTTTATTGTCTTGCCAACAAAAAAGCCCGCAACATGTGTTGCGGGCTTTTGTTTTGGGATGCGCTGGCAGGCAGCTTACATGGCTGGCTTGGCAGGTGTCGCGCCAATGGCGTAACCGCCACCGATAGCAACACTGAGGGCGACGTAGTCCTGCGCTGTCTGCTGTACAGCCTGAGCAAGGCTTGCCTGGGCTGTCGAAACGGAACGCTGTGCGTCCAGCACGTCGAGCAGCGAAGATGCGCCGTCACGGTAGCTGGCTGTCGAGAGCGAAAGCGCTTCGTTGTAAGAGTTGACCGTTGCACGCAGAGCACTGGCCGTGCGCTGGTCACGGTTGATGGCTGCAAGTGCGTTTTCAACTTCTTCAACGGCGGTAAGGACCGTCTGTTTCCAGACAAGGTACTGTTCGCGTGCGGAAGAGTTGGCAATGTCGACGTTGGCGCGCAGGCGGCCACCGTCAAGAATTGGCAGAACGAGCGACGGACCGAAAGACCAGGAGTTGGACGAACCACGGCTGCCACCGCTGATGCGCGAGTAGCTTGGTGTGATCGTGCCGCCAAGCTCGATGCTTGGATACAGCTGCGCTTCGGCAACGCCGATCTGAGCGACCGCTGCTGCCAGTGTGCGTTCTGCTGCACGGACGTCAGGACGGTTGCGGATCAGGTCGGCCGGAATGCCGGTCTTTGGAATGGAGCGCGCAACAGGCTGGCGTGCGCCGCGCTGCAGTTCCACAACCAGCGACGATGCAGGCATGCCAAGCAGCGTTGCAACGCGGTGTGCTGCACGACGGAAGTTGGTTTCAAGGTTCGGAATTTCTGCGAGTGTCGAGTTTACCAGACCTTCGGACTGTACAACGTCCAGACGGGAAGCTGCACCGGCTTCAAGCTGCAGCTTGGTCAGGTCGAGTGTTTCACGACGCGATGTCAGGTTCTGACGGGCAATTGCCAGACGCTCCTGATAGTAGCGCGCATCGATATAGGCCGAAACAAGCGAAGACAGCAGCGAAAGCTTTGCAACATCGGCGCTTGCGTAAGCGGCGTCGAGGTTTGCATTTGCGGCTTCCTTGGAACGGCGATACTGACCAAACAGATCCAGCAGCCAGGACACGTTTAGCGATCCAGCCGATGTATTGGTGACACTGCTGTCTGCCGTTGGCAGGCTGCCCTTGCGGCCGCTGGTTGTGTGCTGGCCCTGGGTCGTGAGGCTTGGCAGTGCACCCGCGCCGGCAACAACCACGCTGGCTTCAGCCTGATTGATGCGCTCCAGTGCCTGAAGCACTGTCAGGTTCTGCGCCAAGCCGGTGGTGACGTACCCATTAAGACGGCTGTCGTTGAAAGCATTCCACCAGGCAACTGTTGAAACATCGCCATTGCTCGTCTTGCCGCCCTCAGCAAATTTTGTTGGCAATTGAATTTCTGGTGCCTTGTGGTCTGGTCCCACAACGCAGCCGGAAAGCAGCAGCAGGGCCAGTGGAATGGAAGTCCGAATGGATAGCATCATAATACCCTAAAAGTTTCGAGATCTCACGGCTGCCCCGAATACTGGCCCCGATCAGCATTTATGGTGAATCGTAGCATAAGGTTTGCTACGATTCGTATATTTTTTAACAATCAGAGAAGTGCAGGCACAACGTTTTTTCTGTCAGTGTGACCGTTTTGATATCTTTCTGATGATTACGAAGAACGACGGTACGAAGAATACGCCCAGAACCGTCGCTGCAAGCATGCCGCCGAGAACGCCGATACCGATGGCGTTCTGAGCTGCAGAGCCAGCACCCGTTGCGATTGCAAGCGGTACCACGCCAAGAATAAACGCCAGTGACGTCATGATAATCGGGCGCAGACGCAAGCGTGCTGCTTCCAATGTGGCATCGAGCAAGCTTAACCCATGCTCCATTCGTTCCTTCGCAAATTCCACGATCAGGATCGCGTTCTTTGCCGCCAGACCAATGGTCGTTAGCAGACCAACCTTGAAGTACACATCGTTGGACTGGCCAAAGAAGTGTGCTGCCGCCAGAGCACCCAGCACGCCAACCGGAACGGCCATGATGACCGAGAACGGAATGGACCAGCTTTCATAAAGTGCAGCAAGGCAAAGGAAGACGATGAGGACCGAGAGAGCATAGAGGGCAGGAGCCTGCGAACCGGACAGACGCTCCTGATAGGAGATGCCCTGCCAGGCCACGGTGTAACCACCGTTGAGGCTTGCCGTCAGTTTTTCCATCTCATCCATGGCAACACCCGAGGCAATGCCTGGTCCGGCTGTACCTTCAAGCGAGATCGCCCCCGTGCCGTTGAAGCGTGCAAGGGTTGGAGCGCCGCTTACCCAGGATACTTCCGAGAAGGACGAGAATGGCACCATTTCACCGCTGCTGTTACGGGCGTACCAGAACTTCAAGTCGTCCGGTTGCATACGGTATTGTGCGTCACCCTGAACATATACCGGTTTCAGTTCACCATTCAGCGTGAAGTCATTGACGTCACGACCGGCAAAGATGGTCGAGAGCATCAGGTTGACCGAGGCAAGATCCACACCCATGGCGCCCATCTTTTCCTGATCAAGGTTGATCTTCATCTGCGATTCGTTATCGCGGCTGTTGCTGCGCAACGAGCTGATGTTCGGGTTGGACCCGGTCATCTGGATCAGTTCCTTCGATGCAGCTGTCAAGGCGTCATTACCGTTACGACCACTGTCGACCAGATACATTGAGAAACCGCTCGACGTACCCATGCCCTGAATAGCAGGCGGAAGCAGCGGGAAGACCTGAGCATCACGGTATGTGAAGAAGGTTCCCATGGCGCGTTGAACAATCGCTCCAGCGTGCTGTTCAGGTTTGCTGCGAAGCGAGAAGTCCTTCAGCTTGGTGAAAACTATCGCGTTGTTCTGGCCGGAACCGGTGAAGCTGAAACCAAGAACGCCGAATACAGAATCGACATTGTCTGCTTCGTTTTCGCGGAAATATGTTTCAACCTGTTTTACAACCGCGTTGGTCCGCTCGATCGTCGACCCTGTTGGCAGCTGAACGATTGTCAGCAGAACGCCTTGGTCTTCCTGAGGAAGGAACGAACTTGGCAACTTGGTGAAGAACCAGGCGCAACCACCGATGACGATGGCGAACATCACCATGACGCGCAGAGGGCGCTTTAGCAGGTAACCGATGCTCGAAACATAGCCATCAGTTGTTTTGCCAAAGCCTCGATTGAACCATGCACCGGGACCACGCTGTTTTTTGTGGTGGTCTACAGGCTTCAGGATCGTAGCGCAAAGTGCTGGTGTCAGAACGATTGCGACGACGGCAGACAAAAGCATGGCCGACACAATGGTGATCGAGAACTGGCGATAGATAATGCCGGTGGAGCCGCCGAAGAAGGCCATCGGAATGAACACGGCCGTCAGAACCAGGGCGATACCAATGATCGCGCCGGTAATTTCACCCATCGACTTTTCGGTCGCCTCGAGAGGCGGAAGCCCCTCATCGGACATGATACGTTCGACGTTTTCCACCACCACGATCGCATCATCCACCAGAAGGCCGATGGCAAGCACCATCGCGAACATCGTCAGCGTATTGATGGAATATCCCGCCAGCGCAAGAATGCCGAATGTGCCCAGCAGAACCACGGGAACCGCGATCATCGGAATGATCGTTGCTCTCAAATTCTGCAGGAAGATCAACAGAACCACGAAGACGAGAATGATCGCTTCGATGAGTGTGTGAACAACCTTCTCGATGGAAAGTTGAACGAATGGCGTGGTGTCATACGGGTATTCAATGACAACACCTTCAGGTAGGCCCTGCGAGGCGACCTCAAGCGCTGCCTTTACTCGGGCGGCGGTATCGAGAGCATTGGCACCGGTTGCAAGGTTTACCGCGAAACCGGAGGAAGGCCGGCCGTTCGAGCGGGAATCGCCGCCGTAGCTTTCTTCCCCAATTTCAATGCGGGCAACATCACTCAAGCGGACGGTTGCACCGTCCTTTTCGACTTTGAGGATAACCGATTCAAAGTCCGCGACGGTTGTCAGCTGGCTCTGCGCGGTAATTGTAAGGTTCAGCTGTTGACCCTGTACGGCTGGCAGTGCACCAAGCTGACCAACGGAAACCTGAGTGTTCTGGCTCTGAATAGCCGTAGTGACATCGCTGGTCGTCAACTGATATTTGTTGAGCTTGAAGGGATCGAGCCAGACGCGCATGGCGTAACCGGAACCGAAGATGTTGATGCTACCAACACCTTCAAGACGCTTGATCTGGTCTTCGATGCGGGTTGAGAAAATGTCACCCAAATCCACCGATGTACGTTTGCCATCGGTCGAAATCAGCGCACCGACCATTAGGATGCTCGACGTAGAGCGGCTGACTTCAATGCCGGCCTGCTGTACAACATCCGGCAGCTGGGTCTGGACAAGCTGCAGCTTGTTTTGCACTTGAACCTGAGCAATATCCGGCATGATGCTGTTACCAAAGGTCAGCGTAACGGACGAGCTACCAGTTGAAGATGAGGACGTCATGTAAGTGAGGTCATCGAGGCCGGTCATGCCGTCTTCGATAACGGTCGTCACCGATTTCTGTACGGTTTCCGCGCTTGCACCGTTGTAGCTTGCGCTGATGCGAACGGTTGTCGGTGCGATATCTGGATATTGCGAGATAGAGAGTGTGTTGATGGCCAGCAAGCCGCCAAGCATAATCACAATCGCTATCACCCAAGCAAAGATTGGGCGCCGGATGAAGAAGTGGGCCATATGTGTTTCTGCGCCTTCGTTGTTACGGTCGTCGGGCGATTGTCGCGATTATCAGTTTGCGGGAGCGGCTGCCGGAGCCGCTGGCTGGGTTACCACTAGTCCCTTGTCGTCAATTGTTACTTCAACAGGTGCAATCGGTGCGCCGTCGCCAATCCACTGGAAACCATCCACAATCAGCTTGTCACCGTCTTTGACGCCTGTGGTTACAAGCCAGGAATTGCCTGACTGGCTGCTTTCAGCAAATGTGCGCGTTTCAACGGTACCCTTTTCGCTGACAAATTTTGCAGTCAGTTCGCCGCTCGGGTTTCTGTCGGCAGCACGCTGCGGAATAAGGAAGCCTTTTTCCTTGCCGATCGTCAGCGTGGCGCGAACGTACATGCCCGGCAGAATGAGGTCATCCGGATTGTCGAACTGGGCGCGGATGTAATAAGTGCCGGTGGTTTCGCTCACCGCCATATCCGACATGTCGACCTTACCGGCATGAGGATATTTCGTACCGTTTTCCAGGGTCAGGTGGAGGTCGGCCTCGGCATTGTTCGGTCCCTTTGAGCCTGCGGCAACTGCCGTGCGAAGACGTAGCAGATTGGCACTGGATTCAATCAGGTCAATGTAGATCGGATCGATACGGCGCAGTGTGGTCAGCGCGGCGGACTGGTTAGCAGTGACTACGTTACCGATGCTGAAGCTCGTCGATGTGGTGATGCCGTTGAACGGTGCGCGGATTTTCGTCAGGTTGAGATTGATATCAGCCGCCTGAAGCGCCGCTTTTGCCTGCGCAACATCTGCTTCGGCCTGAAGTAATGTCACCTTGGCATTTTCATACTCAATCTGCGTTGCACCGCTGTTGACCAGACGCTCATAGCGGGCCAGGTTTGCCTGAGCACTTGGAACACTGGCTTCAGCCTTTGCAAGGCTGGCGCGGGCCTGCGCAACTTCGGCCACATAGGTGTCGTCTTCGATTTGGTAGAGCAGGTCACCCTGCTGCACTTCGCTACCTTCCTTGAAGGTGATCTCGCGGATGATGCCGGTGACGCGCGGTCGGATTTCCGCAGTCTGGAAGGCGCTGGCACGACCGGGCAGTACCGTCGTCAACGGCTGCTCGGATTCTTTCATGATGACAACGCTGACAGGAGCAGGTGGACGTTCTGGCGCTTGCGCCTGTGCAGTCTGCTTTTCATCGCTGCAGCCTGCAACCACGCCAGCCACGCACAGGGCGGCAAGAACCGGAAGGATACGTCTTGTCATTCGTGTTTCCCACATAAGAGCCAGCTCTGCGGATAAAGAGAGCTTTTTCTGATGATCCGCAAGCCGGAGCTGATTTCAAGCAATTATCAATAATGAACCAAAAACATCCGGCTTATTGGATACAATGAGCCGGATGATTGAATTTCGTCAGTTGTTATCAAGTGACGTAAAATTAAAAGCGTCACTTTGCAAGTGTATTTCGCAGCGCAGCATCCATCATATTGACGAGTTTCGTGCAGCGTGTGGCTAAAATATCCGGGTTCTCACCTGCGATGAGTACAGGATGGATAACGCTGACGAGGGCATGATTGATGGTATCGGCAGTTCCGTCGAGATCGTCTGTCTGGTAAATTCCAAGCTTGATGCCGGCTGCGATAATTTTGCTGACATGCGCATTGAGCACCTGAAGATATTGCTCGCCGCAATCCAGCTCCTGTTTGGCCATCAAAACCAACATCTCAAACACATAAGGTGTTTCTTCGAGCGTCACGACATGTTTGCGCATCAGTGACAGCGCCATCTGGTGCAGTCGCTCATAGGGGGGTAGCGTGGTGTCCATGGCATCCAGATCATTTTGCAAAGATGTGATCTGTCTAAGGACGATGGCATCAACCAGCGCGACCTTGGAGTGAAAATGCTTGAACACATTGGCTGGCGACATCGACATTGCTGCGGCAATGTCGGCAATCGTCACAGTCGAGAAGCCGCGCATGCTGAACAGCTTCTCGGCCGTGGCCAGAATTTCACTGCGGGTTTCTTCTGCAGGCCGCCGCAGCCGCTTCCGGGGAAGCGCGGTTTTTGCTGTATTGCTGACGGTTTTCATGGATGCAGATGAGTTTACCACAATCAGGCTCCGGTAAAATAGGGCTCCAAATTCTCGCGAACACGTTCCAATGGTGTGTTTTCGCTATTATCAGGAACGAATGTTTTCCCCGTTATTTGCTCATATGCACTTATATACACATCCGATGTGTCCATGACGAGCTTTTCCGGAATCTCCGGAATGTCATCCTTATAGGGATCGCAACGTTCAACCACCCATGCTCTGACAAAGTCCTTGTCAAAGCTCGCTGGCCGTGTGCCATTTTCGAAGCTTGCGCCATAGGATTCTGCAATCCAGTAGCGGCTGCTGTCAGGTGTATGGATTTCATCGGCAAGAATGATGTTGCCTTCGGCGTCTGTGCCGAACTCATATTTGGTGTCGACCAGGATCAGGCCATGTTTGGCGGCGATCTCCTGGCCGCGCTTGAACAGCGCCAGCGCATATTTTGACAGAGTCTGCCATTGCTCACTGGTGAGTAGCTTCTTCTCAACGATTTCGTCGGGTGTCAGGGGTTCATCGTGTCCGCCGTCAAAGGCCTTGCTGGTCGGGGTAATGATCGGTTCCGGCAGTTTCTGGTTGTCGCGAAGGCCATCCGGCAGAGTGATGCCATACATCTGGCGCTCGCCCTTCTTATAGAGAGTAAGGATGGAGGTGCCTGTTGTGCCAGCCAGATATCCTCTGACAACGATCTCAACAGGAAGAATATCGAGACGTTTACCGATCACCACATTCGGGTCCGGATAGCTGATAACGTGGTTCGGGCATATGTCTGCGGTTTGCTCAAACCAGTAACGTGCGGTTTGGGTCAGCACTTGTCCCTTATAAGGAATGCAGGTCAAGATGCGGTCAAAGGCGCTGATCCGGTCTGTCGAGATGATGATGCGCGAACCGTCTGGCAAGTCGTAATTCTCGCGTACCTTTCCGCGATAGTAATTGGGAAGTTCGCGAATAACGGCTTCTTCTAGTATGCGCACGGCTGCTCCAATCCTTGTATCAAGCGGGCCTGTCAGTGGCCTCAGTCGAATAGTGCTGGCAATTCCTATGGCATTTTTCAAACGGCAGGGCCAGCATATGCTTTTGAGCCGCCAAAATCGGCTAAAATCGATAAACGTCAT